>JAMCWE010000233.1 GCA_023475265.1 Bacteroidota bacterium
AAAACAAAGCAAAGCTGAAATTATTCAAAGTAGACGAAACAATAACCGGCGGTTATAATGGAATAATAGACCGCTGTGAGTATCTTGGAGGAACATGCGAAGCGAACCAAACAGATTTAACAGATAACGGTATGACTGCTGAGGAAATAGCGAGTCTTAAATCGATGCCAAACAGACTTCGAGAATCCAATTCAGATCAGAAGAAGGCTAAGAAGGACCAGAAGGCGGCAACAACATTACGTGATGAAGCTGTGAAGGTGTTTAAATCGGAGATAAAAAAGATAACGAATTTTGTAAAGGCGAATTTTGCAGACGACCCGGAGATGCTGATAGCCTTCGAGCCTATACCTAAGGGCGGCGGCGGAAGAGGCGGCAATGGCGAAACGGATACACCGCCGGAACAGCCGAGCAATCCTCCGGCTTAGAGCAGTAAGGGCATGAATGCCCTCGGAATTATTTCTATTATTTCTTTTGCCCAGCCGTGAACGGTTGGGCTATTGATGAGATGAATTGTAGTGCTTGGTTCTAAGGTGAACGGCTGGGCTATTGAAGAGACTGGACTATTGAATAATCGGACTCATTAAATAGCTGGTTATTGAAAAGGGATGCGCTATTAAATGGCTGGATGAATATTGAGCAGCTTGACTATTAAAAAGCTAAGTGATGGAAGCTATGAGTTAATTGATGGATTGATGTTGATGAAACGAATTTTTGCATAAATAGAATAGTAGAAAAATATTTTTTGCATGGAAAATTTAATTATTAAAAATAACAGTCCATTTCAAGATTTTATAATAGCCCAGTCGTTTACGATTTCAAGATCTTATAATAGCCCAGTCGTTTACGACTGGGAATATAAAGAGAGAAAAAATTGTTACGCCATTCATGGTGTTAAGTTATAATAACAATATGAAAAGAAGTAAGGGGATGAATCCCCAAGAATATTGTTTTTTTTCTTCGGGGTTAGTGTTTAAGGAAAGTCGTTGAAACGACTAACGAAAATATTAAGCGTACGCGCTCCCACGACCGAGGTCGTGGGTTGCTCTTGCAAGTAATACGGCTATATTATAAATGAATCTAAAGTAACCCATAGCCTTGGCTATGGGAATTGAGGAACGAGTTCAGCATAACCTTCCCACTGCCAACCCAATATAATCTATTATCAAAGTTGTATTCTTTTCTGCAAATAATTTTATCTTTATCTTTACAATAAAGTTTACTAATAAAAGGTCCTAAATGATAACTCTTTCTGTAAAAAGACTTAACACATTAAAAGCTGGTTTTAAGAATTTGAAAATTGCCGTCGTTGGCGATATGATGCTTGATTGTTATTTCTGGGGTGATGTAAAAAGAATTTCTCCTGAAGCTCCCGTTCCAATTGTTGAAGTAGAAAATGAATTTTATAGATTTGGCGGTGCTGCAAATGTTGCGTTGAATATTCTGAGGCTCGGCGGAATACCATTACCCATCGGTGTAATTGGTAATGACAATTACGGATCAATCTTTTCTTCTCTTATAACTGAAAGTGGAATTACTGATGAAGGAATTATAACCGATGAATCAAGGCCTACAACGGCAAAGACGCGCGTCATTGCCGATCACCAGCACGTGGTAAGAATTGACAAGGAAAGCAAACAATATTTAAATAAAGAAATTCAGGCGAAAGTATTTAATTATCTTGAAGCACATATAAAAGATTTTGACGGAATTATTTTACAGGATTATAATAAAGGAGTGCTTACTCCGTGGTTAATTGAAAAAGTAATTGCTCTGGCTAATAAGAGTAAAGTGCTGATAACAGTTGATCCAAAATTCAATAATTTTTTCTTATATAAAAATGTAACGGTTTTTAAACCGAATCGTAAAGAAGCAGAAGATGTACTAGGATTAAAAATCAAAAATGATGAAGACATTACAGAAGTTGGACAAAAGCTTCTTGAAAAACTAAATGCTAAAAATGTTTTGCTTACTTTAGGCGAAAGCGGTATTGCGGTTTTTGAAAAAGGAAAAGAAGAAAAACGAATGCCTACAAAAGCAAGAAAAGTTGCAGATGTTTCCGGTGCCGGCGATACGGTAATTTCAACATTGACTATGGCAATTGCATCGGGCGCAAATATATATGAAGCTTCTTATCTTGCAAATTATGCCGGCGGATTAGTTTGCGAAGAAGTGGGAATTGTTCCGATTGAGCTTGAAAAATTATTTAATACAGTAATTGAAGACATTACATGAATGAATTAAAATCACTTGAGGAAATAAAATCAATTAGGAAAAAATTAAAATCGGAGAATAAGAAAGTGGTTTTTACAAACGGCTGTTTCGATCTTATTCATGCTGGCCATGTCGATTATCTCTCTAAAGCAAAAGCACTCGGCGATGTGTTGATTGTCGGATTAAACAGCGATGCATCAATCAAAAGAATTAAAGGCGATAAACGACCTATCTTGAAAGAAGATGAAAGAGCATTCATAATTTCTAATTTGAAGCCTGTAGATTACATAACAATATTTGAAGAGGATACGCCGGCTGAACTGATAGAAGAAATCATTCCTGATATTTTGGTTAAAGGCGCCGACTGGTCTATTGAAAATATTATTGGGAGGGAAGTAGTTGAAGCAAACGGAGGAGAAGTAAAAACCATTGAATTTATAAATGATCAATCAACCTCGAAGATTATAAAATCCATTTTAAATAAGTATAAAAATTAATACGTTTGTATTATTGGCTGTCTAGCCTAAATGATCCGGAATATCTAATAATTTATTAACTCTCATCTTGACAGAAGCTAAAAATAAAATATTAAAGAAGCGAACGCTGTTTCATAAAATTGTAAATGTTTTTCTTTACGCTGGAATAGTTCTATTAATTCTTTTCATGATATTCTTCGGCTTTAGTCAAACTTCAACCTTCCGTGAATTGTTAAGAGAAAATGTAATCAAGCTTGCCAACAAAGAGCTCAACGGAAAATTAAATATTGGTAAAATTGATGGGACAATTTTTACTTCATTGGTATTAAGAAATACTGTTGTGAATATGGGAAGCGATACTCTTCTTAATGCCGGAGTAATTGAATTAAAAGTCAGTCCGCTGCAATTATTTCTTAAGAGAATTTATATAAGAAAGGTTGAAATATCCAACGCCAGAATTGCATTCGTGGCTGATAGTACCGGCGAATTAAATATTTCAAAATTATTGCCGCCAGTCAAAAAGGACACGACTCATTCAAAATTCCCATTTAAAATTTTAGCGCCGGATGTAAAACTGACAAATGTAAGTTTCTCTCTTCAAGATTATAATCTTGTGAATAGCAGTCAATCCTACGAGACATTAAACACTCACGATCTTAGAATAAAAGATTTAAACCTCTCTCTAAGCGCTTTGGCAAACATTGCAGATAACGAATACGAAGTTAGAATAAACAATTTTTCTTTTACTCCAAATCTGGAAGACTTTCAATTAAAAAATTTATCCGGAGAATTAATTGCGGATACTAATGGCATTTTTGTTAACGATCTTAATCTAGTTACAAACAGTACTGATTTAACTTTGACAGCGAGAATAAATAATTTTAATTTATTTGACAGTACCGCTTTTTCAAAAATAAATTCTGCTGGAATTAATGTTAACCTGAAAGCCGACAAATTTAATTTTGATGAATTGACTTCCTTTGTCCCGGCAACATCAATATTAAATGGAATTGTAGCAGTTGATATCGATGCTTCAGGCTCGCTTAAAGATTTAAACTTAAATCATGCGGAAATAAAATATTTAGATACTCGTCTTGAATTGAAAGGCAAAGTTCGTGATGTAACCGACCCAAACAGAATGTTTATAGATGCTAATTTTATCAATACAAAAATTAAAGAATCTGACGCGGATAAATTATTGCCTTCAATTGGAATACCGGTTTATAATGAAATCGGTACGGTTACATTTGATACATTAACCTACCGCGGTAATCCTTTTAATTTTTATGTTAAAGCTTTTTTAAAATCAGATAAAGGAAATGCAAACATTGACGGCTCACTTGATTTAAGAAAACCAGGCACGGCTTACGATATAAATTTTGCAACTAGAAATCTTGACTTGTCACCATTTACAGGTCTGACAACAAATTTAAATTCTAGAGGATCTATAAAAGGAAGCGGCTTTTCTCCTGAAAATATGAATTCAGTTATTAAGTTTATTGGCGACGGCTCATCTATCAGCGGGAACAAAATAGATACGCTAAGATTTTCCTCCGCCACAGAAAATAAAAATATCTCTTATAATTTAGTTGTAAGATCGGATACTGCGGCAGCTAATTTATCCGGGAATTTTAATTTTTCAAATAAAGATAAACCTTCGTATAATCTTCATGGTGATATTAAAGGTTTAAATCTTGCGGATTTTTCCAAAGATACTTCAATGAAGAGCAATTTAAATTTACAATTGAATGGAAGCGGCGATAATTTCGATCTTGATAAAATGGATTTGTATTTAGTTCTGGATTTAAAAAAATCATCAATTCGTGAAGTTAATATTGACAGCTCAAAAGCGATTGCAGATATACGCAGCAATGATAACGGTGAAAGAGTAATAAATTTAATTTCGGATCTTGCTGATCTAACTGTAATTGGTAATTTTTCTGTTAAACAATCGATTGATTTAATTTCTAAAGAGGCAAATTTAATTTCTACTTCGATTCAAAAGAAAATAAGTGAGATTAAACATCCAGATTCTGTTTTCAACAGACAAGAAAATATTGGTGTAGCCGTAAAAGCAAATAAGCACATTAAAAAAATTCCGCGAACTGAAAAAACTAATTTTAAATATTATGTCGAGTTTAAAAATTTGGATCTCTTATCTGCTTTTCTTGGCAGCAATCATTTGGACCTTGACGGTGATATTAGCGGCGAGTTTAAAGATGACAGCGGAAATATTGCAGCAAGCTTAAATACCAATCTTAATTATTTTAAATTCTGGGGACCAAATAATGTTTTTTTCTTTTCTAACTTAAACATGAAACTTGGACTGGCGAATAATATAGATTCCACTTCTTTAAGCGGAATAAATTCAAAATTAAATTTATCTGCAGATAGAATATTTACAGGGAAAGATTTTTTTAATTTAAAATTTGATTTAAATCTAGCAAAAAATATTGCCGATATTAATTTTGCCGCTAATATGCAGAAGAATTCGATGGCAAAGCTTTCCGGGAAAATAAATTTAATTAACAGCAGCGTACTTCTGAATCTTGACACATTATATTTACGATACAACAAATTCGATATTGCCAATAAAGGAAATGTTAAAATAAATTATTCTAAAGATCGAATCGTAATAGATAATTTTGATCTTGTAAGAAACGAAAGTGAAATTGGAATTAAAGGATTTCTTAGCCGGGCAGGAAGCCAAGATTTCAATATTGATATGAAAGGAATAAATGGAAAAGATTTATCAACCAATCTTTTAGAAATGAATCCTGAAAATAGTATTGATTCAAAAATTTATCTCGATGCAAAGATAACGGGAAATTTTGACAGCCCAATTGGAACATTAAAATTTGGCGCAGACAGCGTTACTTATAAAAATAGATATTTCGGTTCGTTATCCGGAGTTCTAAATTACGCCGAACAAAACCTATCGGTTTATATTAGTTTTCTGAACTCGGATATTTTATCAACTGCTCAAGCTAAAAATATTAAACCTTCACTTTTAATAAACGGAAATATTCCGATTGATCTATCCTTTACCGGCGGAGGAGATAGGTTTGTTAAATCAAAACAAATTGATCTTAATATATCTTCACAAGATTTTGATTTGAGTCCGTTGGGCAATGCACTACCAGGAATTCAAAAGCTGACCGGTAAAATGATCGCTAATTTAAAAATTGCCGGAACGCCTGATAATCTTGATCCTTCAGGAGATATTTCGGTACAAGATGCAACTTTTCTTGTTAACGCAAATAATATTGAATACACAGCAGGGATAAAATTATTAGTAAAAAATCAGACACTAACTCTTGACAGCTTGTTAATCGAAAATCTTCCGGGGACAAGCGGCGGCGGCAGAATTATTGGAGGAGGAATTGCAAATCTTAAAAACTTTAACTTAACTTCAGCGCATGCAAAAGTTTCAGGTAGTTTGAAAGTGCTGAGTGAAGATTCTAAAGCAGTAAGCCCTGCTGTTTTTGGCGATCTCGTAATTCAAACTGATGGGGATATAGAGTATACAATGAATGAAAAAAAATCATTTCTTAAAGCTCCAATAATTGTCAAAGAAGCAATGTTAACTTTTCCGCCGACTCAATCGGCATATCAAACTTCAGGTAACAATTTTATTTATAAATTTAGTTCCGATACAGTTAAGCCAAGCAAAATACAAACTGATTTTGAAAATCTTATTCAGCTATCGAAAGAGAGTAACGGAGAAAACAATATCGGGCAAAACAGTTCGAAGTTAACTTTAGATTATAGTATCAACGTTAAAGTTCAGAATGAAGCTGCGCTAAAATTTGTTTTAGCAAAAGAATTCAACCAAAACTTAACGGCAATTTTGAAGGGCAATATTCAGATTGATCATATTAATGGAAGATCAACTTCGCAGGGAGAATTAACTTTGCTTGACGGATCTACATTTCAATTTTTAAAATCTTTCGAAGCAACCGGTACAATTAGATTTGAAAGCGATTTAAGTAATCCATATTTAAATATAGTTTCAGTTTATAAAAATTATTATACTCCTCCAGAGCCTGATGCTAAAGAAGAACCTGTAGAAGTAAGAATTAAGCTGAATGGACCATTGAGCGATCTTTCCAAGAATTTTACTCAAGATAAAAATAATATCGGTGTTTATGTGGGATCAGATAATATAAGCAACGATAAATCAGATCCTACAAAAGATGTTTCTGATGTAGTTATGTTCATATTAACTGGAAAATTTAATTCTGATTTAACTGCGCAGCAGCAAACTCAAGCGGTAACACAAGCAGGCTATGTTAAATCGTCGGATTCATTTTGGAGCGGGGCGGCGCAAAGTACGGTTAATTCGGTTGCAGGTTCTTTATTGGGCGGGGTATTAAATCGCTATTTGGGTGATTATGTTAAAGGAGTTGAGTTGAGAAGTGTAGGATCAACAACTAAATTTAATTTAGTCGGAAAGGTAAAAGATTTTCGTTATACTATCGGCGGCTCTACAGATGTTTTTTCGGATCTAAGTCAGGCAAATGTAATGATAGAATATCCGATCTTCAAAAATTTTCTTTTGCGGATTGAAAGAAAAGAAGCAATTACACAAACGAGCATTTCAAATGAAATGATAAACGAGCTCGGATTAAAATATAGGTTTGAGTTTTAATGAAGAAAAAAATAATAGCTTTCTTTAAGAAAAATCCCGGAAGAGAATTTAAAAGTAAAGATTTAGCAAAAAAGCTAAGTTTAAATTCCGATCATGAATATAGTTCCTTGAAAGCAGTGCTTCATGATTTATTTGAAGAAAAATATTTATCTAAAAATGGAAAAAGATATAGACTTGCGCGCTCATCCGAAAATCTAAATCAAACTCTCCGCTCAAATCGCGTTACGGGTGTTCTGCAAATTGTAAATGGAAGCTTCGGTTTCGTGGTTCTGAAAAATTCAAAAATTGGCGATGTTTTTATTGCTTCCAGGAACCTTGGCAACGCATTTAATGGTGATACTGTTGAAGCAGTTCTTTTTGCCGGGCGTAAAGGTAAAAATATTGAAGGTCAAATTGTTAAAGTTATAAAACGAAACAGGGAAGAGATTGTAGGCACTCTAAAAAAATCCAAATCATTTTATTTCATCGAGCCTGATGACCCTGGAATATATCGAGATATTTATATTGATAAATCAGATTTAGCCGGCGCAGTTGAAGGCGATAAAGTTATCGCCGGAAATATTGAATGGGATAGTTCCATGCAAAATCCTGAGGGGAAAATAATTGAGGTGATTGGCAAAGCCGGTTCGTTGGATGCTGAAGTCATATCGATCGCAAGAGAGTTTAATCTTATTTACAAGTTTCCGCCAAAAGTTTTACACGAAGCGAATGAGATCAATACTCAGTTAGATGCTGAAGAAATTAAGAACAGAAAAGATTACCGTAGTAAAATTGTTTTTACCATTGATCCTGAAGATGCAAAAGATTTTGATGATGCTTTATCAATTGAAGAATTAGATAATGGCAACTATTCAATTGGAGTTCATATTGCTGATGTCGGACATTATGTGCAAGCAGGTTCTAATATTGATAAGCAGGCAAAGGCGAGAGGAAATAGCGTTTATCTCGTCGGCAAAGTAATTCCAATGTTACCGGAGAAACTTTCTAATAATATTTGTTCGCTGGTTCCAGGAGAAGATCGATTAACTTATTCTGTAATTTTTGAGTTAACGACTCGCGGCAGAATAATTAATTATCAAATTGTAAAAACGATAATTAATAGCAAACAGCGTTTCAATTATGACGAAGTTCAGAAAATTATTACTGGCGAAGAAAATAAATTTAAAAATGAGATAGTAATTTTAAATAAGCTGGCTCAAACTCTTCGCAAAAAAAGATTGAAAGAAGGAAGCATTGAGTTTTTCACTCCAGAAGTTAAATTTGAACTTGATACTAATGGCAATCCGGTAAGAATTTTTAAGAAGGAAATTAAAGAAAGCAATATGCTTGTAGAAGAATTTATGCTGCTTGCAAACAAAATAACTGCAAAGCATATCGGAGCCCCGAGAAAGGGTCCGGTTAAACCTTTTGTTTATCGCGTTCATGATTTACCTGATGCTGAAAAGATTAATGAATTTGCAAAATTTGTTAAGTCACTCGGTTATTCATTCGATCCAAACGCTTCGTCAAAGTCGAATCAATTTCAATTGCTAATTCAAAGTGTGAAAGGCACTGATGAAGAAACTTTAATTAATGAGTTAGCAATTCGTTCCATGGCAAAGGCAATTTATTCTGTAAATAATATTGGGCATTATGGACTCGGTTTCAAATATTACACACATTTTACTTCTCCGATTAGACGGTATTCAGATTTGCTTGTACATCGACTTTTGCTAAAATATATTGATTCCGGAAATGTTCCGAATTATCAGTTAAGTGAACTTGATGAAACATGTGATCATATTTCTAATTGTGAACGAGCAGCCGTGGACGCTGAAAGATTATCAGTGAAATTGAAACAAACTGAATATTTGAGTAGTCATATAGGAGAAGAATTTAATGCAATAATTTCAGGACTTACCCATTTCGGAATTTTTGTTAAAATTGTTGACATATTAGCCGAAGGCTTAATAAGACTGCGTGATTTGGAGGGTGATTTTTATGTTTATGATGAAAAAAAATATGCTTTTATTGGAAGAGCAACTAAAAAACAATTTCGTTTAGGAGATCATTTACGAGTTAAATTAATTCGAGTTGATTTGGAAAAAACCGAATTAGATTTTATCATTTCGGAATAATTAAAGGTCTAAAATGAGGAAAATATTTTTCAATATTATTTTGATTTTAGTTTTTGCTCAGCTTTCCTTATTTGCACAATTTGGGCAGAACAAAGTTCAGTATAAAGATTTTACCTGGTACTATATCCAAACCGAACATTTTGATATTTATTTTTCCTCGCATGGCTCAAAACTAGCAGAGTTCGCTTCAAAAGTAGCTGAAGAATCTTTGAAGTCAATTGAGAAAAGTTTCAATTACAAAATTAATAACAGAATTACATTAATTATTTACAACTCAACAAATGATTTTCAGGAAACAAATGTTACGGATGAATACTTGAGTGAAGGGATTGAGGGCTTTACTGAAATATTTAAGAATAGAGTTGTTGTTCAATTTATGGGTTCATATCCTGAGTTCAGACATTTAATTCATCACGAACTTACACATGCAGTAATGAATGATTTCTTTTACGGCGGTTCGCTGCAAAATATTGTTTCGAATAATATTTCTTTAAATCTGCCGCAATGGTTTAACGAGGGAATGGCTGAATATCAATCGCTCGGCTGGGATATAAATACCGATATGTTTATTCGAGATGCGATTATAAACGATTATCTTCCAGATGTTCAAGGATTAAATGGTTACATCGCGTATCGCGGCGGCGAATCAATTTTCCATTATATTGCCGGCAAGTATGGTAAAGAAAAGATCGGGGAAATAATGAACAAAATAAAAGGGACAGGAAGTTTAGAAGAAGGATTTAGAAGTTCAATTGGATTAACTCTTAAACAATTTAACGAGAGATGGAAAAAATATCTTAAAAAAGTTTATTACCCTGATATCGCTTTAAGAAAAGATCCGGATGAATTTGCGAAAAGGTTGACAGATCCGGAAGAAGGCGGCGGATTTTATAATACTAGCCCGTCTATATCACCTCAAGGCGATAAGATTGCATTCATATCCAACCGCAATTATTATTTTGATGTTTTTATTATGAATGCCATCGATGGAAAAATTATTAAGCGGTTGGTAAAAGGAAATAGAAGTCCTGACTTTGAGCAGCTAAATGTAGTAACTCCCGGATTGAGCTGGTCACCAGATGAAACAAAGATTGCGCTTTCGGCAAAGAGCGATGGCGATGATATCGTTTATATAATTAATGTTGAATCAGAAGACAAAGAAACACTGCCTATAAAGCTTGAAGGAATTAAAAGTTTATCTTGGTCTCCAGATGGAAAATATCTTGCATTCATTGGTCATACTTCGGTTCAATCGGATGTTTACATTTATAATTTTGAAACTAAAAAATTAACTAATCTAACAAACGATATTTTTACAGATAATGATCCATCATGGTCGCCTAACAGCAAGAAAATTTTCTTCTCTTCAGATAGAGAAAATTATTTATCTTCTGCATCTGTACCTGATACATTTAAAGTTTATGATTATAGAAATTCCCATTCAGATATTTATTCGATAAATATAAATACTCAGAAAATTGAAAGATTGACAGACATGCCGTACAGCAATCAATTTGCCCCGATTGCTAGTCCGGATGATAAAAAATTATTATTTATTTCTGATCTAAATGGGATTAATAATATTTATAAAAAAAGAATTGTGCTGGAAGAAAAAGATTCAACAAAAAATGTAGAAAATATTCCTGCCAAACCAATTACCAATTCACTTAATGGATTATATCAATTATCGGCTTCTAAAGACGGAAAGAAATTAGTTTTTTCAACGTTGTATAAAGGTTCATATAATCTTTTTTTGATGAACAATCCGTTCGAAATTACTCTTGATACAAATAAGCTTGTTCCTACAATTTACGTTTCCAGTTTGAATAGTAAAGAAAGTATGATTAAAGAAGTATCGAATATGGCCGTTCATCAGGTAGATTCTTCTAAATCAAATATTATTGATTCGGACTCAACTAACGTGTCAGATGTTTCTCATGTTTATGGCGATTCGGTTCAAATTGATTTTAACAACTACGTATTTGGTGGTAAACAAACTGAAACAAAAACAAAACCAATTGATTCTACAAAATCAAAATTCCATTTAACAAATAATCTTGATAAAAATGGTGACTATTTAGTTAACAGATATAAAATTACATTCTCTCCGGATATTGTTTACGCTAATGCCGGATATAGTTCGCTTTACGGATTACTTGGAACTACGGTTCTTTCTTTCAGTGATGTGCTTGGTAATTATAGAATTATAGGGCAAACAAGTCTTCAAATAGATCTAAAAAATAGTGACTACGGTCTGGCCTATTTTTATTTGAAGCAAAGATTGAATTATGGAATTGAAACTTTTCATACTGCACGATTTGTTTATCTTGACAGGCCGGATGGTACTGATCTTTTTAGATTTAGAAATTATGGAGCTGTAGTTTCACTTAGTTATCCTTTAAATCAGTTTTATAGATTTGAAGGCGGACTTAGCTGGCTAAATGTTACAATGGAAAATTTAGATAACCCTGACGATCCTTATCAAAAGGCAACTTATATAGTTCCTACATTAAGCTTTGTGCATGATAATTCGCTTTTCGGATATACCGCTCCGATTGACGGCACAAGGTATCGATTCGATTTTCTTGGAAATCCAGGAATAACAGAAAAAGATTTAACTTTTTATTCTTTACTCGGCGATTATCGAACTTACTTTAGATTTTGGACTAATTATTCTTTTGCGTTTAGGCTTTCCAGCGGTTATTCTTGGGGCACAAACCCACAAAGGTTTTTCTTAGGCGGAATTGATAATTGGATTAATAGATCTTTTGCAAATAATACTATCCCGCTGAACTCACCATCTGATTTTGCTTTTTTGACTGCGGCATTACCTTTAAGAGGATATGATTATGCTGAAGAAATCGGTACAAAGTATGGACTATTAAACATGGAATTAAGATTCCCATTGATTAAATATCTTGTTACTGGTGCATTGCCCGTACTATTCAGTAACATAATGGGCGTTGCATTTGTTGATGCTGGTGCTGCATGGAATCATAACAGGGAATTGAAATTGTTTGATAAAAATGAAAATGGAAATTTAGTTTCAAGAGATTTATTAACCGGTACAGGCTTTGGTGCAAGAATATTCTTACTTTATTTCCTCGTTAGGTTTGATGTGGCTTGGGCATATAACTTTAATACTTTTTCCCAGCCAAAGTTTTATATTTCTTTAGGAGCTGATTTTTAACGAAATTATTTTTATCGACTCAAGATTTTATTAATTAAAATATTGAGAAACCATTGATGGATTATACATCAATATCATTTATTTAGAAGATGCTTGTTTAGCTGAAGATGAAGATCCGGATTTAGATGAATCTTTTTTAGGTGATGTTTTTGTTGAATTGTTTTTATAATCGGTTTGATAAAAACCACTACCTTTAAATATAGGGCCTGAACCTGGGCCAATTAATCTCTTAACATCTCCATTACAATTTGGACATATTTTTATTGGTGCAGCGCTCATCGATTGAAATACTTCAAATACATTTCCGCACTTATTACATTTATATTCATACGTTGGCATATTAAGTACCTTTTAAAATTTAGAAAGAAACATAATGAAAAATTCTAAAAATTTCTATAAATTAACTTTAACAGTTATCTTTATTACATAATAAATTTAATCTTTCAATTATTTCTAACATCTTCCGAACATAATCGTGAAAAAAATTATACTTTCTCTACTCTTAACATTCTCACTCAGCGGATGTTTAAATTATATTCAAGACGTTCAACTTTATGCTGATGGCTCTGGTTCAATGCATATAATTTTCTGGACTAAAATGCCAGATAACGAAAGTGCAAAAATCTTAGACAAAATCGGAATCTTTAATCAAGATTCAATTAAAAACGAATTTACCTCTAAATTTTCATCCATTAAAAATATAAAAGTATATACCGACACGACTGATAGTACAACACATGCAATTATTAATTTAACATTTACAGATATTGATTCTCTTAATCAAACTAAAGCATTTGCCTCTTCAAACTTTTCTCTGAAAGATGGAGCTGAAGGCCAAAAAATATTTTCACAATTTATACCGCCTATAGCGACTGGCTTTGGTATTAATGGAGATGCTTTCCACGTAACATATAAGTATACATTTGGCGGTGATGTAATTACCGATAATTCTGTTTCAAAAGATGGACGAACCCTAATTTGGGATTATACTTTGGCTCAAATAGGAAGCGGAAAAACAATTTCGGTAACATTCAGGCCATTTAAATTAAAAGAAACCCCACCGTGGATTTATGCCATTTCAGGATTGGTATTATTGATTGTGATAATATTTTTGCTTCGTAAAAAGAAAGATTAAGCAATTATTTCCTGTTTTATTCATTTTTTCGACTTATTTCTAAACATGATTTTATTGACTTGCCAAACGGTTTTATTTATATTAGTCGCTCGATTTTTTAAATTATTGATAGTATAGCATAAATTTATGGCGGGAAGTGATTATAAGATTTTTTCGGGTAGTTCTAATTTACCTTTAGCCGAAAAAATTGCTCAAAAATTAGAAATACCATTAGGTGCTATAGAATTAAAGCGTTTTAGTGACGGCGAAATTTGGGTCAAATATGGAGAAAATATTCGCGGATCGGATGTTTTTATTATCCAATCTACTAATCCACCTGCTGATAATTTAATTGAACTTTTAATTATGGTTGATGCTGCTAAAAGAGCATCTGCTAAAAGGATTACAGCAGTTATTCCATATTTTGGTTACTCAAGGCAGGATAGAAAAGATCAACCTCGCGTATCTATCTCTGCAAAACTTGTTGCAAATTTAATTACAGTTGCCGGCGCAGATAGAGTAATGACAATGGATCTTCACGCTTCACAGATCCAGGGCTTTTTTGATATTCCTTTTGACCATTTATATGGATCGTCAGTTTTTAGCGGCCGTTTTGATCAGCTTAAAAATAATTTAGTTGTTGTTTCACCTGATGTAGGCGGGATAAAAATGGCTAGATCATACGCAAAACGTTTGCAAGCAGATCTTGTGGTTATCGATAAAAGAAGACCAAAACAAAATCTTGCTGAAGTAGTTCACATTATTGGAAACGTTGAAAACAAGGATGTCTTATTAGTTGATGACTTAATCGATACTGCAGGAACTTTTGTCGGCGCTATCGAAGCTTTGAAAAGTAAAGGTGCACAAAAAATATTTGGTGCAATAACTCATCCATTGCTTTCAGGACCTGCAATTGAGAGAATAAATAAGTCTCAATTAACGAAACTTTTTGTATCAGACACGATTTCATTACACAAAGTCGATGATACTAATAAAATAGAAATTATTTCTGCTGCCGGTATATTTGCCGAAGCAATAAGAAGAACATATAATAATGAATCAATTAGTTCACTATTTGATATAGATAAGGGTTAATTTAGTTTTTGGAGATAAAATGGAAAAAGTAATTTTAACAGCCAATTTGAGAAAGAATATAACAAAATCTTCACGTAGCGATTTACGACGTAATGGAAGAATTCCTGGAGTGTATTATTCTAAGCATGGTAGTCCGATTCCAATTGATGTAAATGAAAAAGCAATAAATCCTCTCGTTTATACTACTGAAACGCACTTAATTTCTCTTCAACTGAATGCAAATGAAGAATATGATTGCGTAATTAAGGATATTCAATTTGATCCTATTACCGATAAAGTTATTCATATAGATTTACTTGGTCTTACTTCAGGTGAAACATTCCAATTAGAAGTACCAATCCAATTTCATGGAAACCCTGTTGGAGTTAAAGAAGGCGGCGTGCTTCAAACATTATTACATAAATTAGATATAGAATGTTTGCCCAAAGATATTCCTCAGCATATTGATATTAATATTCAAGATTTAAAACTTGGAGATTCTATCCATGTTAAAGATTTAGTAATTGAGAATGTTGAGATCTTGAATCCTGCAGATACTGTTATTGCTGCTGTAACGCATCCAAAAGCTGAAATAGAAGTTTCTGCAGAAGCCGCTGTAGAAGGCCCAACTGAACCAGAAGTAATTGGTAAAGCAAAAGCTGAAGATGAAGAAGAATAGTTTAACTGAACGTGCGTGCTGTTTTAGGAATAGGAAATCCCGGGAATAGATACAAAGATAATAGGCATAATGCCGGGTTCATGTTGGTAGATTATTTTGCTGCTATACACTCGCTATCATTTTCTCCATCCAAAAGTGATTTCTATCTTTCCGAAAGTGAAATCGACGGCTCTAAATATATTCTTATTAAACCTACTACATATGTAAACAATAGCGGTATAGTTGCTCTTTTTATTGTTGATAATTATAAAATTGATCCGCAAGATTTATTAGTAATTCATGATGATATAAATATTGAAACCGCAAAAATCAAAATTAAAATTTCAGGAGGAGATGGCGGACATAATGGAGTTAACTCAATTATTTACCACCTAGCTTCAGATAATTTTCCAAGGTTAAGAATAGGAATTGGTGGTAATTTTGAAAAAGGCGAGATGGCTAATTATGTCCTTTCAGATTTTGGCATAGAAGAAAAATTGCAATTAGATAAATCTTTTAAATCTGCTAATCACTTAATTGAACAATTTGTAATTGGAGGTGTCAAACAGCTTTTAGATGCAAATAGTAAACTTATTGGAATGAATGAAAATTTATCTAATTTTAATGAATAAATACAAAAATTTCAATCAGCTTAGTATGTTTTCATTAGCTTTTTGGCATAAAGATAAATGATGTTTAATCTTAAAATTAAAAGTCGAAATTTACTTGTAATTACGACACTAATTAAATAAATTACGAACCGTTTTTTGAAATAAATATTTACTAAACCCCTGCTCTCATCAAGAATGAGGGCCAAAGTCCATAGGAGGTGACTTGACCGAATGAAAAATAATATATATGAAAGTGCAGTAATTATAAATGCGGCACTTGATGATGAACAAATAGAATCCATCATTTCGCGAATTAAAGAGACGATTACAAATAATGGTGGTGAAATCAGAGAAATGGAGAATTGGGGAAGAAAAAGATTAGCCTACATGGTGAAAAAAAGCAAAATTGGTTATTATGTTATTTTTAGATTTAGTTCTCCTTCCAACATTATAGCAAAACTTGAGCGATCCTATTCACTTGACGAACATATCCTCCGGTATTTGACAATTAAATTAGATAGTGATGCTGTTGAATATCTTGAGAAGAATAAAGTTATTCTAGTAAGTGAAGAAATTGAAACTCCTCCTGCTAGTACGGTTGAGGTAGCTACAAATGAGGAAACGGAAGAAGAAGTAGACGGAAATGATAAATAATTAACAACTAAAGATAAAGATGGAGGAAACACCATGGCTGATTTGAAAATGCCTGAAATTAATTATGTTATTGTTGCCGGAAATTTAACTAAAGATCCTATCTTTCGGCAAACTACTAATAGCACACCTGTTGTTAATTTTTCAATCGCATCGAACAGAAAGTACAGAGATAGTTCGAACAATTGGCAGGAAGATGTTTGCTACGTTGGTATTGTCGCATGGAATAAATTAGCAGAAAGCTGCCGTGAAAGATTAAAAAAAGGTTCTGCAGTTTTGGTTGACGGCGAATTGCAAAGCAGAAGCTGGAAATCAGATGAAGGACATAATAGAAGCATAGTTGAAATCAAAGCCAGAAGAATTCAATTTCTAAATAAGAGAGCTAAGTTGAATGGAGACGGCTTGGATGGACAGGGGGAAGAAGAAGATATTGTTTCAGATGAAGAAAGCGTCGAAGGAATTGATTATACTGAAGATTCCTTTGATAAATTCCTTTCAAGTGAAGAATCAGATTTATTAAAGTAAATTGGTGAAAAAATGAAAAAAGAAGTTAAAACTAAAAAAGTATGCAGGTTTACCGAAAATAAAGTTACTTATATTGATTATAAGGATGTAAAGCTGCTGCAAAAATATGTTACCGAACAAGGTAAGATAATTCCTAAAAGAATTACCGGAACTAGTTCAAAATATCAAAGACAACTATCTATTGCAATTAAACGTGCAAGACATATGGCATTGTTGCCCTACGTCTCCGATACGGTTAGATAACTTAATTGAGGAGAAGAAATGAAAGTAATACTTAGACAAAACTATGAATCGCTTGGTCAAGTTGGAGACATAGTTGAAGTAAAAGATGGTTTTGCCAGAAATTTTTTAATTCCCCGTAAGATTGCATATACAGCATTAAAAGGAAATGTTATAGCTCTTGAAGAAGAAAAGAAAAATTTTGAAAAAAAACTTCAACAGGAAGTTCAAGCTGCCGAAAAGCTTGCAGTCGAATTAGAAAAAGTTTCGGTAACAATTCCTGTACAAGTTGGCGAAGAAGACAAAATTTTTGGATCTGTTACAACCCAAATGATTGCCGATTCATTAAAAGAAAAAGGTTATGATGTCGATAAAAGAAAAATTGAGATCGAAGAACCAATTAAATCATTAGGGATTTATGGTATTAGCATAAAGTTACACACAAATGTAGTTGCTAATATTAAGGTATGGGTTGTACGAGAATAAAATATTTGACGTATTAATAAAAAAGGAAAGCACAATGCTTTCCTTTTTTTGTTTTAAATAATTTTAAATATCTCTACCTGGCTCTAACTTGCTTATCGTTAACTAATTTTGCTATTTCAGAAGTTCCTTGTCGTGAAATATTCTTTATCGCTTTAGCTGATAATTTTAAAGTTACAAATCTATTTAACTCTTGTACCCAAATACGTTTTTTCTGAAGATTCGGTAAAAATCTTCTTTTCCTTCTATTATGGGCATGAGATACGTGATTACCGGATACAGGACCAATTCCTGTTACCTGACATCTTCTAGACATTTATTTCTCCTTGAAATCTTACCATTGGTTTAAAAATAAAGTACAAATATAATAAAATATCTCTGAAAAAATAGCTGAAAAATAATTTATTTAAATCCTTAGAAAAACCACCCGTATGTGTGGAATTAAATAAAATTATTGATATTGACAATTAAGATTTACTTTTTAGATTAGAAGCGAAATTTCACAGATAAATATGAATTCTCTGCATTTCTGATAAATAAATTATGATTATATGTGCAATAAATTAAATTATCGAATAAAAGGAGTGTATTATGGAATATTATGAACTTCATCCTCAGAATCCGCAATTAAGATATATAAATAAAGCAGTTGGAATATTAAAGAAAGGTGGAATAATTATTTATCCCACCGATACTGTTTATGGGATTGGTTGTGATATTTTTAATAAAGAGGCACTTGAAAGAATTTTTTTAATTAAGAATGACAACAGCTCAAAATTATTAAGCTTTGTTTGCTCAAGTTTAAAAGACATTTCTAATTATGCAAAAGTTTCTGATTATGCATACAGGATGATGAAACATCTATTACCAGGTCCATATACATTTATTTTACCTGCAGCAAAAGCAGTTCCTAAAAAACTTTGGAGTAAAAGGAAGACTGTTGGTATTCGTGTTCCTAATCATTCAGTAACACTCAAACTGGTTGAGGAGCTTGGGAATCCTATTATTAGCACAAGTACGACAAACAGGAAAGGTGAAATTTTAATTGATCCAGCTGAGATTAAAAATATTTTCAATTCCCAGGTAGACTTAATGCTTTCGTCTGGAAGCCTTACAGGCGCTCCATCAAGCGTAGTGGATTTAAGTATGGACGAGCCTGAAGTAATTAGAGAAGGCGCCGGAGACGTAAGTTTGTTCATGTAAAAAAAATATTAATACAAACTTGCTTGGGATTTTATAGCTGTTGTTTCTGCTTAAAAGGAATTTTGGAATAATAGAAATTAAAATTTTCTATTATTCCATTTCTATTTTTTTCTATGAATATATGCTACTGAAGCTTGTTGGATAGGGGTTAAAATTATTTCACTTATATTGACATGCTCTGGTTGAGTTGCACAAAATAATATTGTGCGTGCAACATCTTCTGCTGTCAATGGTTTTACGCCTTCATAAATTTTATTTGCTCTTTCGGTATCGCCGGAAAATCTTACATTACTAAAATTTGTAAGAACCATTCCGGGATCGACAGTTGTTACTCTAATATTTTTATCAATAGTTTCCATTCTTATTGCTTGAGTAAGCGCATTAACTGCAAACTTAGTTGCACAATAAACATTTCCATTTGGATAAACTTCATGCCCGGCAGTTGAACCAATGTTTATTACATGTCCGCTCTTTCTTTCAACCATTAGTGGAAGAATTTGCCGAGTTACATAAAGCAGGCCTTTTACATTCGTGTCTATCATTTCTTCCCAGTGTGAAATTTCTCCATCAACAATTTTACTATATCCACGCGCTAAGCCGGCATTGTTAATAAGTATATCAATTTTCCTCCACTCTTCAGGTAAAGATGAAATTGTTCTCCTTACTTCTTCGGCATTTCTAACATCAAGCTTAAAAGAATAAGTTTTAATTCCATATTTATTTTTTAATGATTCGGAAATTTCATTCAGTTTATCAATTCGTCGTGCTGATAAAATTAAATTAGCGCCTTCTTTTGCAAATTCTTCCGCACAAGCTTTCCCAATACCGGAAGTAGCTCCTGTTATAAAAACGATTTTATTTGTTAACGCTCCCATAAAAATAAATTCTCCAAAGTATAGTTTTTAAATTATTTTCGTCCGATTGCCGGTATAGATTTTTTTATTCTTTTTGTTAAAATATTTATATAACCAAGAAGTAAAATTAAAATGAACAGCATGAAAATTAGCTTTTGGTTATAAGATAAATTTTCTTGGTTAAGTAATGTTGTCCATTCAGTTGAAACCGAAGAGTTTAAAATAATTGATATAATTCCGATGAACGCAGCAAATATAAGATATCCAATATTAATCAATTGAAAAATTATCAACGAGGTTCGTATATGATCGCTGGCAGTCTTACTTAACCATATAAATGCGGTTTCGATAAATAAAACATTTGCAATAAACGGAGTTATCATTACCAATAAATAAATATAGGAACTGTTTGACTTGCTAAATGGAAAACTCACAGTCAATTTTATCCCATAAAAAGCAATGCTTACATTTTGTTTAATCAATAGAAAAGCTGAGAAAGCTTTAACAAGTTCATTTAGATAAAGGACAGCAATTAATCCGGCAATTAAACCTAAAATAACCGCAAAAGTTTTATTCAATTATCACCTCTTGAAATTTATCTCTCTATCCAGCTTGGTCTTTTCGTGTGAAAGTCTGGTGCAATTATTTGATTAGGATATTTTTTAGAGACAACATTTTTCCATTCTCCGCCTTCAGTTTTTCCCTTCCATGAACTCTGTGTATTGTCATCGTTTGTATCAATATTTAAAGTTCCTTTCCCAACAATAAAATTAGAAGCGATATTAAATCCTGCTGCGCCGTTTGGATTGTAATTTACAACCTTCACTAGGAAAGTGTTTTCACCTTTCCTTAAATATTTTTTAACATCCAGGAATTTTATTCTTTTGTGTTCAACGGTTAATGATAAAGTTCTGCGAGCATATACTTCATCGACAAATTTATCATCGATGTAAAGTCTTGCATAAGTATCGCCCATTAGTTGAAGAAAAGCTTCTTTAGGGATTTCTTTTAACTTAAGTGTTTTTTGAAATTCTGCTTTTGAAGCCAAAGAATCTTCATTCACTTTTACATAAATCCATTTTGATTTTATTAAAGGCGAATAAAGATTTTTGTCTCCGCTGTTAAGCGAATCTTTTATTTCTTCAAAATATTCTTTAAGTCTTTGAAATTTATCATCAATCAAATTAAGATTTGCTTCTACATAATATTTCAGCCATAAATTATCATACTCTTTGTGCAGTTCATTAAGCGATGATACATCTTTATCAATAAGTTTAACAAGATGTTTGTCATTCTCATTTGCCTGCAGGTAACTTTTATCATGAAGAAGATATTGCGTTTCAATTTTTGATTTGTACCATTCATCAAGCTTTACGATGAAGCGGAGAATATCAAATTGATCTTTATGTTTTTGAACTTTTGGTTCAAGATTGTCTATATCCTTTAATGTTTGGGGAAGCGTCCAATTCATCCATTCAACTTTTGAAGCAGGCATTAGGTTTGGGCCGCGCTGCATATGCTCTCTTTCCACTAGCAGCGGGTGACGCCATAATTCACTCCAGGTCATTTGATTCAGCGGATTACTCAAAGTTTCATAAATTTTTGGAATGCGCTCATCATTTAGTCCGAAGAAATCATAAAAATAATTTTTGCTGAATGTTGAAAGATCGCTTCCATTATAATTCCAAGAGCATTGTGCCGACCAAGCATATCCGAAATAAATTAATTCCTTAAAAGTCTCCGCGCCGAAATCTCCCCAATTAGAATTTATCATTCCCTCAGAACCGTTTTCAATTCCAGCCTTGATAAAATATTGAATGTTAGGTAATGCATTTACATTTACCGGAAAGGGTGATGAATAATTTGATACGGACGGTGAAACAATATATTTGAATCCCGCATCCTTAAATATTTTTGTTGAAGGATAATCAACTGTCGGAACGTAATGCCAATCGACAATCGTAATATCTTTTGGAATCATAGAAAGTATTTCCGGATGACGAAGAATTATGTCCCCGTACATCATGACTTTCTTCCCATATTTTTTGCAGATGTCATAAATCTTTTTGTAATGGTCTGCGTGGACTTTTGCTATTCCGTATTTATCTACAAGAAATTTACTTGCGCCCAATCCTACATCAAAACTTTCATCAGCGCCCATGTGATAATATTCTGATGGGAATAATTTAAATACTTCCTTCATCATCGATTCGAGAAAGATATATGTGGAATCATTGGAAACATTTAAAGATGCCGCTCCCGGGAATTCCGCATACTTCAAATATTTTTCCTGCGAAAGAATATTTTCATAATGCCCAAGCGTTTGAAAGATAGGAATTATATCAACATAATACTGCTTGGCATAGTTCACAAGCTCGGTAATTTCTTTTTCAGAAAGTGCGCCTCTATTTTTCCCAATATCCGGATATTGCGGGAATTGAATCATGTCTTCAAGATAAGGCATGTAAACATTCATTTTGTAACGAGCGATATTCCTAATAATTTTTTTGAAATTATCGAGAGTAGAGACTTGACCGCGGCTAATGTCATCTGAAATGCCGCGCAATTTTATATCCGGCCAATCTGTAATATTTAGAAATGGAATTTCCTTTGAGTTTGCCTTTTCGAGCAATTGTATCAAGCTCATCGTGCCATAAAATATTCCGCGTGCCGATGTAGATGTAATTTTAATTCCATCTTTGTTTACTGTTAAATTATAAGATTGATCTTTCACTTCAACGGGAATATTTTCTTCACTTTTGAAATCATTAAGAGAAAAAACAATTCCGGATGCTGCCGAATCATTTGCAATTATTTTTGCAGAAATATTTAAATAGTTTTTAAGAGTCTCTTTAATTTGTTCTGCGGAAAATTTAAGATATGCTTTGCTGCCGGTAATTGAGATGTTAATATTTTTATTTAAAGTAAAATTTCCTTTTCCTAGTTTAATTACTTGTGGAGAAGGAACTATTGGAATTTCATTTGTTTGAGCGGATGCGGAAATCATAAACAGAAAAGTTAAAAGTGAAAGTATGTGATATTTCATTCTGATTCTTCAACTTGAATTGGGAAAATAATTTTATAATTACTTGCTAATATATTAAAACTTCAATTGAGTGATTAAAAATTATTTATAATTTAAATTCATCTTATACTTTGCAGCGTTCTTTTCATTATAAAAAATAAAATACACTCCAATTAAAATTTCAAAAAGCCCGGTTAAATTGAAATAAATAATACCAGTTTTCAATTCATTAAGTAAAATAATGTACTTGGCAATTTTAGAAAACTCATATAACGCAAGAACGAAATAGAAGAGATTTAACTTTTTATTTTTTAATACATCTGTTACTGAAATTTTCATTATAATAAAGAAGATAATTGAATGGAGAAGCGTAAGCTGTACCATTAAAAGACCCGGTGCAGCATAAAGGGAAACGAAAGCATTTATTAAAACTATTATGGATAAAATTAAATAGTTCTTTGCTGTCCTTCTGAAATTGATTAAAGAAATTATTATGATCGGAATAAGAATTCCATAAATTCTAATAGGATATACAGGCGTAAGCAAGCGGAAAACTAAAGCTATCGGGTCCATCAATGCAAAAATTAAAAAGAAATGAAAAAAATTAGTCTTATATTGACGAAACGTGGTTAAAGCCCAGACAATCATTGAAGTAATTAATATTATATTGGCAATTATCATAAGCTACGGGCAATAGGGAGGGCACGGCTGCGTTTCTTCTAATGTAAAACCGCCGTTTGTAATTGTTAAAACGTTCTGCCTGTTTTCAACATAAGTAACCGGATTATTATCATTAAATATTAGCTCCTGGATTTTAGAAACACTGCAATAATTGAAAACATCATTATCTGAAAATGAAAAGCTAGAGCCATAAATAAGATTACGCTTATCATCTAAGATTGCAAGAGTATCTTGAATTATTTTGAACATCAAATAACTATTTGTTTTTGAAAAAAGTGATTGCAAATCCTGTGTATTAATTATTGTAAAATTTAATACCGGTCCGTAAATGCTGTCTGCAGCCTGCTTTGTATAAACTTTGCCAACAGTTTGAGTATTAATCTCAAATGCTGAAATTAAAAATAAGAATAATACAAATACGAAGGAATGATTTTTTGATTTCATGATGTACCCTTTTAATATAATTTAGAAAGCTCTAACTGTTATCTTCATTAGCAAATTGAACTGCATATCTTATAAATTCCGTAAGTGACTTAAGTTTTAGTTTATGCATTATATGAGTTCTATGCGAATCTACTGTTCTAATATCAACAAATAATGTTTCAGCAATTTCAGCGCTTGTGCAGCCATCACCGATTAACTTAAGCACTTCCAATTCCCTTTTCGAAAGATTAGGTTTTTTTACAATGGGACTTTCCATGTATATAGCTTCATTTTTTAATATTAGTGCATTCAACATTTCGTCCGAAAAATCTTTGCCGAAGTATCTTTCCCCGGCGTAAACTTTTCTCATAGCAACAATCAATTCCTCTTCAATAATATTTTTGTTGATTAAACCCGAACCTCCTGTTACATAACAAGAATAAATGTAATCTGTGGTATTATACATTGACAAGAACAGCACCTTAGCGGAAATATCTTTTTCTTTAATTCTTTTGACGGCATCAAGCCCTGATAATAAAGGCATTGATATATCAGTTAATATTACATCCGGCTTCACGATAAAATATTTTTCAATTAGTTCATTACCATTTTCGGCTTCATCCGCTATATAAATATCCGGGTAACAGCTTAAAATTCTAATTATGCCTGTACGGAACAATTTATGATCGTCGGCTATTAATACTTTTATAATATTGTTTCCAAGCATTTGTAATTCTCTAAAGGTAAATCAATTATTAAAAGTGTGCCTTTTTTATAGAATGATTCTATATTAAACCCTCCATTTAAGCTCTCCACTCTGTTCCGTATACTCATTAAACCGAAGCCATTCATTTCTTTATCTTTCGTAAAGCCTGTTCCGTTATCGGTAATTAAAATTCTTAATCTTTTATTTTTATTTATTATTGAGTCCGCTCTAAAAAGCTAATTTTAAGTTGTGATACTATTTTAGTTTTGTTGTTGAAAAAACAGTTAATTTATTTTTTGATGGGCGACTATTTGTCTCCCAAAAATTGAGTGATAATTTTTTATT
>JAMCWE010000102.1 GCA_023475265.1 Bacteroidota bacterium
GTTTCTTTTGACAGTCTCTCGGCATTTGCTCTTAGCTTTTCACGGTATGGTTCTGCAAATTTTGGATAGTCAAATATGCGTATCCCTTTTGTATATAAATATCTTGTCATTCCCTCTGCATAGCATAGACCAGGTAATGTACCGGTAAATATTAACCGGTCATAACAGCCGAGGCTTCCGGCTATTTTTTCTTTGTAGCGCTCCGTTAGCAATTCCATCGCTTATCCTTTTTTTGCAAAGATAATCTTTTTTTACCTCTTTGGGTCTGGCTTGTCCAGGTTAGGTCATTCCGAATGGATGGCTTTGCCGGAAGGTTTGATTGCTACACTAACATGTCCCTTATCTCCGCTTTAAGTAGAAAAATATTTACAAGGCACCGCTGTTAGAGACTTTCATTTCCCACATCTGAGAAGTTAAAATATCATTTTATAGATTAAATTAACATTTTATTTTCTAAATATTGAATCTATAGTTATAAATCTATATTCAAAAATGGCACGGTTTGTGGTTTTATCAATTCCGGTCTTTTATTTTTAATTAAAGAGATGAGGCAATGGTAAAAGAAAAAGAAGTTCAACAAATTACCGAAGTTACGGTTAGATTTGCCGGTGATTCCGGAGATGGAATGCAGCTTACCGGCAGCCAGTTCAGTGAAACTACTGCAATTTTTGGAAACGATCTAAGCACACTTCCGGATTATCCAGCAGAAATTAGAGCTCCTATTGGAACTGTTTACGGTGTAAGCGGATTTCAACTTCACTTCAGCAGCGCTGATATTCATACTCCTGGCGACAGACCAGATGTATTAGTGGCAATGAATCCAGCGGCTATAAAGAAAAATATTGGTGAATTAAAACCAGGCGCAATGATTATTGCTAACACAGATTCATTCGATAAAAAAAATCTTCAATTAGCAAAGTATGAAACAAATCCTTTAGAAGATAACAGCTTAATAGGATATGAAGTTTATCCTGTTCCAATTGCACATTTAACATCAAAGGCACTTGAAGGAACAAAGCTTTCACCAAAAGAAGTTTCGCGTTGTAAAAATTTCTTTGCTCTCGGTTTGATGTACTGGCTTTATGACAGGCCGCTTGAACCGACTCAAAAATGGATTCATGATAAATTTAAAAACAAACCTGAGTTTATTGAAGCAAATGAAAAAGCATTAATTGCAGGTTATAATTATGGTGAAAATACAGAAATATTTACGACAAGATATAATGTTGAACCAGCAAAGCTTCCTAAAGGAATTTATAGAAGCATCTCCGGTAATGAAGCCACTGCGCTTGGATTTTTAGCTGCTTCAGTAAAAAGCGGACTTCCTCTTTTCTTAGGTTCCTATCCAATTACTCCTGCATCAGAAATTCTTCAGTATCTTAGCTATTATAAAAATTTTGGAGTAAAAACTCTTCAGGCTGAAGATGAGATTGCAGGAATTACTTCTGCAATCGGCGCTGCTTATGCTGGCAATCTTGCGCTTACTACAACAAGCGGCCCCGGACTTGCATTGAAGACTGAAGCAATCGGACTCGCAGTTATGACTGAATTACCTTTGGTTATTGTTGATGTTCAGCGCGGCGGTCCGAGTACAGGCTTACCAACAAAGACAGAACAAGCTGATCTACTTCAGGCTGTGTATGGAAGAAATGGAGAATCGCCGGTAGCTGTTGTTGCGGCTTCAACACCAAGCGATTGTTTCAACATGGCTTTGGAAGCGGCAAGAATTGCAATCAAGTTTATGACGCCGGTAATTCTTTTAACCGATGGTTATCTCGGCAACGGTTCTGAGCCGTGGAATGTACCTCATGTAAAAGACCTTCCGGAAATACCGGTTAAGTTTAGAACAGAGAAAGAAGGATTCGCTCCTTACTTAAGAGATGAAAATCTAGCACGTCCATGGGTAAAACCTGGAACACCAGGTTTAGAACATAGAGTCGGCGGACTTGAAAAAGCAAACATCACCGGCAATGTAAGCTACGATCCGGACAATCATGATTTGATGATTAAGCTGAGAGAAAAGAAAGTTAAAGGAATAGCAAAAGATATTCCTTTACTTGATATCGATGGCGATCAATCAGGTGAATTATTGGTACTTGGCTGGGGCGGAACTTACGGCGCAATTAAAGAAGCTGTAATAAAAGTGCGAGAAGCAGGATATAAAGTATCTCAAGCACATTTAAGATATTTAAATCCTTTCCCTTCAAATACTGAAAAAGTTCTTAAATCATTTAAGAAGATTTTAATACCGGAAATAAATTTAGGCCAATTAGCAAAAATAATTCGAAGTGAATATTTAATTCCGGTTGAACAATTTAATGTTGTAAGAGGCTTACCATTCAGAGTATCTGATATTGAAAATAAAATTATTGAAATGTTAGGAGGCAGCAGCAATGGGTGATAATGGAAAAGAAATTAAAGAGATAAAATTAACAGCGAAGGATTTTGCAAGCGATCAGGATGTAAGATGGTGTCCCGGCTGCGGTGATTATTCTATCCTTGCTCAAGTTCAAAGATCTTTCCCGGATATGATCGGTGTAAAGAAGGAAAACATTGTTTGGATTTCAGGAATCGGCTGCTCTTCACGTTTTCCTTATTATATGGATACATACGGATATCATACAATCCACGGCAGGGCACCTGCAATTGCAACCGGAGTTAAAGTTGCAATGCCCGATCTATCTGTTTGGGTTGCTGCAGGCGATGGAGATTTGTTAAGCATTGGAGGAAACCATTTTATTCATGCATGCAGAAAAAATATCGATCTGAAAATCCTCCTATTCAACAATAGAATTTATGGATTAACAAAAGGACAATATTCACCTACATCAGAAAAAGGAAAGAAGACGAAAACAAGTCCGTACGGAAGCGTTGATAATCCTTTTAATCCTGCAGCGCTTGCATTAGGTTCTGATGCAACATTCGTTGGAAGAGCTCTGGACGGCGATGCAAAACATCTACAAGCAATGATTAAAAGAGTTGCTGAACATAAAGGTGCGGCGTTCCTAGAAATTTTCCAGAACTGCGTAATATTTAACGACGGCGCTTTCGATAAGTTGACTGATAAGAAAACAAGAGACGATAATGTTCTTTATCTTGAGCACGGCAAGCCGATGATATTTGGAATCAATAAAAACAAAGGAATAGTTTTGGAAAACGGGAAGCCTGCAGTTGTTGAGATTGGAGAAGGCAAACGAAGAGTTGAGGATTTAATAGTTCATGATGAAAATGACGAAAGCTTTTTGATTGCAACTATGCTTGCACATATGACTGATAATCCAAATATGCCAACTCCGGTCGGAGTGTTTAGACAGGTTAGCAGACCTACATTAGATGGTGAAATTGAAGATCAGATTGAACAGGTAAAGAAAATGAAGAAGGAAGGGGATTTGGAAAAAGTTTTGTTCAGTGGAAATACTTGGTCGGTTAACTAAGACAAAAGTATAGTTCTTATATTCCTCCTAAAAAGGATCCGTAACTGCGGATCCTTTTCTTATTAATTCATATTCTGCAATGATTTGATTAGGAACTAAATAGAATAATAGTTTAGCTATTTTAGAAATAGTATTTTAGCTGAACTAACTTGATCTGAGGCTCGCAAGTTCATCAAGTACACACCACTTGAAACATTTATTCCGTTGTTATTTCTACCATCCCATTTGTACAGATAATTACCAGCGGCTAAATTTTGGTTAATTAATTTCTTTACTAATCTCCCTTGAATATCATAAACAAAAAGCTGGACTAATGAATTTGATAATTTTGAAGGAATAGTAATACTTAATGTTGTAGTAGGATTAAACGGATTTGGGAATGCTTTAACTATTAAGTAACTGTCGGGAATATTTTGTTGATCTTTATATAAAATACCTGTAATTAGACTTTCACCCGGACCTCTGCTTGCGCCATTTATATCAGCGAGATAA
Organism: Bacteroidota bacterium; assembly: GCA_023475265.1. Classification (GTDB taxonomy): domain Bacteria; phylum Bacteroidota; class Ignavibacteria; order Ignavibacteriales; family Ignavibacteriaceae; genus FEN-1297. The sequence continues at coordinate 3,927 of JAMCWE010000102.1, forward strand.
TTATTTACCCAGGTTGGGCGTAACGCTGAAGTTAAAGCTGAATCTTTCCACTCTTGATCGGTTAATCTTAAAAAATTTGTTGATGTATATTCGTAGTAACTCATAACAGGACCAACAAAAGCTGTTATTTGATTACCTGGAAGCGGCGCAATAAATATTCCTAAATTAACAGGACCGGTACCTACATGCTTTACCCAGCCCATAACATTTCCTACGCAATCTGTTGGAATAGTATGAACATCAGCAACCAAATAATTTTTGTCAAAAAGTTGTATATCATTAAAGCCATAATACAATGTATTGTACCAGCCAATAAACGGAGGTAAATCTCCGCTGCATCCAGTATTAACAGGATTGAAAGCATGTTTCAGAAAATTAATTTCATTAGAGGTAAAAGAAATTCCGTTCAATTCTTTTTGAGCTATTGTATAAAGAGTATCCGCAACTTTGCCAAGATTGTCTAGATAATTAATAACTCTAGGCATTAAATAATTGTTTGTTATATTCAGATTGGAAAAGTCTTTTTGAGCAACCTCTGCCAATGTTTTTAAGTTTTTATAAAATTCGGGGAAAGGCTCAATATAAGTGTATGGATATGAACATGTACTCATTCCAGTGTATGACTGCTTTGCATATAATAAATTATCATGCCGCAGTTCAGTCCACGAAGCAAGCTGAGTATTTAACTTTTCCTGCCAGAAGCCGGCGGTCTGCATAAATAGAGGCAAGCTGCTTTTATCAACCGGAGGATTTAATGATCTTATGGAATTAAGCCATAAGTTATAAAAGCTTTTATTCCAGAAGTCAGAGCCATAAGAATCAATTAAATATCTTAGAGCGGCAAGATTTCCGCCGTAAACATATTTTGTAATTTCATCTTGCAGCAGCTGAGCCGCAGCGTTGTTGCCTAGGGCAAACATAGGATCGAGCGAAGAAGGGAAAAGCCTGCACGATTTAGTTCTATCGTAAACAACATTTCCAAGGACATACGAATCAATAATAAATCTTTGTCCGAATAAAAGAAATGATGAGGCAGGAATAATGCTGTCCGGTTGAAGAGGATTTTCAGCAAGCAATTGAGATAAGATCATTTGATAAGCTAAGGATTGATTTTTCAAAGTATCCTGGAATGTTACAAGTTTTAAGCTATCAAGAAGATCACTTGCATTATTTAAGCTGACTGCATTTTTCAGGTAAGCAAGATTATCAATTGTTACATTATCCTGTTCGCCGACAAAAAAAGTTAAAACGCTTTCAATTAAGTTGTAAGTACCTGCGACATTAGTTTTATCAAAAAGCTCACGGATTAACATTGCATTAATTGTTTGCCGCTGTATGGAATTAAAGATTTCAATTGAGTCCGCATCAACAAGTGCCCTTGGCTGAAGCAGATAAATTTCTGTTCTTCCAAGCCACATCATCGCTCTGAAATAATTTGCAAGAATAGGATGCAAGTCATCAACATAATGCCCGCGCGGTTTAAACTGACTCCAATCATATAAAACCTTAATCGAAGAGAATAAAGTATCATAACCAATTCCATTTGCAGCGTTGATCTTTGAAATAACTCCGCTGATTTTAGTTGTATTATCCGGATAGATTGGGTTTACCTGTTGTCCAAATAGATCAATTCCTACAGCGAGATAGAAGTCAACATCTTTTAACATTTGAATCATCGCCGGATTATTAGAATAAGAAGCTGCTAAAACCGGAATACCCGAACGCATTTGTGTTAACATACTTTTAACAGAATCAACAAGAACGCTAAGCTCAATATCTTTTAAAATATTATCATAAGACATGTGGAGAGCATGAAGAATAGCATCCGTAGAAATAAATACTGGTAAATCTTTTGCATAGATATCATTTAAGGCATCTCCAAATGAATTCATTGTAAGCCTTTCGCTGACAACAAATCCATTCTGCTGCAGAAGAGATTTTTCGTAATTCGTTAAATTATATTTTGCATCGATGCTGTCGAAGTAAACCGCTGAATTGTAATCCTGTTTTATGTTTGCTGAAAACCTTCCGGCATTATAAAGCTGCAGCAAAGATTGAGTAGAAATGTTTTGATGCGATTGAAGAAATTGTTTATATGCATCTAAATTAAAATTAGAGCTTTGAGCTTTAACGTTTATCAAGAAGCAAAACTGAAAAAAGAAAATGCTAAAGAACTTAAAATGATTTTTCATAATAAACACCCTGATTACTCATTCAATAATAGAGAATTGAAGAAAGATATTCAATTCATTGCTTAGGTTCTATGTGCAGCATACAAAAATTTTCTAAGTAAATCTTTATTGTGATTGAATATTATTATTATGGATTTACCCATTAAATTTCAGAGACAGTAAAGGAATATTATAGTATTGTTAAAATTCGGTAACAGCTTTTCCTTGAGATTCTGGTTATCAAATTCATTTTAATATTATTTTTTATAAGTTTGTAACTATCAATTCAAGAGCTGCGGAACATCTCTTGGAAAAATAAAATAGCAGATTATTTGTCTTCAACTTCTTGAACTTACAGTTGAACTTGGACTATTGAGTTTAAGTGTACGTTTAAGTATAAGATAGAATTAATTAAGTAAATATTTTATGGAAAAAGAAGTATTAGGATTAAACGACGTTACGATTAGGTTTGCCGGAGATTCCGGTGACGGAATGCAGCTAACCGGAACGCAATTTACAAATACAACTGCATTAGTTGGAAATGATTTAAGCACCTTACCGGATTATCCCGCTGAGATTCGTGCACCGGCAGGAACAACATACGGTGTAAGCGGATTCCAACTTCACTTCAGCAACAGCGATATACAAACTCCCGGGGATTCACCGGATGTATTGGTTGCTATGAATCCTGCTGCGCTAAAAGTTAATTTAAAAGATCTGAAACACGGTGCGGCGATAATCGTCAACATAAATTCTTTCGACGCGAAAAATCTAAAATTGGCAGGATACGAAAACAATCCTCTTGAAGATGATTCATTCGAAGGATTTGAAGTTGTTCCGGTCCCATTGTCAAAGCTTACAACAACTGCACTTGAAGACAGCGGCTTAAGTGCAAAAGAAATTTCTCGATGTAAAAACTTTTTTGCACTAGGCTTAATGTACTGGTTATATAGCCGTCCTGTCGAACCGACTCTCAAGTGGATTAAAAGTAAATTTAAAGATGAGCCGATGATTGCTGCTGCAAATGAAAAAGCTTTGCTCGCAGGTTATTATTACGGCGAAAATACCGAGCAGTTCACAACAAGATATCATGTAGAGCCTGCAAAGCTTCCGAAAGGAACTTACAGAAATATTTCCGGAAATGAAGCGCTTGCACTTGGATTTATAACGGCATCCGTAAAAACAGGATTACCTTTGTTCCTTGGTTCTTATCCAATCACTCCGGCATCAGATATTCTTCATGAATTGAGCAAGCATAAAAATTTTGATGTGCGAACATTTCAAGCTGAGGATGAGATAGCCGCGGTTAGTGCAGCAATTGGCGCATCATTCAGCGGTGCACTTGCTATAACAACAACAAGCGGTCCCGGCGTTGCATTGAAGTCTGAGGCGATAGGTCTTGCAGTAATGACAGAACTCCCATTAATTATTGTTGACGTTCAACGCGGCGGACCAAGTACAGGACTTCCAACAAAGACTGAACAATCGGATTTACAGCAAGCGATTTTAGGACGAAACGGTGAAGCTCCGGTTGTTGTAATTGCGGCATCAACTCCGGCAGATTGTTTTTACACTGCAATTGAAGCGGTACGAATAGCCACAAAATACATGGTGCCGGTTATGCTTATGTCGGACGGATATATTGCTAATGGTTCTGAGCCCTGGCGTATTCCAGAGCCGGACAGCATTCCTGAAATCAAAGTGGAATTCAGAAAAGAGAAAGAAGGATTTGCGCCATACTTAAGAGACGAAAACTTCGCGCGTCCATGGGCAGTTCCTGGGACTCCGGGGCTTGAGCACCGGATTGGCGGATTGGAAAAATCAAACATATCCGGTAATGTAAATTATGAACCAGAGAACCATGAATTCATGGTAAGATTAAGGGCTCAAAAAGTAAAGAATATTGAAAACGATATTCCCGATCTTGAAGTTACGGATGATGTTGATTCAAATATTCTTGTTGTAGGTTGGGGCGGAACTTACGGTTCAATTACCGAAGCGGTAACAAGGCTCAGACAAAGAGGAATTAAAATTGCACAAGCACATTTCAAGTATTTAAATCCTTTTCCTAAAAATACCGGAATGGTTTTAAATAAATATAAAAGGATTATCTGTCCAGAGCTAAACATGGGGCAGCTTGCAAGATTTCTTAAAAGCGAATTTCTTGTGGAAGTAGATTCATTTAATAAAATTCAAGGGATACCTTTTAAGACAACCGAAATTGAAAATAAGATATTAGCAGTGATTGGAGAATTAGTATGAAAGAAGAAACTGAAAGCATTTCGAAAGCTGAACATCCAAAATATACTTCAAAAGATTTTACTTCATCGCAGGATGTAAGGTGGTGCCCCGGATGCGGTGATTATTCAATACTAGCGCAGATGCAAAGAACTTCGCCTGATCTTGGAATTGAAAAAGAATATATGGTTTGGATTTCAGGGATAGGATGCTCGTCGCGTTTTCCGTATTACATGGATACTTACGGCTTTCATAGCATTCACGGAAGAGCTCCTGCAATTGCAACCGGAGTTAAGCTGAACAATCCAAAGCTTTCTGTTTGGGTTGCAACAGGAGACGGTGATCTTTTAAGCATCGGCGGCAATCATTTTATTCATGCATGCAGAAGAAATATTGATTTAAAAATTATTTTGTTCAATAACAGAATTTACGGATTAACCAAAGGACAATATTCTCCGACATCAGAGAAAGGAAAGAAAACTAAAAGTACTCCTTTCGGCAGTGTTGATTTTCCATTTAATCCGGTTGGTCTTGCGCTTGGTGCGGAAGCAACATTTGTAGCAAGAACACTCGACAGAGATCCGAAACATCTTCAGGAGATGATTAAAAAAGCTGCAGAACATAAAGGAACAGCTTTAATTGAAGTCTTTCAGAACTGCAACATTTTTAATGACGGAGCTTTTTCACTATTCACAGATAAAGAAACCAAAGCTGACAATGTATTAATTCTTGAACAAAACAAACCGATGGTATTCGGAAAGAATAATGATAAAGGAATCAGATTGAATGGGCTTGAACCGGAAGTAATAGATTTATCGGACGGCAAATATTCTGTAAATGATGTTTGGGTCCATAATGAAAATGATAAGAATCCGGCGCGTGCATTTATTCTATCGCAATTTTCCGAAAGGGAAGGATTACCCTTGCCAATCGGCGTTATTCGTAAAATTTCAAAAACAACATACGATCATGATTTTCACGAACAGATTTCAGAAGTTAAGAAGCAAAAAGGCAAAGGCGATTTGAGAAAGCTTCTGTTCAGTGGTAATATGTGGGAGGTGAATTAATCAAATTGCTTAATTGTCTAATAGTTCAATTGCTATAAATAGAGAGTTCAAATCCTAAGTTTTCAAAGTAACATTTGGTAAAAACAATTTAACAGTTTAACAATGAAGCAATTAAAAAGGTTACTTTTCTTTTAACTCTAAAATTTTTATGTTTAATGCAAGAATAAATTGATTCGTGAGGTTGTATATGGACTTGAAATCGTTGGAAACGGAATTACTTAAATTGTCACCAAAGGACAAAGCTGCAATTGCGTATATGCTTTTGGAAAATATTGAAGATGATGAATCCGTTGATTTTGAAGAAGTAAGGATTACTGAAGTTTTGCAAAGATACAGCCAGTTAACAGAAGAACAGAAGAAATTGATTTTGTATTCTTACCAGCAAAGTGAATCTGAGAATAATTTAATTAGCCACAAAGCGGTAATTTCTAATATCAAAAATGAGCTATAAAATATTCTGGACTTCGCACGCATATTCAGATTTTTCTCAGATAGTTCGATTTATAAAAGAAACTTGGGGTAAAAAATCGGCTGAAGAGTTTATAGACCAAATAGATGCAATAGTAAATCTTCTTTCCAATTTTCCCTTCATTGGAAAAATTATTTATCTTCAAAAACATATTAGGTCATTTGTTATTTCGAAACAAACGACGCTTATTTATCGAATTAAAGATGAGAAAATAACCATACTTAATTTATTTGATAATAGGCAAAGTCCGGACAAACTAAAAGTAAATGAAAATGTTGGCAAATATTTCCATTCAACGGAAACCAAAATTGTGAAATGATTTGACAAAGAAGCATCTTTCAGTTCATTTAACTCAAAAATAAAACATGATTGATTTTTCGGAATTAAAAAAAATAATAGAGGACAACAACTCATTCTTACTAACCACACACGTTAATCCCGATGCAGATGCGATTGGCTCGGAGATAGCTTTCTATTTTATACTAAAAGAATTGGGCAAGAAAGTTTTTGTAATCAACCACAGTGAGACTCCATACAATCTGGAGTTTCTGGATACGGATAATGTAATTGAAAAGTATGATGAGCAAAAGCATTCAAAAATCTTTGATGAGGTTGATGTTCTTGTCGCGCTTGATTTCAACCGTTCCGACCGTGTTGTGAGAATGCAGAAAAGATTTAATGAATCTAAAAAATTAAAAATCTGCATCGATCATCATCAAGATGAAGAAAATTTTGTAAACCATTTCTTCATCGATACTAATTACAGCGCAACGGGGCAAATAATTTATGATTTGATAACGAAGACCGAAATAGTAAAACTAAATTACCAGACTTCCTATCCTATTTACGCCGCAATAATGACTGATACCGGCTCATTCCGTTTTGAAAGAACATCGCCGGAAATTCATTATATCGCAGCCAATTTAATTCAGCAAGGTGTTAATCCTGGAGAAGTGTTTGACAAAATTTATGATCAAAGCAAGTTCAGTAAAATAAGATTGCTTGGTGCAGCGTTGGATTCTATGCAGCTTTTCGGTGAAGATAAAAAAATATCTTATATGATTATCCGCCAGGAAACATTTAAGAAACTTGATGCGGTTGAATCGGATACGGAAAATTTTGTGAATTATAATTTATCGGTTGAAGGGGTTGTTATCGGGCTTTTATTCATCGAGTTGAAAGAAGGCTTTAAGGTAAGCTTCCGTTCAAAGGGAACAATACCGATGAATAAATTAGCAGCAGAGTTTGGCGGCGGAGGGCATATAAATGCAGCGGGCGCAAGAATCCGTGATGGAAAATTAGATGAGTACATGCAAAAAATATTAAGTAAAACCGAAGAATATCTCACAATAAAAAAATAGGGAATGCAATGTTCATATTGAAATTAAAATCCGGTGATAAAAAAATATCATATAAGCCTTTAAGCATCAGCGTTAAGTTTTTGATTGATGAAAAAAAATTAAAGCAGAGTCTTGAAAATTTTATTAAGGTTACAAACGTTCAATTATCGGAACTTCAGAAAAAAAGTTTTCTTTCCAAAGAAGGTAATGAGATTAGGATTTCAAAACATGATGGCAAGCCGGATGAGTTATTCATTTCAAAAATAATTATCGATGATAAATTTTCATCTGATCATTTTAGAAATCATCTTGCAGGCTTCATTCAAAATATCGGCAATGAAGAAGTAAAATACCTTCACATTTCAATTCCAAAGTATGAACACTTTAAGAAATATTTTGAGAGTGAGGAATATTTTTATAGAACTTTCATGGAAGGAATTTATCTCGGCAATTATTCTTTCGACAAATATAAAAAAGACAAGAAGGCTGAGAAGCTACTGGAAGTATATTTTTATGCCGATGATGGAAAGAAATTAAGCTCAGCAATAAATAAAACTGTAAATCTTATGGAAGGTGTTGGCTTTACAAAAGATTTACAGAATGAGCCGTCAAATGTTTTAGTGCCGTCGATACTTGCTGAAAGAATATCTTCAACTTTGAAAGAAGAAGGAGTAAAAGTAAAAGTATTTGACGAAAAGGAAATTAAAAAAAGAAAGATGGGCGGCGTGCTTGCAGTTGGAAGCGGCAGTAATAATCCGCCGAGGTTCATTGTTATTGAATACAACGGTGCAGCTAAGAAATATAAAAAGAAACTAGTTGCATTAGTTGGCAAGGGAGTTACTTTCGACTCCGGTGGAATTTCCATTAAGCCATCAGCACATATGGGAGAGATGAAAGCCGATATGTCAGGCGCTGCTGTTGTAGCGGGAACAATCCTGGCTGCTGCAAAAGCAAAACTACCTGTTGATATTTTAGGAGTTATTCCATCAGTTGAAAATATGCCATCGGGAAAATCTTTTAAACCAGGTGACATAGTGATTACAGCTTCCGGAAAAAGCATTGAAATTGAAGATACCGATGCTGAAGGAAGAGTAATTCTATCTGATGCACTTGATTTCGCATCCAAGGCTAAACCGGATGTAATAATTGATTTAGCAACACTAACCGGCGCATGTGTAGTTGCGCTGGGAGAATTTGTCGGCGGTTTATTTACAAAAGATGATAAGCTTGCCGATGAACTTTATAAAACCGGGCAACAAACTTTTGACAGATTATGGCGACTTCCGTTGTGGGATGATTATAATTTTTTAATCAAGACTGATGTTGCGGATGTTAAAAACCTTGGCGGCAGGTGGGGAGGTGCAATAACTGCGGCAAAGTTTCTTGAAAATTTTGTCGATAAGAAAATATCATGGGCGCATCTTGATATTGCTGGTCCGGCGATGGCAAATGATTTCAACAACTATACAAAGAAATTTATGACTGGATATGGAGTGAGACTGCTGTTTGAGTATTTAGAAAATTTAAATAGATGATTAAATTTTTTCTAACTAAATAAGCACTATAAAATCTCTCTGGAACTCTCTAAAAGTTGTTACGAGCACTTTGTGAACTCTCTTGAGAAGCTTTCGGGCTGTCATGAGAACTTGTAGAGTCCTCTGAAGAACCTTATTAGTGCTTAATAGCACATTTAAGGCTCTCGGTTCCACTCTTTGAGTCCTTCTGAGAACCCTTAGGGTTGTTTGGAGAACTTTTAGAGTCCTCTGAAGGACTTGTTTAGTGCTTAATAGCACATTGAAAGCCCTCGCTACCACTTGTTGAGTTCTCTGTAGAACCTTTAGAGTAGTCGGGAGAGCTTATTGGGTTCTTACAAGAGTTCTATCTTTTATATTTACAATGAATTTGAGTAAAAACTGGTGAATTCCATTTTCTTGCCTTCGAATTAATTCTATGATATGATTTTAATGATCAGCATGCGACATTTTCTAATGTAAACACTAACATACAAGCGAAACATATTGACTTTTTGCATAACGGTGTTGAGCGGCGGGTTAGGCATAAAGACCCCATAGTGTTACTTTCGGTAGGCGTCCTTCTGCAGAACCTGCAAACCAAACCAACCCCAATAAACGCGGTGCCTTTGAATCAGTCCTTCTTCGTTAAGCTCCATTACCTCCACAAAGTCCATTTGCTCGCCTTCGGGACCGGAGCGTGGGTATTCGAACATCAGTTTTTTGCCATCAGTGAGATAGCCAGTACGGAAATACTGCCGCACCTTTGGTTTGCGCTCAACAACTTTTTCAAACAGCAGTCGCAGCTGTTCGTGGCCACGCAAGACACCATTTTCAGTGCCCATCAAATGAGGTATTACGGGACTCTCCAGCGTTGCATCGGGCGCATAGAGGGCGAGAAGTGCTTGCGCGTCATTGTTTGACAACGCCTTGTCCCACTCGTGATATATCCTTTCAACAGGGCTGGATAGTTTGTGCTTCTGATTCATACTTGCCTCCTGAGCTTCCTATAATAAACATTATGAGAAAGCATATTCTTCTTTTGCAGAATAAATTATGATATTGCTGTCAATTAATTTCATGCTATGAGATATTTATACTTCGATCCTCTCTCACTTTTTTTTGCCATTGAGATGGATCGCCGTAATTGGAAACATCAACAATTTTATTAATTATTTTATAATAATGTTCTAAATTCTTTTCGGAATTGCCTGGTGCAGGTATAGTTTGAATTTTATAACTAATATTTAAACGCTCAGCTAATTCTTTAATCAGCATAACATCATTTTTATTTTTCGATTCTAAAATTATTCTTGTCATTTTTCTTCTCTTATGAAATCGTTCTTCTTTGTTTAACTAAATACTTCACCTAACATATTAAAAGTAATTTCCGATACATTTATTCTGTTATAATTTACTACTTAGGATATTATTAAACAAGCATTTGTGTAAATTTCTCAATTCATGCTTCCGCTGTCATCAAGAGGTTCGGTTTAATGCAAACTTAATTAGCAAAGCATGCACTCATGCATCCGTTCAGTTATTTATCTTCCCATCTTTAATTTCAAAAACTGTATCAGCAAGTTTTACTAACTCCGGGTTGTGCGTAACAATTACGAATGACTTTCCAAGATTATCGCGCAAATTAAGTATAATTTGATGAATTATTTCACTGTTTGCCGAATCAAGGTTTCCGGTCGGTTCATCTGCAAAAATAATTGAAGGGTCATTTGCGAGCGCTCTGGCAACGGCTACTCTCTGCTGCTCGCCGCCGGAAAGCTCTGCAGGTTTATGATGTGCTCTGTCCAATAGTCCGACAGATTCTAAAAGCTCTAAAGCTTTCTTTGTAGATTTTTCTAAAGAAACTCCATGAATCATTTTGGGGATTGCAACATTTTCGATTGCAGTAAACTCAGGCAGCAGGTGATGGAACTGAAATACAAAGCCGATATTTTTATTCCTAAATTTTGTAAGCTTGTCATCTGATAATTTAAAAATATCATGATCTTCATAATACACAGAACCGCTGTCCGGTCTATCTAATCCGCCGAGAAGATGAAGCAAAGTGCTTTTCCCTGCGCCTGAAGCGCCGACAATGACGGAAATCTTTTTCTCTTCAATCTCAAGTGAAACAGATTTAAGAACTTCAAGCTTTAGCTTCTGGTTGTTTTGATATGCCTTAACTAAATTTTCTGCTTTTAAAATCATTCCGATTACTATTAAATATTTGTAATTAATTTTAATATCATTAATAAAAATATCAGCATGGCTGCATGTTTGCTGCGGCTTAGCATGATTGCATGAAGGACATATGCTTCTCGTTCATGCAACCATACATTCATGCATTTGTGTTTTCTCATTCCCATTTAATTGCCTCAAGCGGGTCAACTTTTGCGGCGCGTCTTGCCGGTATTAAAGATGCAATAAAAGAAAGAAACATCGCAGCGCCGGAAACAAAAAAGAAATCCGATATTCTAACTTGAAGCGGCAGTGCATCGATTTTATATTGAGTCGGATCTAAAGGATAAATTTTGTATTTCAATTGGAGGAAGCAGATGAAATATCCTAGCAGCAGTCCGGCAATTGTTCCTATTATTCCGATCAAAAGACCTTCGTACATAAATATTTTTAAAATGGATTTCTCGCTCGCTCCCATCGACCTTAAAACTCCAATATCGCGTTTCTTTTCAATTACGGACATAGATAGAGAGCCGAGAATATTGAAAGTTGCAACTGCCACAATCAAACATAAAACAATGTACGCAGTCCATCTTTCAATCTTCATAACAATGTAAAGTTCTTTATGGAAATCATACCAGGTATTTATACTGAACAAATTTTTATCCAATTTATGTTGAAGCTGGGATTTTACTTCATCAGCTTCACTCAGATTATTTAATCGAACATCGTACCCTTGAACATTATTTCCGTAGCCTAAAAGATTTTGTGCTGTCTCAAGATTTGTAAAAATATAAGATTCATCATATTCGTTGTTATTGGAACTGTAAATTCCAGCTACAATGAATTTTTGAGATTTTGGCTGAGCCATTTGTGTGATAACATTTTCTATTCCGACAGGCGAAATTATTGTCACTGTATCTCCAACAACCGATTGAAGTCGGTCTGCTAATGTTAAGCCGAGAATCATTCTTGGCAATCCATCATGAAATGAAATATCATATTGACCGAAAAGCATGCTTGCTTTAATGCCATAAATATCGTTACCGGATTTTTCTTTGATACCTTTTAGATTTACAACTTGTGTTTGTCCGGCGTTGTAAGCCAATACCTTTCCAGAAACATAAGGTGCAAACTTTTGTATATCTGGAATAGAATTTAATGATTCAACTATTTTGTTTTGTTGATTAAATCCCTCCGGAGAAATTATTTCGACTCTAACATGCGGATCAAAATTAATAAGGAATGAAGTAACCAAACTTCCAAATCCGTTGAAGACAGATAGGACAACTATTAATGCGGCAACTCCAATTGTAATTCCGAATATCGAAATAAAAGAAATTATAGTTATGAAATTAATCTTGTGCTTTGATATTAAATATCTTTTCGATATGAATGATTCGAATTTCATCAACCAAACCTCAATGTTGAGACAGGCTGAACTTTGGATGCAATATAGCTCGGGACGAATGACGAGATGATACACAAAAGAAAAGTCAAAACTGAAACACCGATGAAATCCTGATATGAAAAAAGGATAGGCACCGTTGACATAAAATAAACTGAAGAGGGGATTGAAATAATTTTATATTTAAATTGAAGATAGGTAAGAGTAAAAGCGATAATATTTCCAATTAAGATACCGGTAATTGCAAGATAAATCCCTTGATAAATGAAGACAGAAATTATCTGCCGTCTATTTGCGCCAAGTGATTTTAGAATTCCAATTGCGTTTGTTTTCTCAAGAACAATCATTAAAAGTGTTCCGATGATATTGAAGACTGCAACGATAATTATTAAACCCAAAATAATCGGGATAGGTTTTTTCTGAAGAGCTATCCAAGTAAAAATATTTCTATGGATTTGATAAATAGATCTAGTTGCATATGGATAGCTTAAATGGTCTGTTAAGTAATTTGTCAGGCTGTCAATTTTGGAAATATTATTTACACGTATGTCATAGCCGCTTATATAATTTCCGATATTAAATAGTCTCTGAGCAGTTTTAATATCAACATAGGCGACAAGATCATCAAAAGCTGCCATTCCGCTTTCGAAAATTCCGGTAATAATAAATCTCTGAATGTTCGGAGGATTTTGCGCTGAAGGAATTTGATCTTTGTTTAGTGCAAAGACAGTTACTCTATCTCCAACCTTCACCATTAATTTATCAGCTAATTTTTTCCCGATGATTATGGCGGGAAGATTTTCGTCATCGTACAAATTGAATTTGCCATTGACAATATCTTCTTTGACGCCTTTCCAATAATCTTCTGATCGAATTCCCTTAATGCTTACTCCATCCTTAATTGTTCTACTGCTAATTATTGCAAGCTTTGATACAAACGGATTTATGCTTACGGCATAAGGTTGTATTTTATTTTTAAGAATAGGAAGCGCGTAATGATAATCCGGTAAAGTTTCGGTAAATGAAGAAATTTGGATATGGGAATCGAAATCAATGATTTTATTAGTTATAGTATTTTCGAAACCATTTAAAATGCTTAAAGCAATAATTAAGGTAGCAACGCCAAGAGCAATTCCGGTAATTGAAATTCCGGAAATAAACGAAATGAACTTGGAATCCTTTTTAGAGAAGATATACCGTTTAGAGATGTAAAACGAAAAGGACATTTGTTGAGATAAAATAATTTTTATATGTTAATTTAAATAAGAAAGAGATTACAAAAAAATTTCAAAATTAAGTTGAGATTGTAGTTTGATTCTTTTGTTTTTTTACATGCTATAATTTATATTTGACAGCTAATTTGAAAAAGTTTTCAATTGTTGTTTGAAATTTGGAATAATTTATCGGGGCGTAGCGTAGCCCGGTTCATCGCGCCTGCTTTGGGAGCAGGAGGTCGCAGGTTCGAATCCTGCCGCCCCGACAAATAAAAACTGTTCTTAGATTTAATGATGAGAATTTATTAATTGTAATTCATTTCATCCTGATCTAATCGGGAAATTAAGTATTTCAATTTATTAAGATTTATTTAAGCGCCCATAGCTCAATTGGATAGAGCAACAGCCTTCTAAGCTGTAGGTTAGTGGTTCGATTCCACTTGGGCGTACGAAAAACAATTCAAAATTAAAAATTCGAATTTATTTTATGAAATTTTGAGTTTTTAATTTAACATTTGTATTGTTCTTTTTTCATGGTGGGCATAGCTCAGTTGGTTAGAGTATCAGGTTGTGGCCCTGAGGGTCGTGGGTTCAAATCCCACTGCCCACCCTAGGAAAATTTTGAATGACTTAGGCCCCATCGTCTAATGGTTAGGACATCGCCCTTTCACGGCGGTAATATGGGTTCGAATCCCGTTGGGGTCACTAAAAGCCTTAAAGAAATCTTTAAGGCTTTTTTTATTTCCTCTAACTGATATTTAATTAAAATTCTAGAATGTCTTCTTCAATTCTTAACAAATTCTTAATCCTTTGGTAATCTTATCTTAATGTTGATTTTCTATAATTACGATCAAATAGTCAAACTATAAATTAAATTTTGTTCGGTTTTGTTGAGATAAGCAATTATGATACAAATCAAATTAAACTTTGTGTAGGAAAATTCGATTATAATTGTAGATATCATCACGCAGACATTCTATTATAATTGATATTCTTAAAGAGGATTATTTGAGATTTTTGTTTATGATTTTACGATAAGTATAATTTCTTGATTGGAAGGATGAATATCATGGAAATAAAAAAGGAAACAAAAAGACAAAATCCTTTGATGAATAATCAAAGATCAAAACTTGGATTAGAAATCCATAAACATAAAATTTTACCGCAGTTATATAAGAAAAATTTATTGGAACACGTTTCGAATGAAAATGAATGGGAACAAGAGTATTATATTATTTATAATTCTTATGTTCTAGAAGAAAAAGATTTTTAGCACGAAAGATTAGTTAGACTAATTTCTTCTTCCAGAAATCAATTCTTTCTTTAACTAACTGCGGATTTGTGGAACCGATTGTTTTTTTCTTTTTTAATTCTGAGTTCATGTCTAAATATTCCATAACCGATTCATCAAAAACCTGCGAAATACTTTTCAATTCATCCAGGCTCATTGAACTAAATTTTTTTCCATCCTTTTCACACTTCTGTACAACAAGTCCAACTATTCTATGAGCATCTCGGAACGGCATGCCTTTTAAAACAAGCCAGTCGGCAATATCTGTAGCTAAAGAAAAATCGCCTTGGAGTTCTTCTGCAAATCTTTTTACATTGAACGCAGCAGTTGAAATCATTCCATTAATAATTTCAAGAGAATCTTCATAAGTGAATGATGAATCGAATAACGGTTCTTTGTCTTCCTGCAAATCACGATTGTAGCTGAGTGGAAGTGATTTCATTGTAGATGCAAAGCCGATATAATTTCCATAAACTCTTCCGGTTTTACCCCGGATTAGCTCTGCCATATCCGGATTTTTTTTCTGAGGCATTAAAGATGAACCGGTAGTGAAGCTATCACTAAGCTTTATGAAATTCCATTCCGATGAAGACCAAATAATTATTTCTTCCGAGAATCTACTTAAGTGCATCATTCCTACAGAACAAGCGTGAAGATAATCCAGAATAAAATCTCTGTTGGAAACCGAATCCAGTGCATTTCCTGTTGGTGATTCAAATCCGAGTTTATCAGCAGAATAATTTCTGTCAAGCGGTAAAGTTGAACCGGCTAATGCACCGGAACCAAGAGGGGACTGATTCAAATTATTTTTTATAAAGTAAAATCGCGACTTGTCTCTTTCAAGCATTTCAACATAAGCGAGAAGGTGGAAAGCCAGCGATATTGGCTGCGCTCTTTGAAGATGAGTATAACCCGGAATTAAAGTCTCAACGTGAGCGCTCGATATTTCAAGAAGTGTTTTTTGAAATTCAATAATCAAACTATTTATTAAAGAACATCTTTTATTAATCCATAAAATAATATCCAATGCAATTTGATCATTTCTACTTCTGCCTGTATGAAGTTTGCCGGCAGTATCTCCAATCAATTCAAATAATCTTGATTCAACTGCCGAATGAACATCTTCAAATTTCCCCGCATCAGGTTTCCAAGAATTGTTCTGCCATTCTTCGGAAATTTGTTTAAGTCCCGAGACTATTTTTTTGCATTCATCATTAGAAAGAATGTTAATTGAAGAAAGCATTTCTGCATGCGCAATGCTTCCCTCAATATCTTCTTGAAGAAGATTTATATCGTATTTAAGCGAGGACGAAAATTTTAACGCCCTGGAATTAAGTTCTTCTTTAAATCTTCCGCCCCATAACATTTATGCAGTTACCTCTTCTTTCGATGAACTTTTTACTTGAGCTAAAGTTTTGTAAGGAAGTCCATAAATTTTTATGAAACCTTCCGAAGCTTTATGATCAAAAGTATCTTCAATTGTATAGGTTGCAAGATTCTTATTGTATAAGCTAAATACAGAATTTCTTGAAAGAGTTTTTATATTGCCTTTATAAAATTCCAACTTAATCTCGCCAGTAATATTTTCTTGAGTTGAATCAACAAATGCCATCAATGATTTGAACAATGGAGAATACCACAAACCGTCGTAGATTAAATTAGCAATTTTGTTAGAAACATTCTGTTTATATCTAAAAGTTTCTTTGTCGAGAACAAGTCTTTCTAATTCTGAGTGTGCATGATGAAGAATAACCGCAGCCGGAGCTTCGTAAATCTCTCTCGATTTAATTCCAACTACTCTGTTCTCAATCATATCTAATCTGCCGATTCCATATGCAGCGCCTAGATCTCTCAACTGCGAGACAAGTTCAACCGGATTTAACTCAACTCCGTTAAGAGTTGTAGGAATTCCTTTTTCAAAGCCAATGGTAATTGCAGCAGGCTGGTCAGGTGCATTTTTAGGATTGATTGTTATTTGATATGCGTCTTCCGGAGGCGCAACAGTTGGGTCTTCAAGAACGCCGCATTCAACAGCTAAGCCCCAAAGATTTTCATCAATAGAATAGGGATTGTCTTTTGTAGCTTTGATTGGAATATTATTATTCAAAGCATATTCCATTTCTTCTTCTCGACTTTTAAATTCCCAAATTCTTAGCGGAGCAATTACATTCAAACTTGGTGCAAGTGATTGTACACCAACTTCAAATCTTACTTGATCATTGCCTTTGCCGGTACATCCATGAGCAACAGAATCTGCACCTTCTTGAATAGCAACATCGACAAGCATCTTTGCTAAAAGCGGTCTTCCAATTGCCGTTGCCATTGGATACGTTCCTTCATAAAGAGCGCTTGCTTTCAATGCCTTCCATGCATAGTTTGAAATAAATTCTTCTCTTAAATCGAAAATATATGATTTAACAGCGCCAGTTAATTTAGCTTTTTCTTTTACACCTTCAATTTCTTTTACCTGTCCGAGGAAGCCGGTTGCAGTGATAATTTCTGCATTATATTTTTCGCTTAACCATTTAACCATAACGGAGGTGTCAAGGCCTCCGGAATATGCGACTACTATTTTTCTCTTTGACATTTTTTTTCTCCTTATAAATTTTTTATCAACCGACTTGCTCGGTCATCATTTTTTTTACCATTGAAACAATATTAGGAATATATTTTTGTGAACTAGGAATAACGAGGACGGTATCATCGCCGCCAACAGTTCCGAGAATTTCAGGAGAGTTCATTCGATCAACAAAATGAGCGATCCCTTGAGCTCTTCCAGATAATGTTCTGATTAGAACCATTGATTCATTATGTTCGACGCTTAGAATTTCAAAGCCGATCAACTTAGCAATTTGTTTTCCAGATTCATGTGAATCCAAGATATATCTTGGACCATGTTCAGTAATTGTTCTGATTACTCCAAGTTCAGCAAAGTCGCGGCTTAAAGTTGCTTGCGTAACTTGCACTCCTTCTTCACTTAATATTTTTACAAGACCTTCATGAGAAGAAATATTTTTATTATTCAATATTTCTTTAATTCTATTTAGCCTTTTTAATTTAGCAGACATAAATTCACCTTTTTAATTTAATTTTCCTTTTTAGAAACATCTGTGACAGCTTTCTTTAACGCTGAAATGAATTTGCTTATTTCAATTTCAGTAATAATAAACGGAGGTAAAATTCTTAAAACAGAATCGCCTGATGTTCCGACTAAAAATCCTTCCTCAAGCAATTTTTTTGCAATCTCTTTACAAGAAATTCCATTAATAAATTCTACTCCGATGATTAAACCTTTTCCTCTAATATCTTTTATTGCATAAAGATTCAAATCCTTAATAGATTTCATCAAAGTATTTCCAAGCTGCTCAATCTTATTTAAAAGTTTTTCATCTAGAAGATCAACAACTTTATTTGCTGCTGCAATAGCGACCGGGTTGCCGCCGAATGTAGAACCATGATTGCCAGGTTTAATACAATCAGCAACTTCTTTAGAACATATAGTTGCACCAAGCGGTAAACCGTTTGCAATACCTTTTGCGGTTGCAACAATATCTGGGACAATTCCATGATGAATATATGAAAAGAATTTTCCTGTCCTTCCCATTCCCGTTTGAACTTCATCTATGATCAATAAAATATTTTTGTCAGAGCAAAGTTTTCTTAGGCCTTTTAAATAATCAGTTGAAGCAACATTAACTCCGCCTTCACCTTGAATGGTTTCAATTAAAACTGCAACAGTATTTTTGTTTATTGAGTTCTTTACAGCTTCCAAATCGTTGTATGGGACATGAGTAAAACCGGGAACAAATGGTTCAAATCCTTCCCAGAATTTATATTGGCCGGTAGCTGACAAACTGCCGTAAGTTCGGCCATGAAAACCGCCATGAGTTGAAATTATTTCATTCCTTCCCTGGCCCCATTTCCTAGCAAACTTTATTGAAGCTTCAATTGATTCGGTCCCGGAATTAGAAAAGAAAACATAATCTAATCCGGATTGCTTGGAAAGTTTTTGAGCTAAATTTTCTTGGGGAGTTGATGTAAAAAGATTTGAAACGTGCCAAAAACTTTCAATCTGTTTAATTACAGCAGAGGTTATTTCCGGATGATTGTGTCCAAAGCTTGTAACGGCAATCCCGCATAAAAAATCTATATATTCTTTGCCTGAAGAATCGTAGAGATATGCACCTTTTCCTTTAACAGGCTCGACAGGATATCGCGAATAATTATTAAGCAGTTTTGAGTAATTCATATTGTTTTTCATTTGAGTTTACAATCCACGTTCCATTATTTGGAAGATTATTTAATTCGCACCCGATCCAGATTTTGTTAATACCTTTCTTTAACAAATCAACGCAGCTTTGAAGTTTTGGAATCATTCCGTCTTTTATTTCACCTTCAACAATTCCAGCTATTATATCGCTCTCGGTTAAATACTCTTTAACGCTGCCTCCGAGAATAACTCCGGCAACATCTGAAACAAAGAAAACAGTATCGATCTGAAGAGCCGCTGCAAGGCTTTCAGCAAACACATCTGCATTTACATTCATTAAGTTTCCATTTGAGTCCGCACATACGCTTGAGAAAACCGGGATAACATTGGAATCGATCAAGTCTTTAACCCAGGTAATTGAGCCAACCAATTCAGGTTTGCCGACAAATCCAAGTTCTTCTTGAAAATAATTTGCAGTAAAAGTTCCTCTATCAATTCCGGATAGCCCAACGGCTTCTAGTCCCGACGAAATTAATTTTGCAGTCAACTGGCTATTTAAAACGCCTGCTTGAACTGCCGCAACAACTTCCATTTGTTCTTTTGTTGTAACTCTTTGACCGTTAATAAATTTTGTTTCTAGTCCAAGTTTTTCAGACCATTCCGAAATACTTTTACCGGCTCCATGAACAAGAATAATTCCGTCAAACTCAGATTTTAAATTCTTAAATATTTCTATCCATTTATTGGTAGATAAAAATTCACTTATTGTTTTTCCGCTTATTTTTACTAATGCAGTTTTCATTTTAAATTCCTTTCAGATTATGTTCGATAATCAGCGTTAATTCGGACATATTCTTCGGTCAGATCGCAAGTCCACCAAGTGCAATCTTCGGAACCACTACCAAGATCAATATTAATAGAGAATTCTGATTGAGAAAGTATTTTAGAAGCTTTTTCTTCATCCAATGCTAAAGTATATTCAGGCAACAGAACCGGTAAATCATTAAAATGAATTGAAACATTTGCGGGATCAAAATCAGCGCCGCTTTGGCCTGCTGCACTTAATATTCTTCCCCAATTTGCATCAGCGCCATAGATAGCAGTTTTTACAAGAGAAGAATTAGCAATTGATTTTCCAACAAGATCAGCATCTAATTTTGATTTTGCATTTTTTACATTAACGGTTACTAACTTTGTGGCGCCTTCACCATCAGAAACTATTGATTTAGCCATCTCAATACTAATTGCGGTTAAAGCTTCTTGAAATATTTGCATGTCTTCGGAATTCTTTTCAATAGAAATTCCCGAAGCGCCATTTGCTAAAATTACAACCATATCGTTAGTACTTGTTTCGCCATCGACAGAAATTTTATTAAAAGATTTCTGAACAGAGTTTAACAAAAGTTCAGAAAGCAAATCTTTTTCTATTGCCGCATCAGTGGAAAGAAAACCCAGCATTGTAGCCATATTCGGCATTATCATTCCGCTGCCCTTGCATATACCGCCAATAGTTACGCTGCTTTTTTTCAATTTTACTTCGAAAGCAAATGATTTAATTTTAGTATCGGTCGTCATAATTGCTTCAGCAGCATTGAAGCCGCCGTGTTCTGAAAGATGATTCACGATTTCATCAATACCAGATTTGATTTTTTCCATCGGCATTTTTTGTCCAATAACACCGGTAGAACTTATCAGAACTTCATCTTGAGAAATATTAAGTTTTTCGGCACACCACTTTTGCATATCCAAAGCATCATTGTAACCTTCATCGCCGGTGCATGCATTTGCATTTCCAGAATTTACTAGAACGGCTTTTGTAAAATTGTTTTTCTTAATTACTTCTTTGGAGATTAGAAGTGGAGCTGCTTTTACTTTATTTAAAGTGAAAGTGCCTGCAGTTGTACAAGGTAATTCAGAATATATTAAAGCTAAATCTTTTTTCTTTCTTTTAATGCCGCAAAATATTCCGGCGGCTTTAAATCCTTTTGCAGATGTTACAGAGCCATTTTCAATACATCGATACATTTTTGGCTCCTTGTAATTTTAGTCCTAAATTTTCGTCCCATCCAAATAGCTTATTCATATTTTGGAATGCTTGTCCAGATGCACCTTTAATTAGATTGTCAATTGCAGAGGTGATAATTACTACTTTTTCTTTTACGGAAATATTTATATCGCAATAATTTGTATTTACCACCCAGCTTAACTGTGGAGGAACTTCTCTTAACCTAACGAAATTAGAATTTTCATAAAATAATTTGTAATAATTTTTTATAGTTTGTTCGTCAATTGAATTTTTGAGATGAACAGAGGTTGTTGCATAAATTCCAACAGCAACCGGAAGCAAATGAGTTGTAAAAGAAAAAGGAGAATCAAAACCAAATTTCTTCAGCATTTGTAAAATTTCCGGTTGATGTCTGTGTTTATTCACATTATATGCGGAAACGTTTCCATCCATTTCAGACATCATTAATTCTTGTTTCGGAGTTTTACCAGCGCCGCTCGTTCCGGAATATGCTGATGTGCTTACAGAAAAAATTTCATCACCGAATCCAGCCATTAATGGCAAAATTCCAAGCAGAGTTGCAGTTGGATAACAGCCAGGATTTGCAACTAAATTATAGTTTGAATATTGAGTTCCATAATAATCAGCAAGACCATAGATTTTATTATTTAAAAGTTCGGCAGATGAATGCTGAATATTATACCATTTTTCATATTCACTTTTAGAATCTAATCGATAATCACCGCCAAGATCAATTACTTTTTTATCATTCTTTATTAGCGAAGGAACATATTTTAGTGCTTCGCCGTGGGGAAGAGCTATAAAATATAAATCATGCGAGTTCGAAATGTTATCAACACTTTCAATTTGTGAATCTGTCATTTGGCCGACTAGTTCAGGAAATAATTCAGACAGAAATTGACCGGAAGTTTTATTGCCATATACTTTATAATCACTAATAAACGGATGAGAATTACAAAATTGAATTAACTTTTTTCCTGTGTATCCGCTTCCACCAATAATACCAATAGAGATCATGTTTTTAAATCCTTTTTATTTTTTACAAATATTTATGAAATGTTATCAATGAAATGAATATTTTACCCCAAAAGGGGACGGTAGATTGGATTGGTTAGAAAAGAAGTTAATTTATATTTATAAAGTTTTTGCATTTGTAAAAAATTTAATCATTTTCAATTTTCTAGAGGTAAACATAAGATAAAAAAAATAATTTGTCAATTAGAAAATGAATAAGATTACATGTAAAGCTAAAAATAAGTGATAAATATCTGTAATTAGGAATTTATATCCATGATTATTCATAATTATATGTATTTTGTATCATACCAGCAAATCAAATATTTAATCAAATAAAATTAATCTTCATCTTGAAGATTTTATATTTTGAAATAATTATGCATAAAAATTCCTAATCAGAAAAGATTGGTTGTTGTTTAGAAACGTCAATTAGTAAAAATTGAGATAAAAGGGAAATAGATAATGAAAAACTGTGAAGTAAAAATGGATTACATTTTTCCCTTAAGCTTTATGATAAGTTCTGCAAATTCTCGAAAAGCACCGTTTCCGCCTTTGTTTTTGCAAATATAATCTACAATTTTTTTAATTTCCTGAATTCCGTCAGCTGGCGTTGCGGTTAATCCAACCAATTTCATTAATTCAAGATCATTAACATCGTCTCCAATAAATGCAACATTTTCTGGTTTTAATCCATTTTTCTTTAGAATTTTTGGAAAAAGCAAATGTTTTTCTTTTACTCCTAAATAAAGTTCAGTAATTTTTAATTTTTCAGCTCTTTTTAAAACTGTGCCGGATTCTTCACCTGTAATAATTACTGTCTCAACTGAAGCAATTTCACGTAATCTTTCTACGCCCATGCCGTCTCTAATTGAAAATCTTTTAAATTCTTCACCTTTTGCAGAATAGTAAACACCGGTATCTGTAAGAACTCCATCATTATCTGTCAATAATAATTTGATTTTTTTTGCTTTGTTCTTTAATGCTAACTTATTATTTTTCAAGTTATTAGTTGTAGGCATAAAATATTTACTCCATTATCAAAGAAACTGAAATTAAAAATTGAAATTATTGTTACACAAATTTAATCATCTATAATAAACTTCAAATCAAACATAGTGGGAAATTATGAAAATTATTAAACCTAAAAAACTTTCTAAAGGAGATGTAATAGGAATTATTTCTCCAGCATCTTCACCTGATGACTTTTCAAAAATAGAATCCGGAGTTAAATATTTAGAAAAACTTGGTTATAGAGTTGATGTTGGTAAGAATGTTGGAAAATTTCATGGCTATTTAGCAGGCACTGATGAGGAAAGGTTAGATGATTTTCATTATATGTTTAAGAAAAAAGATATCAAAGCAATTATGTGTGTAAGAGGAGGTTACGGTTCGCCGCGCTTGTTAGATAAAATTGATTATAAATTGATTGAAAGAAATCCTAAAATATTTATTGGTTATAGCGATATAACAGCATTGCAGCTGGCTATCCTTCAGAAAACCGGACTTGTAACTTTTGCCGGGCCTATGTTAGCTGTTGATTTTTCAGATGAAGTAAGCAAATATACTGAAGAAATGTTTTGGCCGTTGATAACTTCAAATAAAAAATTCGGCAAAATTGAATTACCAGAAGATGAAAAAATATTTTCGCTGGTAAAAGGAAATGAGAAAGCTAGAATTGTCGGCGGTAATTTAGCTTTAGTTGTTTCATTAATCGGGACGGATTATTTGCCTTCATTGAAAGATAAAATTCTTTTTATAGAAGAAGTTGGAGAGATGCCTTATCGTATCGACCGAATGCTTAATCAGCTAAGACTTACAAAAGCATTCAATCAAGTTAAAGGAATTATTTTAGGTGCTTTTATTGATTGTAATGAAACAGATCCATCAAAAAGAACTTTAACTTTAGGTGAAGTTATATCGCATTATTTTGAAAATTTAGATATTCCAGTAGTATATAATTTTAAACATGGGCACATAAAAGATAGTGCCACAATTCCTTTTGGAATAATGGTGAAGATTAATGCGTCGAGAAATTATATAGAGATTGCCGAAAGTGCCGTCAAATAAAATTAATCTTCCGCGTGAACGAAAGTAAAATAATTTTTTGGAAATTTTTCTTTAGCAGTTTGTGCAGAAGCAATATCCGGAAAAATTCCAAAAACGGTTGAGCCCGTACCAGTCATTAATGAAAACAAAGCTCCATTATCATAAAGTTGTTTTTTAATCTTTTCAATAGCAGGAAAGTTTTGAAAGACAATTTCTTCAAAATCATTAGTTATTTCATTTCTTAGTTTAGCAAAATCAATTGTCTTTCCGGTAATCAAATTTAGATTGAATTTCTTAGTAGATTTAATTTGTAAATTATCATATGCCCACTTAGTTGAAATGTGTATTCCAGGATTAACAATAAGTATCGGGTATGGAATTGATAAATTAATTTTCTGAATTACTTCACCTCTAGATTGAGCAAAACTTGCCGAAGGATCAACAAAGAAAGGTGAATCGGAGCCGATATTTAACGCTAAATCTTTTAACTTATTTGATGTTAATTTTAATTTATAAAATGTATTTAACGCGATTAAAGCTGCTGTACCATCAGAACTTCCGCCGCCCATTCCGGCACCAATGGGAATATTTTTTTCTAAAGAGATTTTAACATTAAACTTTTGATTGCTATAAGTTTCTAAAAGTCGGACAGCTTTTAAAACTGAATTAGAAAAATCATTAGATAATTCATTATTGTTACATTCGAATGCAAAGGAATCGCAAGAGGAAACAGTTAAAATATCAAAAAGATTAATTGGATAAAAAATTGTTTCGATGTCGTGATATCCATCTGATCTTTTTCTTAAAATATTCAATCCGAAGTTTATCTTAGCGGGAGTTTTAATTTTTACTGTTTCCATCGAGTAACATTTTTATTTGTTTAATATGTTCAGGAGAAGAGCCGCAGCAAGCACCAATGAAGGAAGGAGATTTAACTAAGATTTTCTTTATCAAATTATTGTATTCAACTGGTGAAACGCCACAAGTAATATCCTCATCGGTGAATTCTCCGCTGCCGCAATTTAGATAAGTTCCCCAATTAAAATCAAAATTTGGTCTATTAAAAAATTTGAAAAATGTTTCTTGCCTAATGCAGTTCAAAGAAATAGCCAAAGGCGAGTAATCCAAAATGAAATTAATAACGTATTCAATTCTTTCACCGGAAAGCAGTTTTAGATTTTCATTCGTAAAGAGGCTAATGATGTAAGGAATTTTATTCTTGCTGCAGTAATTGCAAATTAATTTAATTTCATCAAAATGGCTTTGAGTTTCATTTAAGATGAAATGACATCCATTGTCAATTAACAGTTCAATGTGTTCCTTATGATTTAGTTCAAGAGCTTTTTTAGAAATTTTTCTTTGAACTTGATAACAATCTTCCGCAGGTGCATTTGAACCGGCGATAAATACTGGAAGATCTTTCGCAGCATCGATCGCTATTCCTACACTTTGTTTAATCAATTTATTTATGTCGATTTTCTTTTTATAGTTATCAATGGCAGCGGGATTTGTTCTAAAAGTATTCGTTGTAATTATGTCGGCTCCTGCTAAAATATATTGCTCATGAATTCTTAAAACTTGTTCGGGATGAGTAAGATTTATCATCGACATCCACATGGAACCTTCAGGTTTATTTCCGATTTGTTGAAGCATACTTCCCATTGCACCGTCAAGAATCAGCGGTCTGTTTATTCTTTTTGCAAGAGCGAAAGGATTTATTTCAGATTTTATTTTGAACATCTTTGATCAGTAATTTTTCTAAAAACGGTTTAAGCTTTGTTAAAACTTGCTCACCAGTTACATTATTTAAATTTGGCTCTTCGGTTATAACGCAATCAAAATTTGTGTTGTACGGAGACCAAATCATATCTTGAGTATTATACTTTACGTAAATTCCGAATGTTGGAATTCCAAATGCTGAAGCTAAATGTACTGCCGCCGTATCGGGAGAAAACAAGAAATTCAATTTGGAAATCATTGCTGCGAACTCATCAAACTCAGATGAATAAAAATAATTAAAATGATCTCCGGAAATTTGCTTACATAATTCTTTATCTGATGGTGATGATAATAAAAGAATATTAAGATCATATTTAGAAAAATAATTAAGCAGATTCTTGAAATTATCTATACCCCAAAATCTTGCATAGCTTCCGGCGGAAATATTAATTCCGGCTAAAAAATTATTCTGAAGTTTTTTATTTGATAAAAAGCTTTCTGCTTTTTTCATTGACTCATTAGAAGGAAAGTATTGAACCTTGCTTTTTGATCTATCAAGTTCGAAGTTAAAAAGTTTAGATAATTCAAGAATCCGGGTAATTACATGATTCTGATGTCTATCTAATTGAGGAATAGTTTTGGTGTAAATGCTCTTATTTTTTTTTTCTAATCCATATTTATTTCTAGCCGCTGATAATGCGATTAAAAAGCTAACCGTAGCTGAAATATCATCATGCGTATCAACTATAGTTTCTATTTTTTCCTTCTTTATAAAATCTAAAACTTTGAATATTCCTTTTAAGCCTTTCTCATAAATTATTAATTTATCGATATCCGGATTGTTATTAAAAGCTACGTAGTTCTTCCGATCAGCCAAAACATAAATTTTAGGTTTCAGTTTTAATTTTACTTCATGAAGTAGTGGAGTAGTAATTAAAGCGTCGCCAATTCGGTTCAATCTAATGAAAAGTATTTTGGAATTATTTCCCAAAATTGTTTCACCAATAGACTTTTTATCCTGAAATAAAAGCAGGAGATTCAGAAGTAAATTCTTAAAAAAATATTCAAGCTTTTTCATTTGATGCAATAGCTTTTTCACTTTTTTCTAAAAGTAAGGAAACTTTTTCTACAATAATATCTAATGACATGTCGTTAAAACATTCATGTTTATAAAGACATTTTTGAAGATTACATATTCTGCAAAACAAATTTTCGTTGATCACATAAGCGGAATTTTCTGAATAAGGTCCGTGTGTTTTAGGATCAGTTGGACCGAATAATCCTAAAGTTGGAATTCCGAGGGCAGCGGATATATGCATTGGACCGGAATCATTTGCTATTATCATGCTGCAATTTTTTATTAACCCCGACATTCGTTTAACACTTGTTCTGGGTGCTAAAATGCTTAAATCCGATAAATGATTTTTAATATAATTTGCGTCATCTTCATCGCCAGGGCCCCAAAGAATTAGAAACTTTGATTTAAATTTAGCAGATATAGCTTTACAAATTTCAACCCACTTTGAAGAATCACATCTTTTAGACTCCCAGCCGCCTGAAGGGACTATTCCTATAATTGCTGCGTTATCAGAAAAATTATTTTTAATGAAATCCTTTCCGAAATTATCATCTTCTTGAGAAATATAGTAATGAATTATTTTTGAGTGAACCGGAATTGATAGAGCATGTAATAATTCTAAATTGTGTTCGGCAGAATGGTGCGCACCACGGTCAGATGTTGCTAAAATATTGTAAGCGTATTTTCTTCCGCGGTATCCAAAACCGACTCGATATTTTACTCTTGATAAAAAAGTAATTTGAGCACTTCGCGGATTTGACCAAAGATCTAAGATCAAATTATATTTTTCTTTTCTAATTCTGTAAGCAACTTTTAGAGGAAATTCAGTCCTTTCCATCGTTAATAGTTTGTTGATCAGAGGATTATTATCAACTGCATCTTTTGCAAAGTATTCAGTCAGATAATCTATTTTAACTCCAGGAAAATATGCGATTAGATTATCAAGAATAATGGTAGAAAGTACAATATCACCAATTCCCCTCGGTTTAATACAAAGAATTTTTTTTATTTCATTAGAATTAAATTTACGCATTCCTTATCAGACTTATTTCTTATTCTTGAACTTGCTCTTGAACTTAATCTTAAACTTGAACTTCATTAGTGTGCATCGAGCCAATTATCGCCAATTCCGATCTCAACTAATATTGGCACATTCATCGGAATAGTATTTTCCATCAATTTCTTAACTAATGGTTTTATTTCTTCAACTTCATCTTTGTGAACATCAAACAAAAGTTCGTCGTGTACTTGAAGAACCATTTTTGTTTTCAATTTTTTCTTTGTCAATTCTTTATGAATGTTTATCATCGCGATTTTAATCATATCTGCCGCAGTACCTTGTATAGGCATGTTGATAGCAACTCTTTCTTCAAACTGACGAACGACATGATTGCTGCTGTTTATATTTCGCAAAAATCTTCTTCTCCCAAGAAGTGTTTCTGCAAAACCTTTTTCTCTAGCTTTAAGAACGCAATCATCCATATAATTCTTTACACGTTTGAAAGTGCCGAAGTAAGTCTCAATTATTTCTTTAGCGTGAGCTTGAGTTACGCCTAATCTTGTTTTCAATCCGAATGGACCAATGCCATAGAGAATTCCGAAATTAACTTCTTTAGCTTTGCGTCTCATATCCGGAGTAACATCTTCGGGCTTAACCATAAATACTAAAGCCGCTGTGCTGCGATGAATATCTTCGCCTTTCTTAAATGCTTTAGTTAATCCTTCGTCGCCGGTTATGCTGGCAAGAATTCGAAGTTCAATCTGACTGTAATCTGCACTGAGCAAAACATATTCTTTATTTCTCGAGACAAATGCTTTCCGAATTTCTTTTCCCATTTCAGTTCTGATCGGAATGTTTTGAAGATTTGGATCGTTACTGGATAATCTTCCGGTGGATGCAACTGTTTGATTGAAGCTTGTATGAATTCTTCCGGTGTTGGGATGAATAAGATCGGGAAGAGAATCGGCGTAAGTTGATTTTAATTTTGATACCTGTCGATAATCTAAAATCATTCCGATGATTTCATGTTCGCCTCTTAGAGCTTCAAGAGAACGTGCATCAGTTGAGAAACCGGTTTTAGTTTTTTTACCGGTTGCTAATTTTAATTTATCAAAAAGAATTTTTTGAAGCTGCTGTGGAGAATTGATATTAAAATCTTCCCCAGCCAATTCAATTATTTCTTTTGAGTAATTATCAATTAGAATCTGGAGGTCTTTGCTTAAAGACTTAAGAGCATTTTTGTCGACATTCACTCCCTCACGTTCCATATCTTCTAGGACAGGGGCAAGAGGAAATTCAACATCGTAAGCAACTTTGTTTAGTTTGTTTTTCTCGACTTCTTTTTCTAAAATTTCATAAAGCCGAAAAGTAATATCGGCATCTTCAGCGGAATAATTAGAAAGCTCATTAAGATCAACATCAAAGATTTTAGAAGGATCTTTTTTTATACCGATTAAATCAGAAAGAGGAATTGGTTTGTACTTTAAATATTTTTGTGAGAGATCATCCATTCCATGCTTTTGATCAGGATCGATTACATAGCTTGCAAGCATAGTATCGAAATAGAAATTGTTAACCTGAATTCCTTGGCTTCTTAAAACAGAAATGTCAAACTTACCATTCTGACAAACCTTTTTAATTTTCTTATCTTCAAAAACCGGTTTGAAAATTTTAACAAAGTCGCTGAGAGGAAGTCTGTCCGCAACATTTTTAGAGAAAAGTTCATTGCCTTTTTGATTAGGATTAAGCGCAACAAAATATGCTTCGCTGGGTTTAACTGCGAAAGATGCACCTACCAAATTTAAGGTGAAATAATCAAGGCTATCGGTTTCGGTATCAAATACAAAAAGAGACTGCTTGCTAAGCTTATCCGCAAGCGCTTTTGCTTTTTTAGCATCAACTATTAATTGGTAACTTACTTTTGATTTATCAAAAACTGAAATATCTTCAGTAACAATATTTTCAATTTCTGCTTCTTCTTTAGCAACGCTGTCATAAACATTGAGCAGCTTGCTGTATAAAGTTTTGAATTCCAGTTCTAAAAAGATTGAACGAAGCTTATCGAAGTCCGGTTTCTCAAATTTTGCTGATTCGAAATTCATTTCAAATGGAACGTTGCAATCTATAGTAGCAAGTTCTTTGGAGATGAAAGCACTTTCTTTTCCATCAAGTAATTTTTTCTTTGTTCCTTCTTTCAGGATTTTGTCAATATGTTTATAAATGTTTTCAACAGAACCAAATTCCTGGATTAGAGGAATTGCAGTTTTAGGACCGATTCCAGCAACACCAGGAATATCATCTGAACTGTCACCGATTAGTGCGAGATAATCAATCATCTGTTTCGGTTCAAATCCAAATTCATCTTTTACTTTTTTAACATCGTAAATAATTATTTCGTCTGTTGATTTTCCAGGTTTAACAATTCTTACTTTGTCACTTACAAGCTGGTTAAAATCTTTATCCGGAGTAAAGACAAACGATTGCAATCCTTTTTCTTCAGCTTCTCTAACAGCAGTGCCTATTAAATCATCAGCTTCATATTTGGGAAGAATATAAATCGGAATTTTTAATACTTCGATAATTTGTTTAATCCTATCGATCTGTGGAATCATATCTTCAGGCATAGCTGCACGAGATGATTTATAGCTTTCAAACTTTTCGTGCCGGAAAGTTTTTTCCTTTGAATCGAAAGCAACAGCAATATAATCAGGCTTGTTCTCTTCAAGAATTTTTATCAACTGAGATACAAAACCATAAACTGCTGAAGTTGGTTCGCCTTTGGATGTAACCAATGGCCGGTTTATGAAAGCGAAATATGCTTTATAAGTAAGCGCCATCGCATCAATAATTACAAATTTTTTGTTTTTCATATTTTATTAAGTATAAAAATTTTACTCGGTACTTGTTGAATTTTTTGATTTATATTTCCAATAAAAATAAAATGGCAATCCTAATAAGATTAATAAAAGTCCCATAGCAGCCTCGCTTGTATCGGATACTACTGTGTTAAGCAAATATATAATAGAAAAAATAACAAAGATTGCCGGAACATAAGGATAGCCCCAAACTTTATAAGGACGCGGAGTTTGAGGCATCTTTCGTCTAAGGACGAAGACTCCGAATGCGCCTAGTGCATAAAATAGCCACGCAGCAAAAATAACATAGTCAGTAATTGTATCAAAGGTACCGGACATTACCAGCACACATGACCAGATCCCCTGGACAACAAGTGAAATATGCGGCGTACAAAATTTAGGATGAATTTTGCCTATGCTTTTAAAGAATAAATTATCGCGGGACATTGCAAATTGAACCCGTGCAGTTGAAAGTATGCTGCCGTTAAGAGCGCCGAATGTTGAAATGATAACAGCAATAGATATTAGAGAAGCGCCGCTTGTTCCGAATATTACATTTGCGGCAGAAGCGGCAACTAAAGGAGACTTTGCCATTACATTTACAGGAAGTACATAAAGAAATGCAATGTTAATTAAAACATAAACTCCCATCACAATCAATGTTCCAAAAAGTAATGCGCGGGGAACATTCCGTTGCGGCTGCTTTATTTCACCGGCAACAAACGTAACATTATTCCAACCATCATAAGCCCAGAAGGCACCGGAAAGTGCAAGGCCAATTAGTATGAAAATATTTTGTGGTAAGTTTTGCGGTAATGTAAAGTTGGTATAAACATTCGAGATGCTTCCGTTGCCGAAGGAGAATAATAAAACTGAAAGTATAATTATCGAAGCAATTTTTATAAATGTCATTATTGTTTGAACAATTCCACCAAGCAGTACGCCGAGGTAATTTATTCCAGTAAGAAATAAGATACAAAGTATGGCAACTGCTTTTGTTCCGAATTCTATGAAAGGGTGAATATTTCCAATGACCGGTATATAAAAAGAAAAACTTTGAATTGATTGTGGTAGTTGCGGATACTTTATAAAGTATCCGAGATATTCTGCGAATACATAGGCGATGGCAGCCTGACTTCCGGTTTGTATTACAGCAAGAATAGACCAGCCGTAAAAGAATGCAGTTGCATCACCATACATTTTTCTAAAGTAAGCATATTGCCCGCCGGTTGCGTCAATCATTCCGGCTATTTCGGAATTAGTTAATGCACCGATGAATGTAACTATACCTGCTATTATCCAAACGAGAATAAGCAGCTCTGGTGACATAAGCTGACCGGCCATTGTTGCAGGCTTTCTAAATATTCCCGATCCTATCATAGAACCGGCGACGATCATTACAGCAGCAGTTAAACCTAAACCCCTTACAAGCTCAGTCTTTTTTCCGGAAATTTCCATGATACCCCATTCAATTTTATTATTAGAATTTATGAAAATAAATATTTGAATTATAAGTTCAAATTAGAAAAGAATTAGATATCAAGAAAATATTTTTTCCTTTTAATGTTGAGTTTATGTAGTTGAGTAATATTGCTTTTAGATTCTGTTTGTTTTTCTTTTCGAAAAGTGTTAAGTATAGAACCATTATTTAGAAATCTGTTTTATTCATAAATTAAATTTTTTTATAAAAGGGAATAGTTCAATTTGAAAAGAATAAAATTACCAAAGCTTCATCATCAAATATTAGCTGCATTAATCCTTGGGGCAATCTTTGGCTCTATATTTAATGTAAATAAAGATAAGCTTGTTATATCTTTCTTATCAGGAAATTCTATTAAGACTGCGACTGTAAAAGGCTGGGAACAATTCAGCTTTATTATTCCCGGTCAAGCTGACACAGTAAAGTTTGGAAAGACACAGCAGCAGGAAATTATTTCATACCATTCTAAATTAAAGAAGGAAAGTAAAAGCTTTAAGATACTTATATCAGGTATTCCTTTGCCGGAAGATAAAGCTGTAAATAGAATACAAACATTTTCCAACGTAGTTTCTATTTCAAAGGAAGGGGCAATATCTACAGACATAAAATGGATAGGAGATATATTTATCCGGCTATTAAGCATGATCGCCATACCGTTGGTATTTGCATCATTAACTGTTGGGGCAGCAAGTCTTGGAGATATAAGAAAGTTTGCAAGAATTGGCGGTAAAACTATTTCGTATTATTTGATTACTACTGTTATTGCTATTACGATTGGATTAGTTTTAGCTAATCTTGTAAAGCCGGGCGAAAGAATGTCGGTTGATACAAAGAAAAGAATGCTTTCTACTTATACCGAAGATGCTTCTTCTAAAATTGAAAACCTTGGCAGCTATGATATTAAGCAGCAAATAGTAAATATAATTCCAAGAAATCCTATTAAGGCATTTACCGATGGGGACATGCTACAGATTATATTCTTCTCAGTATTTTTAGGTTTGATATTATCACTTATCTCAAAAGAAAAAGCTTCACCGTTGATTAAGTTCTTTGATGGATTGAGTGATTCAATGATTAAGATGGTTGACGTAATAATGCTGATGGCACCTATCGGCGTATTTGCATTAATCTCAGCAACTGTAGGAGAATTTGGATTTGATATTTTACAAACTTTAATATGGTATGCGGCAGTTGTAATTGTTGGTTTAATGATTCATACTTTCGGTGTCTATCCAATATTGTTAAGAATATTTTCCAAGATTAAGACAATTACATTTTTTAAAGGAATTAGAAGAGTGCAGACCATTGCATTTAGTACAAGCTCAAGTGCGGCAACATTACCGGTTAATATGGAATGCTGCCAGGAAAATCTTGGGGTATCAAAATCAATTACGAGCTTTGTACTTCCATTAGGCGCAACAATAAACATGGACGGTACTGCGCTTTACCAAGGTGTAGCTGCTGTTTTCATTGCACAGGTATTTGGTATTGATCTAAATTTTACCCAGCAGATTACTATTATTATTACCGCAACATTAGCTTCAATAGGAACAGCGCCGGTGCCGGGCGTTGGAATAATAATGCTTATCATAATACTTAAATCTGTCGGTATTCCTGAAGAAGGAATTGCTTTGATCATGGGTGTTGATAGAATACTTGATATGTGCAGAACAATTACTAATGTTACCGGCGATGCTGCAGGAGCTGTTATAATAGCCTCATCTGAAAAAGAAATACTTCATCCTGATTTATCGAATGCGTAGTTAAATTATGAAAGAAGTACTAGAAATTATTTTTAATTTATTTTTTGAGAATGCGTGGTTAAGATATGAATTATGCCAGTAGTTGTATTATTAATGACCTGTAAATTACTAACGAAAACTATATAATTTTATTTTATTGAAAGGAATTATTGGAAATAACAAATGGTAATTAGTAGAAAATTCTCTTCTTTCAAGGAAATAATCCAGGCTATGGGATTAGTTTTTGGGGATATTGGCACAAGTCCGATTTATACTTTAACTGTAGTGTATACTTTAACGCCTCCTACTTATGAAAATATAATTGGAATTTTATCTTTAATATTTTGGACTCTAGTCATGCTGGTTACTGTTGAATATGCATGGCTGGCAATGAGCTTGAGTATTAAAGGTGAAGGCGGAATAATTGTACTAAAAGAAATATTAACAAGCAGTGTTAAGACAGGGAGGAAAGCTGCCTTTGCTACATTTTTAGGATTTGTAGGAGTTTCATTATTAATGGGTGATGGTGTTATAACACCTGCTATAAGTATTTTATCAGCTGTAGAAGGATTGGAATTAATTCCAGGGATAGGCCATATTTCGATTACGACAGTTATTATTATAACATGCATCATTACTATTTTCCTATTTCTATTTCAATATAAAGGAAGTGATAAAGTTTCATTTACCTTCGGGCCAATAATGCTAATCTGGTTTTCAGTTCTTTTAATAACCGGGTTGTATTATATTTTTGAAAGTGTAGATGTAATAAAGGCAATAAGTCCATATTACGCAGTAAACTTTATGCTAAAGAATGGCATTACTGGAATTTTGGTATTAAGTGAAGTAATTCTTTGTGCAACCGGAGGAGAAGCTTTATATGCTGACATGGGACATTTAGGAAGCAAGCCGATAAGACACGCATGGTACTTTGTTTTTTTTGCACTGGTTATAAATTATTTCGGTCAGGGAGCTTTTCTAATTAAACATCATGTAAATAATATTGTTTTATTTTCGATGTTCAAATCAATCTCGGAAGTGCTATATATACCTATGCTTATTCTTACTCTGCTTGCAACTATTATAGCATCACAAGCAATGATAAGCGCTGTAATGTCTTTAATATATCAAGGAATTACTACGCGTGTTTTTCCATTAATGAAGATTAAGTACACTTCTGCTCAATTGAAATCTCAAATTTATATTGGAAGCGTAAATTGGATTTTGATGATAGCCGTAATATTTATGGTACTGGTATTTCAGAAGTCGGGTAACCTAGCAGCGGCATATGGTTTCGCAGTAACGGCAACGATGACAATAAGTGCCACATTTATGATTTGGATATTTAAGATAAAGAAGAATAAAGCTAAGATGTTAATTGCTGTTATTGTATCGATGGTAGATTTCCTTTTCCTTATTGCAGTCTTTAATAAATTACCGCATGGCGGATATTGGTCAATTATTATAGCAGCAATACCTTTTATAGTAATTCAACTTTGGACAAATGGCGGCAATGCTATGCATAAATCATTTAGACCTCTTGCAATAGATATATTTAATGAAAGCTATAACCAGATTTACCAGCAAGGCAATGTATTAAAAGGTACGGCATTATATTTTACGCGAAGCTTAGAAGAAGTGCCTCCTTATATTGTTCATTGCATGATAAGATGCAATATTATTTATGAAAAGAATATTTTGATTTCTATACGGACGACTGATAGTCCGTATGGAATTGAGTTTAACCAGATAGATAATATTGCCCAAGGATTATCCGGGATACAAATATTAGCAGGTTATCAGGAGATAGTTCATATAACTCAATTATTAAAAGAGCATGGAGTTGATGAAAAAGTTATCTTCTATGGAGTCGATGATATTACTACAAATAAAGTATTATTAAAGTTATATGCATTCATGAAGACTATTACTCCGGCTTTTGTAAGATTTTATGATCTGCCTTATAATAAATTACATGGAGTTGTTACGAGGCTGGAACTTTAGTATAGAAGATGTGTATTATATCGTATGTTGAAAATTTCATTTGTTAAAATTAATTATACATTCAAATTGAGATAAGCTTATGAAAAAAGAACTGTTGATCTTTGGAGCTTACGGGGCATTAGGATTAGGAGTCACCAAGACTTTAATTAAAAAAGATTTTGATAAAGTTTATCTTTTTGGTTCAAATGCTAGTAAGAATAAGGAATTATTTATGGAACCTAATATTGAAAATATTGACACTGAGGATTTATCAAATGAGAATAATGTAATTAAAGCAATGCAGTCAGTTAAGCCTGGGAATGAAAAACTGTTTTTCTTATTCA
This sequence comes from Bacteroidota bacterium, assembly GCA_023475265.1. Taxonomy (GTDB): domain Bacteria; phylum Bacteroidota; class Ignavibacteria; order Ignavibacteriales; family Ignavibacteriaceae; genus FEN-1297. Next base: position 40,314 of record JAMCWE010000102.1, read on the forward strand.
GTGCTATTGGGGGATTTACTGGTGGAAAGTTTCTGTGGGATACTGAGGAATCCGAATGGAATAAGATGATGGATATGAATCTTAAATCAAGTTTTTTATTGGCGAAACATTTTGCAAAATTAGTGCATGATTCGGCAGGAGGATCTATTTGTTTTACTGCGGCATATACAGGTATGCATGCTGAGACAAAAAAAAGCGCATACGGGATTTCGAAAAGTGCTCTGATACATTTAATGAAAACTTTAGCTCTAGAAGGGAAAGCCATAAATTTAAGCGCGAATGTTATTGCCCCAAACATTATTGATACTCCGGCTAATAGAGAATGGATGAGTAATGGAGATTATTCTAAATGGACTAAACCTGAGGAAATAGGAGAACTGGTTTGGAGCATGTTTCATAATTATAATTTTATGACTGGGAATGTAATTGAACTGGTGGAAAGATTTGATGTAAAAACATAAATGTGTAGATGAATGAAGAAAAAATATCTGATTGAAGTAATCGAGTAAAACGAAAAACGTTTTAATAAGTTAGATTTATAAAATATAATTGTTCTTGATTGACAATAATAAAATATTTTGAGAAGTTAAACACTGATATTTGAACTGGATTGAAAAAACTGGGGATTAACTACAGACTTTCATTCCATTATTCCTTCATATTAAGTAAATATTTAGCTAGGATTTGAGCGAATGGTCTCGTGCTTATAAATTGCATTTTAATTAAGCGGCTGGTGTTCATTCAAAATAGATAGTTCGTTAAAGCAGCTTAATAGTTTTTAATTTATCTGTATATAGCAGGGATAAAATCTAGTTACATAGTTTCCCCGCTTCAAAACAATTTATTAAACACAAAAGAAAGGTAAAGCTATGAGCCCGCATGTAATTTTCTGGATAGTATTTCTGGTATTGTTATTTTTAGTTATCTACTTCAATATAAAATACAGCTTATTGAAGGACCTAAGCACTGCCGACCGCAAACCTTACAGCTTTTCACGTGTTCAGCTTGCATGGTGGAGCGTAATTATACTTTCTTCGCTAATCAGCATACTTTTTTTCAAGGGGGTTATTCCGACATTTGATACCTCTACTATTATCCTGCTTGGAATAAGCGCTGCCACAACTGCAACGGGGCGCATCATCGATGACTCCGATAAGTCTAAAGACATTTTAAGAATTCAAAATCAGAACAGCGAAAACTTTATCCTGGATATATTATCCGATTCAAACGGAGTAAGCATACACCGCTTCCAGACAGTTGTTTTCAATTTGGCATTCGGAATCTGGTTTATATGTACAGTGCTATATAATCTTGATCATTTAACAGGCAGTGTAAATAACATTATCCCGGTAGTGGTTGAAAATAATTTAATTCTTTTGGGCTTAAGCTCCGGTACTTATGCTGCGATAAAGACAACGGAAAATAAATAATAATGAGTTAAGTAATGTTCGAATATTAAATTATTTAAATTACTCCAATTATTTAAGGATACATTATGATAACTTTTACAAGGGATATGGCAATTGATGTTGTTAAAAAAGCTTTGCATTCGGTTGCGGACTTTAACAATTCGGCAGATGTAACCAAATTCTCATTTAAAAACTTCCAAGATTACCATAAAAATACTTTTATGGTGTCATTAAAAAAAGAAATATTAAATATAAGAGGAAGCGATTATTATTTTGATGTGCCCTTGAATCCTGATAATATTAATAATTGGTCGACTACTAATGATTGCATTAATTATTTATTTCAATATACATCCAGATTTCCGGGAAAGTTTCAAGAATCTGAAAATATTGGAAAAAATAAGATTGTAAGTACTGAAGAATTAAAAAGGAAATCTAAAATAAACTTAATGGATCTAATTAATGAAGGTGAGAATTTCCATATCGAGTTTAAATCTTCATTGCGATGGGACTATAAAGAAGCTAAAATGAATAAATCTTTGGAATTCGAAGTTATTAGGTCTGTGGCGGCATTTTTAAATTCTGAAGGAGGATATCTATTAATCGGAGTAGATGATAATAAAAAAATCTTAGGATTAGAAAAAGACTTTTCTACTCTTCAAAAGAATAGCTGTGACGGATTCCAGTTACATTTTAATAATTTGCTAAATACACAATTTGGAAAAAACATTCACCAATTCATAAGAATTTACTTTAATCCCATCGATGGTAAAACAGTCTGTCTTGTAAAAATATTAAAGAGTACCATTCCTCAATTTTTGAAAAAAGAGAAGGAATTATTTACGATAAGAATAAATGGTGCGTCTCAGAATTTAAATACAAAAGAAGCAGTAGAATACGCAGTAACACATTGGCGTCCCAAAGTTATTATTAATTCCCAGAATAAAAATATATATCTACGATTAAAATAAATTGATTTAATCAAATTGGAGGCAGTATGATAGACTTTACAAGGCAAATAGCAATTGAAGTTGTTAAAAAAGCTTTGCATTCTGTTGCGGACTTTAATGACACGGCTGATGTAACAGTATTTACGTTTGCTCATTTTCTGGATTATCATAAAACTACTTTCATGTCGTCCTTAAAACAAGAAGTGTTAAACATTAAAGGTGATGATTATTATTTTGATGTGCCACTAAACCCTGATGATATTAATAATTGGCAGACTATAAACGACTGCATAAATTATTTATTGCAGTATACTGCAAGGTATCCGGGACAAACCGGGAGACTTCAATTATGAGAACAATTTTTTTCTTATTTCTAATTGTTATTCAATTCAATTTATTCGCACAGTCTAATGAAGTTACAAAGGTTGAAGTAAAAATAAATACTTATAGTTCTTCGTGTATTTATTATTATATTTTTTTTAGGGATAAAATGGATGAAGATAAGACGTTCCAAGATATAACTAAATACAAGGTTGAACTTGTAAGATTAACTGACGGGACAAAAGTGGATAGTACTACATGTAAGATAGGTATTAACCCGAATTCAATTTCGTTTAGCGTAAATTTAATAAATTCTAATAAGGAACTAATTGAAAAAATATTTTCAAAGGATTTCCCTACATATTTATCCGTATCCGAACCGGTAATCATATATATGCCCGGCGGAAAGGAACCATTCGTGCTTACGCAGGATAAATTAAAAGAATTAACATTATCGACAAAAAATTTAACAGATGACCAAAAGCAGATTTTAATTAATAATATTAATCAAAACGCACCTGAGTTTAGAAACAAGATCAGCTTTTCTAAAAGTGTAAACGGCAGCGATTCTACTCAAAATGAATACATCGCAGAGTTTGATATTCAGAAGCCGTTCTTAAGCGATTTGACAGGCTCTTATTTTTATTACAAAATAAAAGGTAGAGTAAGTACATTTGAGCAGAACCCATTAAACTCTATTGAAGCTTATATAATTTACAATATTCAAGATCATCTATATTTTGAAGCCGGAAGGATAGGACCGCAAAAGTTCGATGTAAATTCATTACGCGCAAATCTCGGCTATGAAACTTTAATTCCGAATTTAATTGATCTGACGGGAGGAAAACCGAGATTCCGCTTAAAGCCGGATATTAAATTCGGGTTAGCTTACCAGCAAAACTTTCAGAGCAATAATCCTTTTGAAAACAAGGAAGGAAACCTGCTGTTATTTGCAAACGGATATTATTACATACCGGTGCTTGATAAGTTTGCAATAATAGCCGAGGGTGAAGCACGATATTCGGATAAGTTTTATAACGGCGATAAATTTATTTTTAATTATTCTCTTACTTTCGGATACGAAACTCCGTTAAACGATCTTAAAGTTCTGTTCCAGGTTATTAATGGTAAGAATGAAGTTAATCTTGGAGGAGCGACCTCATATTCTTTGGGACTGCTGTTGAATTTTATTCCGTTTTAAATTTGAAGTACAGACTAAAGATGACATCTTTTCCTAAAGATGTCATCTTTAAGAGTGAAAGAAACTATGAAAAAGTTAGATTACCACACTCCATTATACAAAGACTGTATATACCATATTTACAACCGTGCAAACGGAAAGGAGAAAATATTTTTTACCGAAGAAAATTATATTTATTTCTTAAAACAATATGCAAAGTATATGGGTGGACTGGTAGATACCTTTGCATTTTGTCAGCTGTCAAATCATTTCCATTTATTAGTAAGAATAAAAACAGACAAACTTAAATTAATTAGTGAGGGTTTTAGGAAATTCTTCATTTCATATTCAATGTCTATAAATAAGCAGGAAAAAAGGAGCGGTAATTTGTTCCAGAGGAATTATAAGCGGAAGATTATAGAGGATAAAAAATATTTTTTAGCCGCGGTATATTATATACACGCAAACCCTGTGCATCACGGGATAGTAAAAGATTTTAGAAATTATAAATACAGTTCATATAATTCATTGATAGGAGATAAGGGTACTAAGCTTAAAAGAGATGAAGTATTAGAACTATTCGGAGGTAAAGAACAATTTATAAATTATCATTCTGAATTTAGGAAAGGCGGGTTAATGGATAATCCCATTATCGAGGATGATGAAAGATGACATCTTTTCCTAAAGATGTCATCTTTCTATTTAAGAAGCCAACTGCTGACAGTTGTATGCAATCGCCGGGATGCCGTAAGCCGACTGTAACTTGCTGTATGCTATCGCCGGAGAGATTGAAGCCGGCTGCATTATGTTGTAAACCACCGCCGTTAATATTGAAGCTAAAGGCGGAAGGTTGGAAGCCATCGCCGGGTAGTTGGAAATCATCGCCATGTGATTGGAAGCTAACATAATGTGATTGGAAGGCATCACCGTATCGTTGGAAACCGGAAGCGAAACGCTGGAAGCAATCTTCTATTGCTGGATATTAAAAGAAAGATGCTGGAAATCAAAAGAAGATGGTTTGACGTAAGTTGCCTGCTCGCCGAAGCTATCTGAATAAAATTTTTTGGATAGGAAAATTAGTGCAGGCGGGTTGTTTGGAATTTATTGTTTGTCATTCATAGTCATTCATTGTTTTTAAATTACTGGTTGAACTTTGATTTGCAACTGCCCACTAACAACTATTTACTGCTGGAGACTTCTGAAAAATTCAAAATGTCATTCCCGTGAAAACGCATAGGCGTCAACTTAAGGCGCGAGGAATTAAATTGTTTTAAGTAAATATTGTGTTAAAACCTAAATAATATTAAAGGAAATGTTGTTGGTGGGCAGTTGCAAAATGCAAAGATATATTTGAAAAATAAGTCTCTCCCTTGTAAGGGAGAGATTAGAGAGAGTTCAAAAGGATAATCAGGCCAACGAACTCATTCCCACCCTTCTCTTAAAAAACGAAGGTCTTATTAGCAGGAAAAACTTTAACATTATCATTCTGACAACTAATAACATTAAAAAGAGTTCCGGCATTAAAAAGTAAAATTAAGTTGACGCTAATGCGTGAAAACGGGAATCCATTGATTATGAACGAGATTCCCACCCCGCCTTGCCCGCTTCGCCGAATCGAGGCGAGCCCAGTCGGGCAGGTTTTGTGGGAATGACAACTTAGTATATAATCTATTTTTCAGAAGTCTATGCTGATTATTTTAGGCTGAAAGCTGACCGCTGAAAGCTAAAAGCTAAATACTGAAAGCCAAAAGGTTTTAGTCGCCACTGTATGTTGGTGTATTTCCAGGAGTAATATAGAAAGGAGAATGGTGTTATAGAAAGCGAAGGCTCATCTTTTCCGGGGTGAGCGGCATAAACCTGATCCATCGGAGGAATGTTATGAATAACAAATTCATAAACACGTATCAAGCTCATAAACGCATCAACGATCTTTTTGATGAAAAGAAAGAAGTAGTCGATAGCATTCCGGCATTTAGGAGATATGCAGATATATTCAGTGCAAACCTAAAGGCAATTGAGCAGAAAGAAAGCGGTCATAAAGACCTGACCGAAGGTAAAACCGATGTTAAGGCTGAAGCGCGGCATGATTTAATTGCAGCAATTGTTAAAGTCGCTGATGCGGAAAACAATTACGCATCCGAAAATAATTTGGTTGAGCTCGAAGCCAAGAGCAATCTAACTGAATCTACTTTACGGAACATGCGTGATACCCAACTAGGCGAAAAAGCGAAAGCTGTATTAGATCTTTCAGCCGGTATAGAAGCTGGTCTAATCGACCACGGTTTGAAGGCTGAAAAGCTGGAAGCCGCTAAAGCCTGTCTCACTGCATACAACGGGTCAATTACTTCAAGGGACCTTGGAGAGAACCTCAGCGTAGCAGTAACCAAGAGCGTAGCTCAATTAATGAGCGAAGACAGTTCAATTGTATTGGACAGATTTCGCCGTTATGTCGGGAACCTCGAGGATGAACAACCCGAGTTCTGCGCCCGTTATCATGTTGCCAAGCGCGTGATAAACCTGGGCGGAGGGCATAAGGGTAATGACGGAGGCGGTGATAATCCGCCGCCGGATACTCCAACAGACCCGGCTTAACGATTATATTAATTAAAGATGACATCTTTTAAAAAGATGTCATCTTTATCCTAAATGGATAGGGATTAGATCGAAGCAAGCCAAAGATAGATTTAATTGCAAATCTATCCGGCATTGCGGAAATCGAAATCCGGATTAATTAACTAATTCCGCCGCAGCCCCGGGAATTTTTATAGAAGACAGAAGTCAGGAGCAAGAAGTAAGAAGTGAGGAGACAGAAGTCAGAAGATAAAAAATAGAAAACAGAAAATAGAATTCATTGGCGTGCCGGGGCGTATCCCGGTTTTACCGGAAGAAGCCCGGTCATTCAATCGTCTATTGGTCATTTGACTTTCATTCGATGGGTCATTCATAATCATTATGCGGGATAGGATAATGACCTTTGTAAAAATGTAATTAAATAATTTTTAGAATTAAATTCTTTATTAAGAAAATTATAATGTTTATTTTCAATTGTGCTTTTAGATTCTTTAAACAAAAACATTCTGTGAAAAATTAAAGAGATTAAATGGACGGCAAATCATTAGACATCCTTTCCGATAAAATTACTAAGCTTAAAGAAATATTACCAGAAGCATTTACCGAAGAAAAGATAGATTGGGAAAAATTAAAGGCTGCGCTTGGCGAAGATGTAAATTTTGAAAACGAGAGATACAATCTTAACTGGGCGGGGTAAGTCGGATGCATTTAGAGTTTTACAGCAGAGGACTTCCGGTACGTTGAGACCTATGTTTGGGGAAGGTGTTAATGATGTGCCGGCGTGGAGAACTCATCCCCCGGCTCTCCCGATTAAATCGGGAAGAAGGGGAGAAGAAACGGAGCGGGAATCCGAAAATGTTTTTATTGAAGGGGAAAATCTTGAGGTGCTGAAGATTTTGCAGAAGTCTTACTTCGGCAAGATAAAAATGATTTATATCGACCCGCCGTATAATACCGGCAGCGACAGCTTTATTTATCCCGATAAGTTTTCCGAAACAAAAGATGAATATCTAAAGCGCATCGGCGACAAGGATGAAGAAGGCTTTTTGTTAAGGGAAGGATTTTTTAGGAAGAATAGTAAGGAAAGCGGACACTACCATAGCAACTGGCTATCGATGATGTACCCAAGGCTTTACACAGCGCGTAACTTATTGCGTGATGACGGAGTAATATTTGTCTCCATTGACGATAACGAAGTGCATAACCTTAGAATGATTATGAATGAAATTTTTGGGGAGGAAAATTTTTTAGCATCTATTATCTGGCAGAAAAAATATGCTGCTTCAAATGATGCAAAAGGTATTGCTACAATGCATGATTATATTTTAGTCTATCAGAAAAGCTATGAATTTGAAAGAAATCTTTTCCCAAGAACAGAGAAGCAGGATTCATTGTATAAATATGATGATAATGATGGAAAGGGATTATGGAGATCTGATAATCTTTTAGTAAAGAGTTTCCAAGCAGACTATGTCTTCCCAATTAAAAATCCTAACACTGGTAAAGAATATTTACCACCACAGGGAAGTTGTTGGAGAGCGAGTAAGGATACAATTGAAAAATGGATTGAAGATAATAGAATATTTTTCGGAAGAGATGGAAAAGGTGCACCACAATTAAAGAGACATTTAAATGAAGTACAACAAGGAATTGTTCCAACAACTTGGTGGTCATTTCAGGAAGCTGGACATAATGACGAAGCTAATAAAGAATTAAAGAAACTATTTGAAACAAAAGCGCCTTTTGATACACCTAAGCCATCGCGTTTGATAAAAAGGATATTACAATTATCTACTATACCAAATGATAATGATATTATACTTGACTTCTTTTCAGGTTCCGGAACAACAGCGCAGGCGGTAATGGAATTAAATAAGGAAGACGGTGGAAATAGAAAATTTATTCTTGTACAGCTTCCGGAAAAGACGGATGAAAGCAGCGAGGCGTATAAGGCAAAATATTTTACTATTGCGGATATATGCAAGGAGAGAATTAGGAGAGTAATAAATCGTCTGAACCTTGATTCAGCAGGATTAAAGGATGAACAGGATGAATCGCAAAAAAGTTTATTCAATAATCCGGGTAATCCTAAAATCCCGAATAATCCAGGTTCAGACAATGGTTTTAAGGTTTTCAAGTTAGCGCCGAGTAATTTTAAGATGTGGCGGAGCGATGTAATTGAAACGGAAGATGACTTAAATAAAATGGTCGACCTTTTTGATACGCAGATTAAACCGGATGCGAAAAAAGAAAATATGCTTTATGAATTAATGCTTAAATCGGGATTTACATTGACGGATAAGGTTGAAAAGATAAACGGGTATTATTCGGTTAATCATGGGCAGGCAGTTTTTGTATTAGATAAGATTGACCAGAATATTGTTGACGCAATAATAAAATTAAAGCCGCAGAGCTGCATTATACTTGATGACCTCTTTGCAGGCAATGACCAGTTGAAAACAAACACCGCATTGCAGATGAAGGATGCGGGGGTGGAACTTAGCACTGTATAAAGAGTAATTTGTATGAGCAACATAAAATTATTTGAATCGAAAAAAATACGTTCTGTTTGGAATGAAGAAGAACAGAAGTGGTACTTCTCGGTTATTGATATAATTGAAGTATTAACCGAAAGTAATAGACCGAGAAAATACTGGAGTGATCTAAAGAAGAAGCTTCATAATGAAGGGTATGATCAGTTGTCCGAGAAAATCGGACAACTGAAATTAGAAGCTGATGACGGTAAAAAATATATGACTGATGTCGCTGATACAGAGACATTGATGCGATTAATCCAATCAATACCCTCACCAAAAGCCGAACCGTTTAAGCGCTGGTTAGCACAAGTTGGTTATGAGCGACTGGAAGAAATAGAAAACCCGGAGATTGCGTCTCAAAGAATGCGGGAGATATATAAAGCCAAAGGTTACAGCGATGAATGGATAGAAAAAAGAATGCGCGGCATTGCTGTTAGAGATGAACTGACGGAAGAATGGAAAAAACGCGGCGTAAAAGAAAAGGTAGAATTTGCAATATTAACTTCTGAAATAAGCAAGGCAACATTTGGATTAACGCCAACTGAATACAAAGTTGTAAAAAACCTGCCCGGTAAAGGTGAAAACTTGCGCGACCACATGAATGATTTAGAGCTTATATTTACTATGCTCGGTGAAGCATCGACAACGGAAATTGCACGGAAAAAAGACGCAAGGGGTTTTGAACAAAACAAAGGCGCTGCACAAAAGGGCGGTAAAATTGCCGGTGATGCAAGAGAAGCACTTGAAAAACAGACCGGTAAGGAAGTAGTTTCTAAAGAAAACTATCTTCAGCTTGGTGAAAAGAAAAGAAGAAGATTGAAATGAAGAACAGTTTTAAATTAAAAACAAATACCGCATTGCAGATGCAGGATGCATGAATTGATTTTAAAACAATATAAAGATATTTATTTATGGATAAAATAAATCTAGTACGAGAAATTCAAGAACTCAAAAATCATTTGTCATATTCAAAAAATATGGGCTTTTTCTTTGGCGCGGGGACATCATGTGCATTAAAGATTCCAAATGTAGAACAACTTACTGATGAAATACAAGCTGCACTAACAGATGATAATAAAACTAATTTTCAATTGATAAAAGATGATTTAGCATCAAAAGTTACTCCGAGAAAAGTTAATATCGAGGACATTCTAAATCAAATTAGAAGGATTAGAGAATTAACTGGAGAATCAAAAAAACAATATCAAGGAGTAAGTGGTGAATCATCAAAAGCATTGGATAAAATAATTTGTACTAAGATTTACGAAATCATTCTAGATAAAGAAAGGAGTGCAGATCTTGAAAGTACAAAAAAGTTTTTTGCATGGTTGAGCATTTTAAATAGAGATTTTTCCAAAGAAGTTTTCACTACAAATTATGATTTAATCATTGAAAAGTCACTTGAAGCAAGTCGTATACCATACTTTGACGGATTTGTTGGTTCTTACGAACCTTTCTTTTGGCAAGAAAGCATTGATAAATTGGTGAAAAAGGACGACTTGACGCAAAATTGGATACGTTTATGGAAAATTCATGGTTCATTAAGTTGGTTTTGGAAAGAAGATACGAAAGCAAAATCTCCCAAGATTGTAAGAATTGGAAAAATTGAAGATATTAAGAAGGAAGAAAATGAGTTGGTAATATATCCATCTAAGGAAAAATATGATTCATCAAGAAAGCAACCTTTTATTGCATACTTTGATAGATTGAAGAATTATCTTTTGAATGGTGAACTACTTTTTATTTTTACTGGCTATTCCTTTTCAGATCAACACATAAATGAAATTATTTTTAATTGCATGAGAGAAAACAACCGCCTTTCAGTTTTGGTGTTTTTCTATAAAGACGAAGAAGTAGAGAATCTGTATAAAGAAACTTCCGCTTTCTTGAATATAAATGTCTTTGGACCAACAAAAGCAATCATAAATGGTAACATAGGTGAATGGGAATTCCCCGAATTAGCAGAATATAAAAAAGAAAATAAAAAGTTTGATCACTTTTGGAACGATACTGAAAATAATCTCACGCTTGGCGATTTTAATTTACTTGTAAATTTTCTCATAACAAGTTCCGGTAAAAGAGAAGCGATTGAATCAATTGTAAAATGACAACAGATATAACATACTTAGGTAAAATCATACATGTTGATTCTGGAATAGTCGAAGTTGAAGTTTCTGATGAAATTCCATCGGCTGCACCAATCATAAATGGCAGACTATATAAAATTGGGCAGATCGGAACATTTGTAAAAATGCTGATTGGTAACATTACAATTTATGGAATAGTTTCCGCTGTTAGTAATGCGCCAAGCAATTCAGATGAGACTAATTTAAAATTTAATTTTGGCTCAAGGTTTTTGTCAGTACAGCTCATTGGAGAAAAAATTGGTGAAGATGATTTTGAAAAAGGGGTAGGTACATATCCAACGATAAATGATGAAGTACATTTGGTAGTTGAGAAAGACCTTTTTGACATATACGGAAAACACGATGAAGGTTCAATTGAAATTGGTAAACATTCATCCTCTGAAAACCTCTCTGTCTATATTGATATTCATAAATTAATTTTAAGACATTGTGCAATTTTGGGATCCACTGGTAGCGGTAAGTCTAACACTACTGTAAGCATACTAAAAGCAATTCTTAATCATTATATTGGCTCAAGGGTGGTTTTAGTTGATCCACATGGTGAATATGCAAGTGCATTTCCTGAAGCAAAGGTTTTTAAAATAAATGATTCAACCAATCCATTATTCATTCCTTTTTGGTTAATGAACTTTGATGAATTAGCTTACTTTCTTGTCGGTGCTAAGCCAGCAGACGATCAAAAAGTGGAATATAGAAAATTTAGAGAATTGATAACCGAGTTGAAGAAAGAAAATAATATATTAGTTTCAGGAACTGTGGACAAGAACTATATAACAGCGGATTCTCCTATCCCGTTTAGTGCAAGAAAATTATGGTGGAAAATGAATTGGTGGTTGAATGCAAGTTTTACAACAACTAAAAAGGACGAACAGACAGAAGAGACAGCAGTTTTAGAAAATAACGGTGATTATGAAAATTTGATAGGAGCAAAATTTACTTCTCATTTATCAACTCCTTTTGCAAATTCTCCACATGTATCCCAACACAAAGAATTTTATTCTTACGAGAAGAAAATGCTTTCAAGGTTAAAAGACAGCCGTTTTGATTTTCTTTTTAATCCTGGTGATTTCAAAGGAATACCTGGCACGAAAGATTTACACAACTTATTAAATGAATGGATAGGCAGTACACAAAAGCTCACAATTTTAGATTTAAGTGGAGTCCCGTTTGAAGTATTAGATATTACAGTGGGATTAATTACTCGTTTTATATATGATAGCATGTTTTGGGGGCGTAACGAAGCATACACAGGTAAGAATAGACCTCTTTTACTTGCTTATGAAGAAGCTCATACTTATTTAAATAAAAATGATGATAACAGTTATTCCAGGCAGGCTGTTGAACAAGTTTTTAAAGAGGGTAGAAAATTTGGTTTAGGTGCACTTGTCATTTCACAGAGACCATCAGAAATTTCAGAAACTATTCTTGCTCAAGTAGGCACTTATATTGCATTAAGGCTAACAAACAGCGGTGATCAGTCAATTGTAAAATCTTCCGCACCTGATAATCTAAATAACTTGATTGATCTACTGCCAACATTAAGGACTGGTGAAGCAATTATTGTTGGAGAAGCAATTAAAATTCCATCAAGGGTAAGAATTAAATTGAATAACCCAAGACCAACAAGTGATGACCCAAAATTAGTTGAAGCATGGAGTAAAGCACACCCTGAAAATCCAGATAATTATAAATCGGTAGTAACAAGTATAAGACAACAAAAACTTTAAAATTAGGAGAACTAAAATGGAAAGACAAAACGTAGAATCAAGTTTAGCAGCAAGTGTAGGTTATGATCCTACAACTTCGACTCTTGAAATTGAATTCAAAACAACAGGAGCAGTCTGGCAGTATTATGATGTTCCGGAAAACGTTTTCAATGAAATGATGAATGGCTCAATAGGTAAATATTTTCATGCAAATATTAAAGGACAATATTCTGAATCGCAAGTCGGTTAAAAAAGTGAATAACTTTAGTGTAGCAAAAAAAGTATGAAACTTTATTTTGATGCAAACCAGACATACCATAAAGAAGCGATAGATCCTGCTATTAAACTTTTAGGAAATTATTTATGAAACCCTTCATCCCGCATACGCTCCCTTTAAAAAATATTAAGCGGGAGAATTATATTACATTGATTGCGCAGGAAAATTTAGAGTCTACGCGGTACAACGGGTTAGCCAAAATATTTTTGAAATTTGTTAATACTTTTATATATTTACATCAACAAGCCTGCCAGGCCTCTCGAAGAAGCCCAAATCGGTGGGCTTTTTAGTTTTAAAAAGATGAAAACTCCATATACTAAAACTGCCCTAACATTTAAAGATCAAATAAACCGGCTTAAATCTAGGGGACTCACAATTGAAGACGAACCTAATACTCTTCATTACTTAACTCATATTAACTATTACCGGCTTAGCGCATATATGTATCCTTTTCTTGAAGACAAGGAACATCATATTTTCAAAAAGGGTGTAACATTTCAAAATATCCTTAACGTATATAATTTTGACCGTGAATTACGTTTATTGATATTAGATGCAATTGAGAGAATAGAAATATCTCTTAGGACAAATATTATTTATGTTCTTTCGCATAAACATGGTCCATTTTGGGTTAGCAACAATGTACTTTATTTCAATCAAAATTATTTTCATGAACATATTAAAAGGCTAAAAGAAGAAATTGGTCGCTCCGACGAGAAATTCATAGAACATTATTTTTCAAAGTATTCAGAAGAGATTCCACCTGCATGGATATCCATGGAAATAGCCTCTTTTGGACTGCTGTCTCTTTTATTCCAAAACTTAAAGTCATTTAAGGATATGAAAGAAATTGCCCAAAGGTATGGATTGAACCGTATTGTATTTGAATCATGGTTTCATTCACTTGTTTATGTTAGAAATGTATGTGCTCATCATGCAAGATTGTGGAATCGCAGACTTGGAGTACGACCCAATATACCAAAGTCAATCGGCGGCAATTGGCTAAACAAGCTGGATGCATTAAGAAATGATCGTGTATTTATAATAATAGGAATTATAATTTATTTTTTAGAAATAATTAATACATCAAGTAGTTTTAAACTTGGGCTACATAAGCTTTTCGAAAAATATTCTATGATAGATTTAGCGCCGATGGGATTTCCCAAAAATTGGAAAGAAGAAGAATTATTTAAGATATAAAACAATATTATGAAACTTCATTTTGATGCAAACCAAACATACCAGAAAGACGCGATAAGCTCGGTTGTTAAACTGTTTGAAGGGCAGCCGTTAAACAAGGGAGATTTTGAAATATCAGGCAACGGAGGCGCTTTAACTCTTTCAGAGCTTGGATTCGGGAATAATATTTCTTTAACCGAATATGAAATACTAAAGAACCTTAATCAAGTACAAAGTGAGAATGAAATAAATCTATCCGGACAGCTTGAGAGATTTTCTTTTAGAGACATTAACGGGGACGGGAAAGAAAAACCGGTTGAAACAGCATTCCCGAACTTTACAATTGAAATGGAAACGGGCACCGGCAAGACGTATGTTTATTTAAGAACAATTTACGAGCTTAATAAAGTTTACGGGTTTTCTAAATTTGTTATAGTTGTACCGAGCATTGCAATAAGGGAAGGCGTGTTAAAGAGTCTTCAAATAACTGAAGATCATTTGCAAAATCTTTATAACCGCACACCAATTAACTATTATGTTTACGACAGCCGCCGCTTGCCGCAGCTAAAGAATTTTGCCACAAGCAATGCAATACAAATCTTGATTATCAATATAGATTCTTTTACAAAAGACACGAACATAATAAATCAATACCGGGACTCAACAAACGGCAAAAGACCGATTGAATATGTACAGGCAACAAATCCAATCGTTATACTTGACGAACCGCAGAATATGGAAACCGATGCGAGGAAAAAAGGTATTACAAATCTTAACCCGCTTTTTGTTTTAAGGTACTCCGCTACACACAAGTATATTTACAATCTTATTTACAAGCTTGACCCGGTTAAAGCTTATGACCTTGGCTTAGTAAAACAGATTGAGGTTGATTCCGTTTATTCCGAAAATGATTTTAATGATGCGTTCATTCAGCTTGAGAATATTTCATCTGCAAAAACGAAGATAACTGCAAAAATTAAAATTGATGTTAATACCGGCGGCGGAGTTAAAAGAAAATCAATAAAAATAGATTCGAAGCATTATGACTTATATGAACTGTCGGGTAAAAGAGATCAATACAAAGACCTTCTTGTAAACGGAATAAATTACGAAGAGCAGTTTATAGAACTTTCAAACGGTAAAATATTAAAGGCAGGCGAAACAACCGGCGACTTTAGAAATGAGATAATGAAGATCCAAATTCAAAAAGCTGTTGAAGAACATTTTATAAAGGAGAAGCAGCTTGGTGAAAAGGGAATAAAGGCTTTGTCTCTTTTCTTTATAGACAGGGTAGCAAACTACCGCAGCTATGATGAATCCGGGAACATAATACAAGGGAAATTTGCGACATGGTTTGAAGAATCGTTTGAACGCTTTCAAAAGAAATATCCCAGATTAATTAAATATGACAAAGAGAAAGTTCATAACGGCTATTTTGCACAGGACAGGAGCGGACATTACAAAGATTCTTCTTCCGGCGAATCGAAGGACGACGACGACGCATACCATCTAATTATGAAAGACAAAGAAAGACTTCTTGATGCTAATGAACCGCTGAGATTTATATTCAGTCACTCTGCATTAAGAGAAGGCTGGGACAATACAAACGTATTTCAGATTTGCACATTAAACGAGACCGGTTCGGTAATGAAAAAGCGGCAGGAAATAGGACGGGGTTTAAGACTGTGCGTTAATAAAGACGGATACAGAGTATTTGATAAAAATATTAATCGCCTTACGGTAATTGCAAATGAAAGCTACGAAACATTTGCCAGGACTCTTCAAAAAGAAATTGAAGATGACTGCGGAATTCAATTTACCGGCAGAGTAAAAGATAAAAGAGACCGTGTATCGATAAAATTAAAAAAGAATTATGAATTGGATCAGAGATTTTTAGACCTATGGGATAAAATAAAATATAATACCAGATACAGGGTAAATTATTCTACTGAAGAATTAATTAAATCGGCAGTAAAAGCAATTAAGAAAATGCCTGAAGTAACTGTCCCAGTGATTCGCTCAATAAAGACCGGTGTAGACATTGTTAAAGAAGGAGTAGGAGGACATCAAATAAATTTCAATTCTTATAGGATTAATGATTATAATTCAGTTGTACCGGATGTAGCAGGCTTTATTCAAAGCAGAACGGAACTTACAAGGTCGACAATAATAAAAATTTTAAGAGAGTCGGGAAGACTAAACGATGTAATAAAAAATCCTCAACTGTTTTTAGATATGGCTGTAAAGGAGATAAAAGACGTACTAACCGATTTGATGATTGAAGGGATTAAATATGAAAGAATGGGAGAAACGGAATATTACAAGATGGAGCTATTTGCCGACAAAGATCTGGAAGGATATAAGGAATATCTTTATAAGGTAAGGAAAGAGGATAAGACTTTATATAATTATATTCCATGGGAATCTGAAGTTGAGAGAAAATTTGCTGAGGATTGCGAAACGAATGAGAACATAGAATTTTATATAAAGCTTCCAAATTGGTTTGTTATAAACACACCAATCGGCACTTACAACCCAGATTGGGCATTGATTTATAAGAACGACGAGAAAATTTATTTTGTTGCTGAAACAAAGTATTCATTAGACCCGATGAAGAGATATTCATACGAAAACTATAAAATAAAATGCGGAGAAAAACATTTTGAAGAATTTGAGGATGTTAAATACCAGGATGTTCGAAAGTTGAATGAGTTAAAAGTTTAAGGTGTTACTATGCCGCCCAAAATATATAAAAACAATCCGTGAAGAAATTTATTACGATAATTCAAATCTAATGTTGAGATAGACATCCAGTGGAAAATTTTATTTCATTTCCACTAAGTCTTGTACATTAAAAGGGAAAAAATAGAAGCTCCATTCGCATAAAAGAAAATCGTAAAATCAGCTTAACTTTCAAAAATATATTCCGATAATAAAAGTCGTCAGAAAATATTTATCTAAAACTATTTTCTATTACAGATAGAACATATAATCAGTTGGGATAAAGGTTATGAACAAATACGATGTAACAAATTTTACAAAAGAGTTTGAAATATGTTTGCTTTGTAATTTAACTTTTCAATTCAACTATTAGTTTATAAACTTCATCTAATATAGAGGGAAAAACATACCATGTACAAAAACAAATCCAATTTCATGAAAAACAGGATGCATTTAATGTTAAAAGGACGCATAGATGTTGTGGAAATGCAAGCCTGGTCGGACGATTTAATTTCGGGACTGAAAAGATTAAAACCGGGGTTCAGTGTTATATCGGAAATTCTTGAATGCCAGCCAACTACCGAGGAAGGAAGGCAAATTCTTGTAGAGACCCAACGAAAAGCAAAGGAATTGGGAATGGGAAATGTTGTAAGAATAGTAAAGATGATGAACGCAGTTACTGCAAATCAGTGGCAGAGAAGCTCGCGCTCGGTCGGCTACAGTGCACTGGAAGCTGAAAGTGTTGAAGATGCGGATAAAATTCTTGATGAATTAGATAGAAAGAAAAATTGAGAAAATCTAATTTATGATTTCCGGTTAACCCTCCGGCAGTGCTCGCTTCCAAACAAGTTTGTTTAGAATGCAGCGAAATATGCCTTCAGAAACGGCCTGCATTTACTTATTGCTGTTGTTTGTACTGCAATAAAACTAAGTGTCATTAATATGAATCTTCTAATTGATTTACTGAAATACAAACAAACATTTGACGGATAAATTTTATAAATTCCTATCAAGTTTTACCGCACTATATTCAAAAATTATTTACTTACTATTTAAGGATAACAAATGCTTACTCTGCGCAGGACTAATTCCGGAAATAAAGATTTTATTAATCTTATAGCTTTGCTGGATGAATATTTACAGGTAAAAGACGGGGATGATCATTCCTTCTACGCACAGTTCAATAAGCTGGACAAAGTAAAACATGTAATAGTAGCGTATGAAAATAATAAGCCGGTTGGCTGCGGTGCAATTAAAGAATATGATGGAAATACTATGGAAATAAAGAGGATGTTTGTATTGCCTGAAGTCAGAGGCAGAAAAATTGGGAGTAAAATTTTAATTGAATTGGAGAATTGGGCAAGTGAGCTGCATTATACAAAGTGCATACTGGAAACTGGCAAGAGGCAGATTGAGGCTGTCCGTTTATATAAGAATAGCGGTTATGAAATAATACCGAATTATGGTCAGTACAGAGATGTAGAAAATAGTGTATGCTTTGAAAAGAGGATTGGGGAAGTTTAAAAACTTTAAAGTCAGCTCATTAATATTTTAGTCAATTAGGGTATTGTTGGTTAAATCACATGCAATCAGAAGAAAGAAATATTTAAATATTTTTTCTTGATATTATTACTTTAGATTTTTTACTCAAGTGCTTATTATTAAAATTAATTCTGAGTGATAATTCAAAAACCTGTTCAAATTTCCGGGTAAACTTTTTTATTAAATAAAAATAATTAGTTGGTGCCCATGAACATTTATTCTATCATTCCTATAATTGCATTTTTATTTAACGGTTTTGTTTGGACTTATATATTTGCTCAGAAAAAACAAAATCAAATAAATAGAGCCTTCCTAATTTATGCTTCATTTTTAGCCGGCTGGATTTTAATTGTAATAATTTTACGACAAAATATTTCTCCCTGGCTTGTTATGCCTTTGATGAAGGCGGCATCAATCTCCTGGCTTTCACTGGCTTTTTTATTCATGAGCTTTACATACCAGTTCATAAACAAAAAGAATGATATCTTTTATTATTTGTGCTTGTCTGTTGTAGTTGTTTCAATTGTAATCAGCTTAACCACAAACATGGTGCTTAAAGATTTTGGATATGTAGGTTGGGGAGTAAATAAAATTGTAGGTCCATTATTTCTGCCGTTTGTCTTAATCGATATTGCTTTCCCGGGAGCCTACTCAATTTATTTGATCTCTAAGGAAATGCATTGGACAACGAATAATAATTTAAAGCATTCTTTGTTTCTAATGATGTTAGGCTCATTGATTACTTTAATAATCGGACTTATTTCAAACGTGATTATACCTCTATTTCTTGGTAACATACATTTCGTTGAGTTTGCTGAATCGGGTACGGTAATTCAATCAGTATTGATTTTCAGGGCTGTAATAAAATACAAACTTTTCTCGGTCGGATTTGAAGAAGCCGCAAAAGATATTTTTACTCATGTTCAGGATGCTGTAATTATAGTTGACACGCAAGGGAATATAAACCAAATGAATAAAGCTGCAGAGAAAATATTCAACGTAATGTTTTCTCATTTGGACAAAAAAGAAATATCATCGTTGATACCTGACTTTAACACGCTGGAAGATAATAAGAACGTAGAATTAGATATCAATTTGGGCGGAACTTTAAAATATATTTTACTTACGAAAGCGAGGATTTCAAAGGACGGGGAAGAGATCGGCAGAGTAATTATAATAAAAGATATTTCCGAGCGAAAAATATCCGAAGAAGCGATAAGAAAATCCGAAATCAAATTCAGGTCGGTTTGGGAGAATTCAGTGGACGCAATGCGGTTAACTGATGAGAATGGAACGATTATCTCTGTAAACAGAGCTTTCTGTAATCTTGTAGAAATGGAAGAAGAAAGCTTAATCGGTAAGCCGTTAACAGTTACGTATAAAGGCCCTAAAGCTGTTTCGTTGATGATAGATAATTACAAATCGAGGTTTGTGGTAAAAGATATTCCTGCAAATCTTGAACAAAAAATTATATTAGAAAATTCGAAAATATTATTCCTAGAAATTTCCAATTCGTTTGTTGAACTGGAAAGCGGCAAATCATCTTTGCTTGGAATTTTCAGAAATGTTACCGAACGAAAAGAGATACAAAAGAAACTTGAAGAAACTGTGAACGAGAGAATAATCGACATGCAGAAGTTTAATGTTTCTCTTCAAAGGGCGCATGAAGCAGAGAGGACAAAGATAGCGCGTGAAATTCACGACGAGTTGGGGCAGGTGCTTACCGCATTAAAGATGGATGTAATACTTTTATCAGAGGATATAAAAGAAGGAATTAAAAATTCGCCGGAAAAAATAATAAGCGAACTTGAATCAATTGCAAAATTGATTGACGGATCGATATTAACCGTAAGGAATATTGCAACGGAACTACGCCCGGATATTCTTGATCATTTAGGTTTGATAGCTGCAATTAAATGGCAGCTGCAGGAATTCCAAAAGAGGAATAGGATTAAATGTACATTTTATTCTGAAACGGATTTTATAGAACTGGATAAAAACAAAACAACTGCTGCATTCAGAATATTTCAAGAAATACTTACGAATATTTTACGGCATGCCGATGCAAATGAAGTAAACGTGCAGATACTGAGAGAAGCCGGCAGCTTTATTCTTCAAGTAAGCGACAACGGAAAGGGAATAAACGCCGATGAAATTAATAATTTAAAATCTATTGGAATATTGGGCATGAGGGAGCGAACGGAAATAATCGGCGGGCAATTTAATATCATCAGCGAAAAGGATAAAGGAACTAAAGTAATGCTAAAGGTTCCGGTAACAAATGAAAATATTAAAATGGAAATAAATTAACATCAGAGTATGAAGATGAATATACTTATTGTAGATGACCATGAATTAATAAGAGAGGGATTAAAAAAAGTTCTTCACAAGCAGCCGGATTTCATAGTAGCCGGCGAAGCTTCAAATTCGGCCGATATGTTTAAGCAGCTTGAGAAAAATGAAGTCGACATTATTATTCTTGATATTTCGATGCCGGGAAGAACCGGCCTAGATTCACTTAACGAGCTAAAAAGTAGATTTCCCTCGGTTAAAGTTTTAGTGCTCAGCATGCATCCTGAAGAAAGGTTTGCAGTAAGAGCCTTAAAAGCCGGTGCCGCAGGCTATATGACGAAAGAATCTGCAGCACAAGAATTGGTGCAGGCTATTAGAAAAATTTCCGGCGGCGGAAAATATATAAGCTCCGCACTTGCCGAATATCTTGCTATGGAAATAGGATCGGAAAATAACAAGCCGGTTCATGAAATACTTTCGAACCGTGAATATGAAATCTTGATAATGATTAGCACCGGTAAATCGATCAGTAAAATTGCAGAAGAATTATCATTGAGCATTAACACGGTTACTTCTTACCGCGCACGCATCCTTGAAAAAATGAATATGAAAACGAATGCCGAAATAATCCGGTACGCTGTTAAACATCAATTGGTGGATTAATAAAAGGATTCAAAAAAGGTAAAATCTTTTTAAGAATGGAACACGGATGACACGGATTTAGCTGATATGCACGGATTTTTAAATTTGTAGCAATTTTAGCGGCAAGGCAATTCGAATAACCAACCAGGAATATTTAAAAATCCTTCACAGAAAAAACAAAACTTTCGCTATACCGCATTACCTTTCCTAATAATTAACTTATTACAAGAAGTTCAGGACTTATTATGAAAGTCTTAATTGCAGATGAATCTGAAATTATTAGAAAAAGAATTACAAAGCTTCTTTCATCTTTTAATAAGATAGAATTGATTGCAGAATCAGAAAGCGCAAGGGATACAGCGGAAAGTATCCGGACCATTTCTCCTGATGTAGTTATACTAGATATACAATTTAAAGATGGAACTGCTTTAGATGTTCTCCATGAAATTGGAAAAGATGATTGCAAGCCGTTTATAATTGTACTTACTAATTACAACGTACAAGCTTATATAAAAGAATACAGTAAATACGGTGTAAAATATTTCTTAGATAAGTCGAAAGATTTTATAAAAATAAAAGATATAGTTAAAGAATTGATAAGCGTACTGGAATGAAAATCTTTAAATAATAACTAACTAAAATCTGTGTTCCGGATACATTCGCAAGACGAATATATAAGGAACCTCAGCAATAATTACATAAATAATTAAATCAGGAGTAATGTATGAAAATCTTTTCTAGGGCTATCGTCGTTCTAACTTCACTAATATTTTTTTCAGGGGTAATCTTACCGCAAGCAGACATAGATCCGCAGTTAACTGCTGCACTAGCAAGTGTAGCAGGGTCTGTTCAAGCTGTTGTTGTTTTTAATTCACAAGGCGCTCCTTCCGTTTCAGAAACAAGTTTACTTCAAAGCGTTGGGATTACTCAGGGAGTAACGATGCTTTCATTACCAATGGCAGGAGTTATTGTTACTGCTGCTCAAGTAAAGCAATTATCTGCCAACCCGATGGTGAGATCGATTTTTTTTAATAAGCAGCTTACTTATTTTAATTATAAGAGCCGGAATATAATCGGTGTTGATAGATTAAGAAGCGATCAGCAAATTACAACACGCAACGGCGGATTACCTGTCTCCGGTAAAGGAGTAACCGTTCTTGTAAACGATACAGGAATAGACGGGACACATGCTGATTTACAATATGGAACTCATGTAATTCAAAATGTTTTAGCGACAATAAATTTAAATGCAGAAAGCAGCCTGCTTCCGGTTACTTACCAGGAAAATATACCTAATACAGATTTAACCGGTGGGCATGGAACACATGTAGCTGGCACAGTTGGAGGAACCGGAGCTAAGTCTAATGGAAAATATCAAGGAGTGGCGCCGGGTGCAAATTTAATAGGCTATGGATCAGGCGCTGAACTTTTTGTACTAGATGCATTAGGCGGATTTGATTATGCTCTTACACATCAATTCCAATATGGTATAAGAATAGTAACCAATTCATGGGGAACTTCTGCCGCACCTTTTGATCCGAATGATCCAGTCAATGTTGCTACAAAAATGTGTTATGACAGAGGAATGGTAATAACATTTGCTGCCGGAAATGACGGGCCGGCTGAGAATACACTTAATCCTTATTCAGTTGCACCCTGGGTAATATCTGTTGCAGCAGGCGATGATAACGGAATGCTTGCCAGCTTTTCTTCCAGAGGCGTAAAAGGGCAAACAGGAACTTTTACTGTAGACGGCAAAACTTGGACTTACCAGGAAACTCCGACTGTTACTGCGCCAGGCATGCTGGTGGTATCATGCAGAGCTTTACTTACAAATCTAGTTGCGAACGGCTTAACCGATGATACAACAATTGAATTAGCATATCTGCCTTATTATACTAGGATTAGCGGTACTTCGATGGCAACACCGCACGTTGCAGGTGTAGCAGCATTAATGCTGGAAGCAAATCCTTCATTATCCCCGGCACAAGTAAAAAGCATTCTACAGGAAACGGCAACCAACATGCAGGGCAGGGAATCATGGGAAGTCGGCGCCGGATATGTAAATGCATACGATGCAGTTGAAAAGGTTTTCAATTCCGAATTAGAATTCGGCAGCACACTTAATTACGATAAAAATTTTAACAGCAATGTAAACGAGAACATTACCCGCACACCGGTAACAATTGATTATAATCCGGTACCATCATTATCCTCGGATAATAACAGCTATACTTTTAATGTTCCAAATAATATATCGGTTTTAGAAGCTCAAGTTTCTGCAGAAGGACTACTTCAGCAGACAGGCAATACTCTTAATTTAATTTTAATCGCACCGGATGGAACTGAATATAGTTCCGGAGTAAATTTATTATTTCCACTTTATTATGACAGATCAGTTTCTGTAACTTCACCGGCGGCAGGGCAATGGACACTTCAAATAAGAGGATTGAGAGGCAATGCAATCAACCCAACCGATGGAGTTGCATTACCGCAAACCGTAAATGGGACAATCTCTATGTACAGTCCAGCCGGCTACACAGGATTAACAGATATAAGCAGCAGCCCTTATGCTCAGTCAATTATATTTGCTGTGAGCAATAGGTTAGTTGATGGTTATCCGGACGGGACATACAAACCCAAAAACAATTTAACAAGAATTAGTTTGGCAAATTATCTAATGATGGGAGAAAACATAAGACAGTATATGCCATTCAGCGGAGCGGATAATTTTTCAGACGTTTCTGAAAGTCAAGAATTACTTGCTGAATCTGTAACCGCACAGGGTGCGGCAATAAGAGATTTATTCCAATGTTATAACGGCGTAATGCTGCCGACTTCAAGCGGAAATTTTTCACCAAACGGATATGTATATAGAGTTGATCTTGCATATTCATTGGTGCAGAGTCTTGGTTTGCAGGAACAAGCGATGGCGTTTAACGACAGCGTTATAACAGTGCCGTACAGAGATACATCAATTGCAATTGATGATGCAGACAAAATTCCGGCGAACATGAGAGGCTACGTTCAGATTGCATTAAATTTGAATTTGATGAATGCATACTTTTCTTTGACTCAAGGACCGACTGATTTACTGCCAACACTTCATGCAACATTTCAGCCGTACAAGACAGTAACGAGAGGAGAGTTTGCGGTAATAATAACACGTACATTTAATGCATTCCAAGCCCCGCTGGCTAAGAATCAAAATGGTTTATATTTATCATCAACTTCTAAAGAAGTAACTTATCAACTTGATCAAAATTATCCCAACCCGTTCAACCCATCCACAATAATAAGCTATTCAATTCCGAATGATCAATTCGTCTCTCTAGAAATTTATAACATTCTTGGTGAAAGAGTGAGAAC
The DNA here is from genome assembly GCA_023475265.1 of Bacteroidota bacterium. GTDB lineage: Bacteria > Bacteroidota > Ignavibacteria > Ignavibacteriales > Ignavibacteriaceae > FEN-1297. Next base: position 65,157 of record JAMCWE010000102.1, read on the forward strand.
ATTAGTCGATGAGAGGCAGGCTAAAGGAAATCATTCAGTTACTTTCAATGCTGATAATTTGGCATCAGGTATGTATATCTATAAGCTTACCACGGGCAATTATATAAAATCAATGAAGATGACTTTATTAAAGTAACTGTATGTTAAAAACGGTGCATTGGATAATAATCCGGTGCACCGGATTTTTTATTAAACCACTAAGTCTATTCCAGCCAAAAACCAAATCATTACCGTTGTAACACGAGAGAAGTAACGTAACAGCACGCCTTTAATAAATATATCACATCAGTATAAATATCAGTTGTGTTGTAAAGGGATTATTTTTTAATTTTGGTTACCTTTTATTATGACCCAATAGGCTAAAAGAAATATGACAAATAAAGTAAATAACATTTTTTGGATAATAATTATTTTAATTTGTTCCCGGATGGCATTTGCTCAACCGGAATCATCCAGAAAAAAGATAGCTGGAATTATTGAACGAGCTAAAGGACGGATTGGTGTTGCTATAGAAGGCTTGCAGAGCAACGATACTTTGACGTTCAATGATAATGAACATTACCCAATGCAGAGCGTATTCAAATTTCCCGTAGCTTTAACTGTGCTAAGAGAAATTGACAAAGGCAAATTCTCACTTGATCAAAAAATCCATCTTAAGAAGAAAGATTTGCGTCCAAATACTTGGAGTCCGCTGCGGAAAAAATATCCAAACGGCAATGTTGATATAACTCTCCGAGAATTGCTGACTTATACGGTTTCAGAAAGCGACAACAATGGATGCGATATTCTTTTGAGACTTGTGGGAGGAACTTCTAAAGTAAATCAATTTGTTCACAATCTTGGAATAAGTGAAATGCAAATTACAGAGACTGAGGAAGAAATGCATAAGGACTGGTCTGTTCAATATAAAAACTGGACTACCCCTTATGCAATGGCGCAGCTGTTATGCAAATTTACCAGCGACAGCATACTTTCAGCAACGAGCCAGAATTTTCTATGGAATGTCATGGCATCGACTGTAACCGGTTCCGGAAGGATCAAAGGTCATTTGCCAGCGGGAACAATAGTAGCTCATAAGACCGGCACATCCGATACAAATGACAAGGGTATAACTGCAGCAACAAATGATGTAGGCGTAGTTACACTTCCAAACGGAAGGCATTTTGCAATTGTGGTTCTAGTTTCGGATTCACCTGAAGATGATAATGCTCGTAACGAGATCATAGCCAATATTGCTAAGGCTGCATGGGATGGCTTTTCGACGCATTAGGAAAATGCCGCTTAATTTTTTAATAAGTAAAGAGTAAATAGGATAAAATAGTCCAACGAAAATAATTCCGCCGCCGCAGATATGTTGTTGTAAAAAAAATTTTATCCCTTAAGAGACACAGGACAACTAAATAAAAATAGTTGCGGTTTTATGATACGCCATTGGAAAACTATTCTGCATAACTTACTAAAAGATACGGTAATCATATGCGGTACAACATTAAAGTTGCGTTTGCAAAATTCAATTGTTTTTTGAATGTAGATCAAAATGAATTTATAAATAATTATTTATTTTCGTCTCTATTGAATTGGAATTACGCCGGACATGTTTACGCTGGTTCTTCAAAATTGCATTGCTGTTTTGAGCGGCGGCTTAATTATAACATCGTTAATCATTCTTGTTTCTAGGGATATTAAATTAGAAGGAGATTTAGAAAATGAAATTAACCATAGCTTTGATTGGCGACCATAACGAAAATATTCTTGCTCACAAAGCAATTCCTTTAGCTATTGATTTAGCGTCAAACAGCTTAGGCATACTTACTGAAATTCAATGGATTTCGACTGATGAAATAGATCCAAACACCCTGGGCAATTTTGATGCAATCTGGTGTGTCCCTGGAAGTCCATACAAGAGTATGAACGGTGCATTGTCTGCAATTCAATTTGCACGAGAGAACAATATTCCGTTCCTGGGCACATGCGGAGGCTATCAACATGCAGCTTTAGAGTATGCTAGAAATGTATTGGGTTATCGACAAGCGGATAATTCTGAAGTCAATCCAGATACTGAAATGCCATTAATTTCTGCGTTAGTTTGTAAATTGATAGAAAAAAAAGATGCTATTCTTCTCAGACCTAACTCGATTACAGCCTTTCTTTATCAATCAAATAAAGTGGAAGAAGATTACCACTGTTGTTTTGGTGTAAACCCAAAATATGTACCACTCTATGATGGAAGTAATATGAGATTTACAGGAAATGATGAAGCAGGAGAACCAAGAGTTCTTGAAATTGTTGAGCATCCATATTTTATTGGAACAGCTTTTCAGCCTGAGCGATCGGCATTCAAAGGTGAAACTCATCCCCTGGTGGTAGGATTTTTAAAAGCAGCCGCAGCAAGAAATGCCTGACTATTTAATAAATAAAAAATCACCGATAGAGAGTACCAGACAATCGAAATATTATAAAAGATTTAATATTAATATCAAAGGAAAATTAGTGTTGAAGGATGATAAGAGAAGCCTTACAATCTGATTCCAAAGCAATTGCAGAGATTTATAATTATTACATTTTAAATACTATTGTTACTTTCGAACTTGATCCGGTTACACCAGAAGAAATCTCAAGAAGAATGAAGAACAATAAGAAAATCGGTCCTTATCTAGTTTATGAAGAAGACAATGAGGTAATAGGATATTCTTATGTTTCGAAATTTCGAGACAGAAAAGCTTATGATAATTCAGTGGAGTCTACAATTTATTTAAAGAATGGTTATGGCGGAAAGGGAATAGGATATAAATTATATTCAGAGCTTCTTTCATTGGTACTGCCAGAATATCATGTAATAATCGGCGGTATCTCGCTGCCAAATGAAGCAAGCGTAAAGCTGCATGAGAAAATGGGATTTAAAAAGGTTGGTCATTTCAGAGAGGTTGGAAAGAAATTCGGGAAATGGATTGACGTAGGCTTCTGGGAATTAATAGGGAATAGCTATTAAATATGAACCAGAACGTTATCTTATTCAATACTTAGTAAGCACTCAAAATAGATATTGGACTATTAAAATAAAGTGCAAACCAGAAAGTGATAATAAAACTTCAGCTATAATAACGTATTCGTATATTGGTTTAAATGAACTGGGAAACAAAATAAATGAGCATTCACTAAGAAAAATTTATCAACATAATCTAAAAGATTGGGAGGAAGAAATTAATAAATATTTGGAAAATAATTCTATATATTCAAAATAAATTTATGGATGGACATGAGGCATTTATCCTAAATTGTTGAACATTCTTAATTCTTATTTATGAATAAAGGATAAAATCTTCAAATGTTGAAAGTGCATTACTCTAATTTTTTTCTACGGATGGAACTGTAAAATAAAATGTACTTCCAATCTTTTCCTGGCTCTCAACCCAGATTTTACCGCCATGTTTTTCTACAAATTCTTTGCAAAGTAATAAACCCAAACCGGTACTTGGTTCCCCGTCGGTTCCAGGCTTTCTTACTTTCTCATCTAACTTAAATAATTTATTAACATCATTTTCCGACATACCAATTCCTGTATCCGTTACAGATACTTCAACCATATTATCATTTATTTCTTTAGCTGAAATTGTAACCTTCCCGTCTGTCGTCGTAAACTTAACTGCATTAGATAATAAATTTCTTACAACAGTATTTAACATCTTTTCATCTGCATTGACTCTGATGGAATCAGAAATGTTATTTTCCAATGTAATCCCTTTTTGACTCGCCCTCTGTACCATATTTTCATAGCTCTGTCCAACAATTTCCGAAAGCTGCCATTCTTGAGGTGCAAAGTTTATAGTTCCTTTTTGCATCTGGGACCATTCTAATAAATTTTGAAGAAGCTTATATAGACTGTTTGCAGATTTATTTAGGTCATTACTAATATCGGTAAGTTCTGTTTTTGATAAGATATTAATTTCTTCAACCATTATCTCGGTCAACCCAATAAAGCCTTGAAACGGACTGCGTAAATCATGTGCGATGATAGAGAAGAACTTATCCTTTTCCGAATTCAATTTTTCAAGCTTTTCAACCAGCATATTTTTTTGGGATAGATTTTCTTCAATCACATCCTTTGATAACCTCAATTCCTCGTTGAGCTTTACTAGTTCAATTTCAGTTAATTTTTGCTCAGTGATATCAATAATAAAATTCAATGTTGCAGCCTCACCTTTCCACGTGAACTTAACGCTGCCCATTTCTACCCAGCATAATGAATTATCTTTTTTCAACATTCTAAATTGATATCGTTGTTCTGCATTTCCTCCGGTTATGGTTTTATTATGATTTGCTAATATTAGATCTCTATCTTTCTGATAAACGAATTCAAAAAAGTTCATATTAAGAAGCTCTTCGTAACTGTACCCGGTTATCTCCAGCATCATAGGATTGAAATAACTGAGCTTGCTTTTCTGAATTACAACAATACCTTCCCGCGCTGTTTCGAATAAAAGTCTGTATTGAAGTTCACTCTCATACAATGCTGCTTCCGCACGTTTGCGTTCGTTAATATCGGTGAACATTGCAAATGATCCAGCAAAATTACCGGCGGTATCCAAAATTGCTTTTGCCGAAACCAGCATCCAGTATCTTTGCCCGTCTTTTCTTTTGAAACATCTTTCATAAACTGCGTCTTTACCAAGCGCGCGATTTTTCATTTGAACATAATGCTCGCTTAGTTGATCTTCAGCTAAGAAAGTTTCAATTTTTTGACCAAGCATTTCTTCCACAGTATATCCAAGCATTGTTGCCATTTGCCTGTTTATAAAATTTATTCTCGTATCACTGCCAAAAGATAAAATACCTTCATTTGCAGTTTCAACAATCCTGCGGTACCTTTCCTCGCTTTCCTGCAATGCTGCTTCCATGTGTTTGCGTTTATTAATATCGGTAAACATTCCAAACGATCCTGCAAATTTACCGTCTGAGTCTGTTATTGCTTTTGCAGAAACTAGCATCCAATGCCTTTGCCCATCTTTTCTTAAAAAACATCTTTCATATACTGCATTTTTTCCCTGTGCACGTATTTTTGATTGCACTTTGTCATCAGTTAATTGATCTTCAGGCAAGAATGATTCATACTTTCTGCCAAGCATTTCTTCGACTGTATATCCGAGCATTGTAGCCAATTGCTGGTTTACAAAGATCAGACACCTATCGCTGTCCACTTGCAAAATTCCTTCGATGGCAGTTTCAACAATCCTTCTGTATCTTTCCTCACTTTCCTGAAGTGCCGCTTCTGCCTTCTTTCGATCGTTAATATCGGTAAACATTCCGAACGATCCCGCAATCTTGCCTTCGGAATCTGTTATAGCTTTTGCCGAAACCAGCATCCAGTATCTCTGTCCATCTTTTCTTAAAAAGCATCTTTCGTAAAATGCATTTTTTCCCTGAGCACGAATTTTCGCCTGCGCTTTGTCTTCCGTTAATTGATCTTCAGGCAGGAAAGATTCATACTTTCTACCAAGCATTTCTTCAATCGTGTATCCAAGCATTGTAGCCAATTGCTGGTTTACAAAGTTCAGCCTTCTATCGCTGTCGACAGACAAAATTCCTTCGATAGCAGTTTCAACAATCCGGCGGTATCTTTCTTCACTCTCTTGAAGTGCTGCTTCCATCTGTTTGCGTGCGTTAATATCGGTAAACATTCCGAACGATCCTGCAAATTTACCTTCGGAATCTGTTATTGCTTTTGCCGAAACCAGCATCCAATATCTTTGACCGTCTTTTCTTAAAAAACATCTTTCATATACTGCATTTTTTCCCTGTGCGCGAATTTTCGATTGCGCTTTGTCTTCAGTTAATTGATCTTCAGGTAAGAACGATTCATACTTTCTGCCGAGCATTTCTTCAATCGTATATCCAAGCATAGTAGCCAATTGCTGGTTTACAAAGATCAGCCGTCTATCGCTGTCCACTTGTAAAATACCTTCGTTAGCAGTTTCAACAATTCTGCGGTATCTCTCTTCACTTTCCTGCAGTGCCGACTCTGCCAGTTTGCGCTCATTAATATCGGTAAATATTCCGAACGATCCGGCAAATTTACCTTCTGAATCTGTTATTGATTTTGCTGAAACAAGTGTCCAGTGTCTTTGTCCATCTTTTCTTAAAAAACATCTTTCATATATTGCATTTTTTCCCTTTGCCCGTATTTGCGACTGCAATTTATCTTCAATTAATTGATCTTCCGGCATAAAGGATTCATACTTTTTACCGAGCATTTCTTCAACTGAGTATCCAAGCATTGCAGCCATCTGCCGGTTTACAAAGGTAAGTCGTCTATCAGTGTCCAGCGACAAAATTCCCTCGATTGCAGTTTCTACAAACTGGCGATACTTTCCCTCGCTTTTGCGCAGCGTATCCTCTGACTTCTTTAAATCAGCTATATCTTTTTCATAAGTTAACTTCAAATATTCATTTTCTTTTTTCAGTTCATTTAGTTCGTATAAAAGTTCATCTTCTGATTTTTCAATATTATTCATGGTTTATTCCAAAAATATTTTTCACTGTATAATTGATCGAATTAAAAAATAATTTTAAATTTTTAGATAGATTGATTTTTATTTGATTATTTTCAAGCATACTGAATATTATTATCGGATATTTTCAAATTTATTTTAGATTAACCCAAGCGACCGGATATTTCAGCAAACTTCATTCTTATTCGTAACTTCTTTTATCAGCAGTTGATTGGAAAATCTACAAATTGTACTTCCATTTAGCCCTACAGTTAATAATGTAGTTTTTTCCCGGTCACAAAAACTTACCTTAAACATATTAATTTTTAATCATGAATTTTGATAACTTCACAATATGACCGCTTAAGAAAAAAGATGCACAGAATTTCTTTTTATTTATTGAAGGCTAAGGAATTACATCAAATGCATTGTCTAAAATAACCGAACACTGTTTTCGGGATTTACAATTGAACAAAGTTTTTTTGAGAATTGCGGAAGATAATATTTCCAGCAGGCGCGTTGCAGAGAAAAACGGTTTTATTGTGGAGGGAATTTTAAGGCAGGATTTTAATATATCAGAAGGAGAGCGGATTGATGTTATTTATTATGGCTTGTTAAACCAATTGAATCAAGGCGGTGGGTAAGACTGCTAAAGTCATGCAATCTTAATTAAAATAATTTTCCACGTGATGTCCAATTTCGAATTCTTCCTTTGTTATAAATATGTAATTAAAAAATTTATTCATAATTAAAATTTGGAGTTTAAAATGAACGATTACATGTTAATCTTCAGACACGAAGACGGCAATAAAATTGCCTCGCCGGAACAGATGCAAATCTGGATGAAGCAAACTATTGAATGGATAAATAGCATCGCCGCAAAAAATAAATTTGTCGGCGGCAACGGGCTTCCATTTGACGGCGCAAAAGTAGTCATGACAAAAGACGCTAAAAAAATTGTAACCGACGGTCCATTCGGAGATATCAAGGAAACCATCGGAGGATACGGCATAGTTAAGGCAGATTCAATTGACGAAGCAATAGAATTTGCTAAAGGCTGCCCAGTTCTGCAAGGCGAAGGCAACAGTGTAGAAGTTAGATTAATTGCTTCAAAGAATGAAATAAATGAAAAGATAAGGAGACCAAAATGAAACCGAGAATAAATATTTTTGAACAGGGTAAGGATGCATTGAAGGTAATTTATGGATTGGGCGCTTACAGGTCATCAATCGAAAAAAAGCTCTTGGATTTAATTAATTATCGTGTATCGCAAATTAATGGATGCGCTGTCTGCCTGGATATTCACTCAAAAGACTTACGCGCCGAAGGAGAAACAGAGCAGCGGCTTTACCTGCTGGATGCATGGCGTGATGCTCCTTTATTTACCAACCGTGAGCGTGCCGCTTTAAGCTGGGCAGAAGCTGTCAATAAATGCGATGTGCCTGATGAAGTCTACGAAGAAGCCAGGAAACAATTTTCAGAAAAAGAAATAATAGATCTTACTGTTGCAACTATCACTATAAATTCGTGGAACCGGCTTAATATTTCCTTCAAGAATGTTGCCGGCGATTATCAGCCCGGACAATATGCAAATGTAGATTTCAATTAGTTGGTTAAGAAAGTATTTTAAAATGAAAATTATAAGGAGATCAAAATGAAAGAGTTTATCATGTTATTCAGAGCAGATTACAGTAAAATACCTAAAGATTCACCGGAAGAAATGCAAGCCATGAACAAAAAATGGATGGACTGGATAGGAGGTATCGAAGCTCAAAATATATCATTTGAAAGAGGAAAGCGACTAACTCCTAACGGCAAAATTGTCAGGGCAAATGGTGTAATTACTGACGGGCCATACGCCGAAATTAAAGAAACGGTAAACGGACATGCTACTGTTAAAGTTGAATCTATTGAGGATGCTGTCAAAATTGCGAAAGTGTGTCCTATTTTGACGGTTGGCGGAAATGTGGAAATTAGAGAAATTGACCTGTTGTAAATCAAAGGGTAATATTAAAATAGGCTCCCGAGCGCATTTCCATTATTCAAAAAATTAAAACCTAAGGAGATCAAAATGAAAGAGTTCTTATTAATATTCAGAGCTGATTATAAGGCAATACCTAAAGATTCACCGGAAGAAATGCAGGCAATGACAAAAAAATGGATGGACTGGATAGGAAGCATTGCAGCTCAAAATAAATTATTCGAAAGAGGGAAACGCTTAACATCCGACGGGAAAGTTCTAAGAGCAAATAAAACGGTGACAGACGGTCCGTACACTGAAATTAAAGAATCCATAGGAGGTTTTTCAATTCTTAAAGTTGAATCTTATGAAGAAGCAGCTGAAATAGCTAAAGGATGCCCGATTTTAACTGTTGGCGGAAATGTTGAGATTAGGGAAGTAAGTAATTTATAAAGCAAAAAAAATAAATCTGCATATCATATTTTATTTCTCGTTCAGGTTGCTTTCTTGAACCTAGAAGTTTTTAGAAAGCAACCTTTAAAGTTTTAACAAATTTACCTAAGTTATTTAAAATTATTAAATTTATTTGGAATAGAAATACATGGATACATTCCTTTCACCAATTGAAAAGCCCAATGGTTTTATGATGAAACTGGCATATTACTTTACGCGCAAGCAATTCGGCAAAGTGTTTACGCCATTGAAAGTGCATTCAGCCCGGTTGCCATCTTCGTTTGGTCTGTTTTATGCGAAGGTCTCCAAACTGGATAAAAAATTACTTCTGTCACCCGAAACTGCAATGCTTATCCGTGAACAGGTTGCACGAATTAATATCTGCCTTTTCTGTATTGATATTAATCGATCTATTGTAATCAAAGAATTGATGAATGAAGCCAAGTTTGATGAACTTGAGAATTACAAAACTAGTCCTCTTTTTTCTGAATCGGAACGTGCAGCGCTGGATTATGTAACAGAACTGACAACTAATAAAAAAGTTAATCCGGAAACTTTTGCTAATATGAAAAAATATTTTTCCGAACGCGAGATTTGCGAGATTGTTTGGCTTGTTGCCAGCGAACATTTGTACAATTTGACCAATATTGGGTTAAACATTCATTCGGATCTGCTTTGCAACTTAAGTAGGAAGAAGTACGCATCGATATGAAATTGATTAAGTCATGGAAGACACGCGGTATTTAACACCTAGCTTTATAAATTTAAAGAAACCAATTTTCTTAATATGCCAAATCAAGAATTACTTCCACATTTATTCAGGACTGAATACAGGAAAATAGTTTCTGTACTTTGCAGGCATTTTGGCTTTGATCAAATTGAAATTGCGGAAGATATTGCCAGCGATACTTTCCTTACTGCTGTGGAGACTTGGGGATTGAACGGCATTCCGCCAAATCCAACCGCGTGGCTTTACCATGCTGCAAAGAATAGAGCAAAAAATTATTTGCATCGCAATTCAATCTATGAAAATAAAATAGTTCCCGGATTACAAAAAAATAATTCTGTCATTTATCTGGAAGAAATTGATTTGTCTCCGCAGAATATTAACGACAGCCAGTTACAGATGATGTTTGCAATTTGTCATCCTTCCATTTCGACTGAAGCACAGATTGGATTATCGCTCCGTATTCTTTGCGGCTTCGGCATTGAAGAAATTGCCGGTGCTTTTTTGACGAACAAAGAAACGATCAACAAACGGTTATACCGGGCTAAGGAAAAGCTCTGGGATGAAAAAATTAAGATTGAGCTTCCCGGCCCATCCGAAATTGATGAGCGGCTTGAAACTGTTTTGAAGACAGTTTATCTGCTTTTCAATGAAGGTTATTACTCGGTTAGCCAAAACGAAACGCTTCGCAAAGATCTTTGCCTTGAAGCGATGCGATTATGTTATATGCTTGTCGAAAATAAAAATACAAACAAGCCGCAGGTAAATGCTCTGCTTTCATTGATGTGCTTTCATGCTTCAAGATTTGAAGCACGATTTAATAAAAACGGCGAGCTAATTCTTTATGAAGATCAAGACGTCAGCCTTTGGGATTCGGATTTAATACGGAAAGGAGAATATTTTTTAAACTGTTCGGCGAGCGGGAATACAGTTTCGAAGTATCACATGGAAGCAGCTATAGCATACTGGCACACACAAAAAGAAGACACGAAAGAAAAGTGGGAAAATATTTTGCAGCTCTATAATCAATTATTGCAGATAGAATATTCGCCCATAGCGGCGCTCAATAGGACTTACGCCCTTTCGAAAGCAAACGGGAAAGAAGAAGCTATTATTGAAGCGGAAAAATTAAACTTAACAGAATACCGCTTTTACTTCACTCTGCTCGGCGAGCTTTACATAGACATTGACAACGAAAAAGCAAAACTCAGTTTTCAGAAAGCGCTATCACTCGCAAAGACACGAACGGACAAACAGACAATTCAAAAGAAAATTGACAAGCTTTAGTAAGGAATGGGGAAAAAATAATTTTTAACTTTTAATTTGAAATAAGAGGGAAAAGCGGATGAAAAATATCGCTTACGAAAAATTTTTTATAAAATGAAAGTTGAAAATTACTTCTCAAAAATAAAGGAGAATGAGAGGTAGATTTAAGAATGATATTTTTATATATTCTTATTTCAAATAGGCAATTTAGAAATTTGGATTTTATTTTTATGTTATATGTAAATTCAAGTATCAATACTCAAAATTTTATTCAGCATAAAAAGTAATTTCCTCTCGCAAAACTAAAAGGAGAGCAAAATGATAAAAACCGAATTTTTTGAAACTGCGGTAATGCTTGGCTTCTATGGTACTGAAGCAGGCGGGTTATATGGGAAAAAAGATAATGTAAGAAAATATTGGGAAGATTTTTCTATTAAAGATTTATTAAAGCCTGTAATTTTGGAGCTTCTTGACCGTAAAGATAATATAAGAATAACGGATTTTGGTTGTGGAAGCGGGGAGGGCTTTGAACTTATTACTCATATCTCGCCGAAAGAGCGTCCTACAAAAAAAGATTTTTTATTGTCACCTGAACAAGTTGAATATTATTTAGGCATTGATATTTCACAGGCAATGATAAAACAGGGAAGCGCAATTTACAGCACCAAAAAAAATATAGGTTTTGTTCAAGCAGATCTTTCAAAAGAATATCCATTCTTAAATGAACAACCTTTTGATTTATATTTGTCAACCTATTCATCTCCTTCGCATTTAACAGGAGATGAATTGAAAAAATTGATTGAGAAAGTTTTAATACATTCCCAGGGAAAATCATATCTTATCTTAGATTTGTTCGGAAAGTTTTCGCCAGAGTGGCCCTGCTATTGGGAAGGACAAAAGGAAGAAATGCTTCCTTATAATATGTCATGGTTACATCTTCCTGCTGTACTAAAACCCGAAGAAGTTGAATCTTATTACGTTAAGTATTGGGACAGTGAATCTCTGTTAGGAGTAATTAATAATATAGCCGGCAAACTAAATAAACGAGTAAAGATTACGACAAAGGATCGTTCAATATTTGTTGGAAGACATGCTGATACAGGTTTTTATAATTCTCATCCTCAATCATTACGATACCAGGTTAACAGGCTTTTTGATAGAGATTATGAAGGCAGGATTGAAGCACTTAAAGCAGATTTTTCATTTCTAGACAGTTATAAAAATAATTATCCGGAGGTCTGGGACAGAATAAAATCTTATCAGGATAATTGGAATACTGTTGTAAACTTATGCGGTGCGTTAATTGAAAACAATAATAATCTAGTAAAAGAATTAATTGAATCTACAGATGTTGAACTTTCAGAAGAATTAAAAATGCTTACATGGTTATACAGAAATAGTCAGCGGTTTCCGGTGGATAATTTTTTGGCAAGTGTAATGGGTCCGCAGTTAGCATGTGTATTAAGAAATCTTGAAATGAATCTTCCCGAAGGTATTGGCTGCGGTCATGGTTTATTTTGTATCATAGAAATAAATTGACCGTTAAGTAAAAACTTTTGAACAGTATGAAAATTTATTAAGTCTAAAATTATGTAATTACAGTCCAGCAAATGATTTTAAAAGTGGACGAATAGGGTAATAAAACATTTGGCAGTCAAATATGACGAAAGAAAAAATCTTAAAAAAAATCGAACATATAATTTAGTTTTTTTAAGGTTACGTAATGGGGCTGATACTCAAAAATATTAAAAAAGTTTTTTTCTTGACATTACTAGAGTTAATTACTATTATTCAATTAAATAAATAGGGAAAAAATAATCTTCATCTAAAATATTTTCCCAATAAAATTCATAAGACATTTTGAATAGATGCTTTAATTAAGTTTTTCCTTTTTGTTGGATTTAGTTTCAAGGAGAATTACACTTATTAAATTCAGAAAGTAATAGGGTAAATGGTGTTACATGTTTTTTATCAGGTAATGAAAGTCATTCTGAAATTTGGTGAAAATTTTATCAAAAAGATTTTTGCACATATTATACCTTCAATATTATTACATCTAAACAATGGATACAGAACAATTCTTGTATTAATGGTACTAACCGGTTTATTTATCCTCTTAGCAAAAGAGGTCGAAAGGAGAATTAGTTTAGCATATGATTAAAATTAATACTAACAGCTTCATTTGGAAGCGATTTCTATATGCACTCCTATTATCAATTACATTACAGCTAGTTTTTATATCATCTGCAAATTCTCAGGTGAAATTGGCGCAGACTGGATTTGGTTTCCTTGATGTAAGTACAGATGCCAGAGCAACAGGCATGGGAGATGCAGTAACAACAATCGGCGGAACTTCTACATCAATGTTTTATAACCCAGCAGGGATAGCCGGTATGAGTTCTTTGATTGAGGCAGGTGTGAGCCAGATGAAATGGATAGCGGACATAAATTATTATTCCGGCTCAATTGCCTATGCACCTTATAATGGAAAATATGGAGTGATCGGGCTCGATTTTATCAGAGTGAATTACGGAGAATTCAAATTCACCAGTGTTGCAGCTAATGATCAGGGCTTTGTTGATATTACTGGTTATCCTGAGCCATATGCCTTAGCTGTACAACTCGTTTATGGTAAGGAACTATCGGAAGAGTTTTCGGTAGGCGGAAGAATTAAATATGCGAATCAAAATCTCGGTAATAGCATGGTGCCTGTATATAATCAA
>JAMCWE010000105.1 GCA_023475265.1 Bacteroidota bacterium
GAAACAATACAAGGCAAGTTGAAGAACGTAATTAATAGTTTATAACATAATCAATATACTAAAGACAAGTAGGCTGTAGCTTCTAAACTTGTTGACAATGAACATGGATAGCCCTAAGTTTATTTAGACAAAATCTAAATAGCATTTAAAAATAACTAGAGGATAAAATGTTCAGAGAGCACGGTAATACTGATAGAATAATGCAAGAAAATAATAAAATATTAAAGATAAGGAACATGCTCAAAGTTTGGGGACCAGCATGGCTTGTTATGATTGCAGATGTAGATGCAGCAAGTGTTATAACTGCAGCACAATCCGGATCAGTTTACGGTACTAAACTTATTTGGTTCTTGCTATTGCTAACCGTACCTCTATTTGTAATACAGGAATTGGCAGGACGAGTTGGTGCAGTCACAGGCAAGGGATTAGGAGAACTAATTAGAGAGAACTATAGTAAACGCACGGCGATTTTTGCAGCTGTACCTATGGCGCTTGTAGATATAATCAGCTATGTAGTGGAATACACTGGTACGGCTATAGGTTTTCAGATTATAGGAATATCCCCTCAAGTTTCTGTCCCTTTTATTTTCATCGCACATATTCTTATAGTGTACAAGCGAAAGTATGCAGAAGCAGAGAAACCCCTACTGATCATTTCAGTTTTGTTTGCTGTTTCATGGGCTGTTTCCGCTTTTTTAACAGCTCGGAATGGAATTCAGGTGACGCCGTTTTATTTTTCTGCTTCGACGGGTTTCTTCTTTTTGCTTGCAGCAAACATCGGCGCTGTCATTATGCCGTTCATGCTTTTTTATCAGGCATCAGCTACTGCAGAGAAAGGAATTACAGCCAAGAGCTTGTGGGCGGTAAGACTTGAGACGGCTATAGGGGCAATTGTCTCAGAACTAATAATGATTGCTATTGTAATCGCTACAATAGGAGTGAACAAGGATTCTTTGGATTTTGCATCGCCGGGAATTCTTTCGCAAGGACTATCTTCAGTTGCCGGTACATTTGCCCCTTACTTTTTCGGTATAGGATTGATTGCCGCCTCATTCATTGCACTTATTGTCATTTCTCTTGGAAGTAGCTGGGGTGTTGTTGAAGCATTGGGGTGGGGCAGAAAAAATTGGTTCAAGGTATATCTTATCGAATCAATTCCAGCTTTGGTAGTCCCTATGTTGACATTAAACCTAGTCAATTTGGCACTTAACTTAATGGTGCTGCAAATAGCTGTTCTTGTGGGACCAGCAATTACTTTGGGGCTAATAGCTTCGAACAAAAGATTGATGGGACGTTATTATTTGAAGGGATATAATAAAATCATTTACTGGGCATTCTTCATTTTAATACTAAGTACAGGTATAATAAGCGTGCTTTTGTTGCTTTGAATGTTGGTTGAATACGGCGATGTAGAATGCTTTGTCCGCCGGCAATACAACGAATTAAATAATAATAATGTTGACTTTTTAAGAGTGTAAAGAAATTTAGAAAGCTTGAGAACACCATGAGAAAATATCAGCTAAAAAATATAGACTGCGCTTTGGGTGTAGCGATCATAACACTTTTCATTCTCATACGTCTGTAAGAATTAGAAAATGAAATTAAAATCAGCTAAGAAAGACTTGGACGATGAACAACTCCGGCAGCTTCTGGAAAGAGCGAGAGTTAACGATTCTAAAGCTATTGGAATACTATGCTCACATTTATATTCAAAAATCTACCGTTTTATTTATTATCGTGTAAATGCAGTTGAAGATGCAGAGGATTTAACAAGTGAGGTATGCTTTAGAGTAATAAAATCTATCCAGAATCAAAAAGGCTCATTTTATGCCTGGATTTTTCGTATCGCTTCAAATCTTATTAACGATCACTATCGCCGTCAAAGTGTGCGGTCAAATGTTGAACCGGCGGGAGATTTAATTGAAGAAATGATTGATAAAGGAAATAAACAAAACGAATTACTTGAGCAAAAGGAGCTAAGACAATCATTAAAGAAACTGACCGACGAACAGCAAGAGGTCGTTGTACTGAAGTTTATCGAAGGATATGAAACGGATGAAATTGCAGATATGCTTGGTAAATCTTCCGGAGCTATAAGAGCAATACAATTCAGAGCTTTAGCTGCATTGCGAAATAATTTTATTACGAAAGAAGTTGATTGAAAAGGATAGGAAGATTCAAATGGAACAGGACATTGAATTACTTTTAGATAATTGCATTAACGAAATGCGGAAGGGGAAAAGTATTGACGAATGTCTTGCAAAATATTCTCAATCCGCCACAGGCGGAGCCGGTCAATTGCGTCCATTGCTCCAACTGGTACAGCAGCTCGAGATTTTACCGAAGCCTGAACCAGCACCAGAGGCAATATCAGGAACTTTGATAAACATAGGACATCACATTGCGCAGCGTTCAATGACTTCTGAAAAGTTAACTGCTGCTGAGAAGCTGCAAAAAAAGTCATCTATCTTTAATATTATTAGGCGTCCCAAAATAGCATGGGCGTTCAGCGCCGCTTTTTTATTTCTGGTTGTGCTTTTCAGCGCCGCAACAATTTCTGCAAACAGCGTCCCCGGCGATATCCTATATCCTCTGAAGTTAGCAACGGAGAAAGTAAAATTCCTGCTCACATTTAATTCGGAGAAGAAAGCAGAACTCCGGCTGACCTTTTCTGACAAGCGTCTGCAAGAAATGATCGCTATCTTCCAGCAGTCCGGTAAACTCGATACAACCTTATTAAAGGAGATGCTTGATGAAGCAAAATTAGCTTTAGAGGAAAACAAAACACCAATTGATACAGCATCTGTCTTTGCAGCCAAACTAAGTCACGTTAATGCTTATCAAAAAGATGTGCTGGAAAAAATTCGTCCACAGGTTAATCTATCAAGCCGCAAAATTGTTGATGAGGCAATCAATATGTGTGATATGCGCGGTCGCTGGATGAGAAGAATGATGAACGAAGAAAATGAGATTTCTCCCGATTCATCGGCACCGGATTCCACAGGTTCACCACAGCAAAAGCCCCGCTCTAAACAAAAGTCAAATAGATGGCAGTGGGGACCGGGATGCGATTGGATGAGATAAAATTTTTTTGGGAACAATAACTGCATAACACTTTAGTTTGTTGTGCGTCTTTAGTGTTGTACTTAAAAAAATTTAATAACTATAGTAGGAGAAAAATCATGTTTACCAAACACAAGAAACTTGCTCTAATTGTTCCGTTACTTGGAACAATCATGCTTATTTCGTTATTCTCAAGTTCAACCAAAGCTCAAGGTATGAGGTGTTGGATGAGTAACTCTGATGCGTGGTGGTCTAATTCCAACGTTCCTTCTAAGTACCAGTTGTCACCTGAACAAATAACCAAAACCAGAGAGATACGTTCTCAATATGATGACGAAATAATTCCTTTGGAGAGAGAGCTTCGTTCACTGAGAATGGAGGCAAGAGGTTATGCTTTGCGTTCTGATGCTGAAATAGGAAAAATCAAATCGTACAGGAAAGATATGAACAATCTTAGTGACAAGATTGAATATCTACGCTTGGAAGCCAGAGCTGAAATCAACAAGGTTCTCACCAAAGAGCAGAGAGCGTACTTCGGCGATAATTACGGCAGGTGGGATATGAATGACGGCATGATGATGGGCAATATGATGGATGGCATGGGCATGCGCGATATGTGCCCGATGATGTCTGACCGGTTGGGTTGGTAGTTTATAAAATTAATGAGAGGATGGAGAGACTGCCTCTGTCCTCCAAACTTTTTTATCTCAAACATAATTATGAGGAAAATTTTCATGAAAGCATTAATAATTTCTATTACTTTTTTGACATTCCTTTTTCTTCCCGAAGTCAGTCCCCTTTTTGCCCAGGATCATAAAATCTTGATGGAACAAGTCATAGAACATTATCAGAAGATTGGACAAAGTCTTTCAAAAGGATCGACGGAAGAAGTAACGCAGCATGCAAATGCAATCATTACAGCTACAGACCAGATTATGAAACTTCAGGAGGGCTTACCAAAAGAAAAGAGTGAACAATTCAACATGCTGATGAAGCAAACAAATAGCTATGCCAAAAGGCTTGTTGGCAGCAAAGATATTGAGGAGCTGCGCACTGAGTTCGATGTTTTGAGCCATCCTCTAATCGGGTATCTAAATACATTTGGTTCCGATAAAAAGTATTTTATTTACGCTTGCGAGGGAGATATGACTATGTGGATTCAAGAGAACAAGGAGCCGCAGCAGGATCCCTACTGCGATTCCCCTTGCGGAAAGATTATTGATGAAACAGTAAAAAAAGGAGATTAAGCGATGGAATCTTTTCTTTACACACTCAACTTAGCCGTTCACAATTTGCTTTTTGTAGCTTGTGCAGCAGCTCCATTTTATCAACTCAGGATGGTTTACCGAAGAGCAAAATTTGGGAAAAAGATATATTATGAAATGGACAGTCTGATGGAAGAAATTCTAAGCCAGCAGCCCCGACTTTGTTTCTGGTTTATTATCGGTTTAATTGTTACCGGCTTTGCATTCCCGTTGATTTACTATGGCTTTCACGGCGAATGGCAGCAGCGAACAACATTGGTCTATTGGGCTCTCTCCATTAAAACCTTCTTAGTTTTTCTGGGATTTGGAATTGTCAATTATGGAATGTTTGTCATTGATAAGCAGATACAAGGAATATTCAAAACGTTCAAACCTAATGAGCAGCCGTCAGCCGATGTTTTGGATAAATTCTTTGCCCTTCGAACCAAAAGAAGAAAATTTTGTACGGTGTGTTTAGCCTTAGCCATTGCAATTCTGATCATAAGTCCAATTCTCAGTTTTTATTGATAAGGAGAAAATAAAAATGTTAAGTGAAACGAAATCCCGTTATGCGGGGAAAAAATTAACTACTTCAACAAGCCGCCTTTTAATTTTTGCGGGATTGCTTTTTGCATATTCGTACAATGTTCATGCACAGTGTTCTGGATGGGGGGTCGGAAGACATGAAAGATCGGGTTCTCACTCTTATATAAATCCAGGGACTGCGGTTTTGCTCTCTTTGCAGCCGCTGCCAATTGCCGCAGGAAATTTTTATTCCGGCGATTGGGGAAGAGGAACTTTATACACTGCGGCAGAATTAGCCCTATTTATTCCAGGAATGATTTTAGTGATGGACAATTCCGGCTGGTGGGGACATAGCCGCTATGATGGTTACTATAACACTTCCTACAGCAACACTAATTGGACGAAAACAGAGCGGGATCGCTTTTATTATTTACTTGCCGGTTACGTTATAGTTAAAGTCATCAGCGCATTTGATGCAGGTTATTCAGCCGAGCGGCACAATACATATTATGCTCTTAAATATGATGAACAGAGCAAGTCGCTTGCACTTGCATTTAGATATTCTTTTTAACATTGGCTGGATTGGTATATCATATAACAAACAATATTGAAGGAGAAATTACAATGTGGAATTCAGGTTGCTCATGGTGGTGGGGACCCGGATATTTTTTCGGCGGGCCGTTCGGTATGATATTCGGACTCGTTTTTTGGGCGTTGA
>JAMCWE010000050.1 GCA_023475265.1 Bacteroidota bacterium
GCAAAACATTTCTAAGAGTTTGACTAATGGGAATAATTCTTTCCTTTTTGCTTTTGGTTGTGAAAGTAGCTGAGCACTGGACTTTGATTATATTTTGTTGAAAGTCGATCCAGTTCCATTTCATGTTGTCAAAATTTAATGAAGAATATTCCTTATATGTTTCTAATTCCAAATCTAAAAGTTATCTAAGGTCTATCGGCCTTTCCTTTTCTCAGCTAAAATTATTTTGCGGAGATATAAATATTAATTGGCTTGATACAAGAACTCTGGATAAATTTATAACTACTATTTATGCTCGTGCGCCTAAAGCAGCATCTTTATATTATCGCACTCTCAAAGCAGCTTTCAGCAAAGCTGTAGTTTGGAATTATCTTTCCGAAAATCCATTCAAGAAAATCAAAGCTCCAAAGCCTATTAAAACTTTTCCTGTATTTATTTCAGCTATAGAATTTCAAAGTATAATTGCGAATACTACGCAGCAATACTTAAAAGATTTATTCATTACTGCCTTTTATACTGGTATGCGCTTAGGTGAAATACTAAACATGAAATGGAACTGGATCGACTTTCAACAAAATATAATCAAAGTCCAGTGCTCAGCTACTTTCACAACCAAAAGCAAAAAGGAAAGAATTATTCCCATTAGTCAAACTCTTAGAAATGTTTTGCTAAATCAATTCCCTAAAGTTATTGATGTTGATAAAAATAATTTTGTCTTTGTTCACACCACAGGTATTAAGCTCAATGAAAATTTCGTTAGCAAACAGTTCAAGAAAGTAGTTCGCGCTGCTGGTCTTGATGATAAGATACATTTCCATACTCTACGTCATTCATTCGCTTCAATGTTGGTTCAACGCGGTGTGTCTCTTTATGTTGTTAAAGAATTATTAGGTCATGAAGATTTGAGCACAACTCAGATTTATTCCCACTTGCAAAATCAAAACTTGATGGATGCGGTAAATTTACTGTAATTCCTTTTTGGACATCTTGGACAACTTTAATTTTATTGCCCATTGAAAACTGCAAAAATACCTGTCCAAGTTGTCCAAATTCTTTTTAGATAACGAAAAGTTTATAATTTACGCTCTTTTCTAATCTTTTTACCTCTTCGATTTGGACAACTTTGTAATCTCCCATTTTCTCAATCTGTCCAATTTATCTACCTTCGGTAGACTTGGACACTTTCTAAATCCGAAGTTGTCCAACAAAATCTTCAAAAATAAACCATATTCAAAAATTTTGTCTACTTTGGACAACTTGGACAACTTTATTTCACTTTTTTAACCCTCATCAAAAAGAGAGTTGTCCAACTTGTCCAAAACTTCCGCAGCCCCAATTTTTAGATACCGTTCCATTCCGGATTTCCTTTCAACAACCTTTAACCCTTTAATTCGTGCAGCCTCTTTTAACCACCGGGAAAATCTTACAGGTTGCAGTTCAGTACGTTCTTCGTATTCCTTTTGGAAGTTAGCAAATAAATCTTTTTTCAAATATTCTTTTCCCTGTTCTATCCCTTCAAAATATTCCGCAAACTCCTCACATGTAGAGTCAATCAATTTTTTCTTTTCAAGATTTACATGTGTACACTGGATTAATCCCCGGTTCAAATAAAGCTGCATACATCCTATCATATAATTATGAAAATTATTCCACTCCTCATTACTCCACTCATCAAAGAAACGATGTCCGAATTCATCAATCGGTCTATGCGATTTATTGTAGTGGTCCGAGAACTCAATTATAAATTGCCGGTCTAGTGTCGAATCGTCAGATCCTTCAATAGTGTAATTAGTCGAGATTATGATTTTAGGCGATTGATGAAAAGGTATTATTATTTCATTCTGATTTTTTCTTTCAACAGTAATATCATCAGTGATTATAGAAAACAATTTATCAAAATTGAATTTCTTTGTAACATCATTAAACTCAATAATTGCAGTATCAAGTGTAACCGATTGAAAAAGAAAATTCCGGGAAAAATTAAAATTTCTTCCGTCAAGCCTTACAGTCTTCCTAAGCTTTCCAACAGCTTGAGCAACTAATCCTTTACCGCTTCTTCCATAAGCTCCATCGCTCAATTTCTCATCAAGGAATATTACTGCCTTCGCATTTGTCGAGTCTTTGTAATTATGCAGCAAATATCCAATCGCACTTCGTAGAGACAAAATTCTTCCCTCATCGTTCTTACAAATATTCCGGACAAACTTTTCAAACTCCGCTTCGCCTTTCTCTGCACCAAATCTTTTCTGAATTATTTGTTTATCCCAAATAAATCCTTCAAGCTCTTCATATCGCTTTACTGCAATTTTGTTTTGTTCAATCTCTACAAAACAATTCGCGAAAAATAAAAACCCTTTATCCTTGGTGTCCCTCAGAAATTCAAGCTTCCTAGTTTCAAGAAATTCAAGAAACCCATTTACAAAATGCTGTGAAGCTCCTTTTATCACAGCATCAATTACCTTCAGCTTTGGTGTATCCTTAAATAATTCATCTTCATCTAATCGCTTCAAGTAATCAATAACAAAATCTTTTATATTGAAGATCTCAACTTCCCGGACAATATTTTTGCTCACCTTCAGCAAAATATAACCGTGCTCTAATTGCAGCTTGCAAAAACCATTTTCCTCAAGAAACCTTTTAAAGTTCTGTTTCGAAATCTTTGTCTTATCGTTTTCAATATACCAGAATTTAACGAATGGCTTTTGCCAACCATACTTCTCTGCAATATGGTAGACAGTCCCGAGAGTAATACTTCCGTTATATTTTTTCATCAACTCGTCAAACTTCTTGTTTATCTCAAACTCCGTATCATGATAAAATTGATTACTTAAACTCAACTGCAAAAAATATTTTCGTCCTTCCTCACCAATAGTAACAAGCCCAAAACCTATTCGATACCATTCATCATAACAGTTACCCGGAAGATTCAACCCTAAAAACTCAATCGCACTTTCTAATTTTTCCTTATCGAATCCAGCCGGCTCAAATGTCTTTTTGCCTATGGCAAGAACTTCCTTCTCTTTTTCCAAATCGCAAAACTCTTCTAAACATTCAAGCAGGGTATCTGCACTAATTTCTTTCGGAGCTTCGACCGGCTTTCCATAAATGAAAGAATAAACATTTCCGCTTGGATGATTTGAATAAGGAAGTATTGTTTGCGAATTGCACCACCTTAATTCAATATGATCACAAAGCTCTGAATCCTTAAGATTCAAACGATAAACACTTTTGGGACCATTTAATTTTTTATGAAGCATTTCACTTTCTGAAACCTTCAACCAGATATGGAAACCGGTTCTGCTCCCGCTCTCTACAGTCCACGGATAAATTTCACCCAGCCCCAGCCGCTTAGCAAACATTTCAACAATACCCGGATCAGCTACTTTGTCAAAATCCAAATTCCTTATATCATTTACTCCACAAATTCCACCAATGCCTGTTACACCGGTATTCCATCCAAGTCCGGCTACATCATTTTCGGTTTGTTCAATTAACTGCCAATTCTCCCAGGCAATAGTAGGTCTCTTACCTTGCACGGGCAAAACATTAAACCCAAACTTTTGGTTATAAGCTATTGATAAATTACTAAACTTCATTTTAATTTCTCCAGTATTACTTCTTAATCAGTGTAAATCTGTTTAATCCGTTTTATCCGTGTTCTATTGTTTTTCTAATAATGACCTAATGACTATTGACTCAAAGACATTTTTAATGACGAAATAGCGTAGGTTTTTGCCCACTTTTTCCTCTCTGTACTCATAATTTTTTACTGGAACGGTAAATAACCCTACTCATATACAATCATCCCCTCAAAATCGATTTTTACTTTTTTCCCTGTTATGGATTTTAACGTCTTCTTTGCAATATCCGGACGGCTAAACTGACAGCTAAAAATCCAAAGACTAGTATTCAGAGCCTGCCCGCACAAATGAAAGCCGTTTCTTCTTCTCATTTTCTTTGCAACATCTCTTTCATCAGTTTGAACTTTATAAAACTTTTTCCCTCTTTCCTCTTGCCACAAGTAAGTCATTTCAATCTCCATTTATTTGTTTGTTGTAATTATTCGTAACCCGGTTGTAAATTTTCCTTTCTCATTATTATCCATCCTCTCAGCAGAATTTATCCTTTCCGGGCTAATATCATCCAGCTTACTAATTGCGTCCCTCAGCGAATCAATATTCAAATGAGAATAAATCTCCGTAGTAGTAATAGAAGCATGTCCTAGCAATTCCTTTATCTTGTATAAAGAAACTCCCTGTTGTGCTAAGTTCGAAGCAAAGCTGTGTCTCAACGAATGAAAATGAATTGACTTATCTATTCCGGCTTTCTTACAAGCACTCTTAAATCTTCTTGAAAAATGATCGCCGGTAAATTTTTCACCATTGCTTTTGCAGAACACATAACTATCCCCAATAGGTATTGCATTCCTTCTCTCCCTTTGCGCGTGGAATGCTATAAGCGCTTCATCGCTTACCGGAATAAACCTTTGGTTTCTTCCTTTAGTAATAAATTCCTCATCTCCAACCGTAATTATCCGGGCTGAAAGATTTGCATTCTTCCACTTTAAATTGACAATCTCATTCAACCTCATGCCGGTATAAAAGCCAACTGTTACAACATCCCTAACAACATCATCTTTAATCTGATTGCCGATAGCTGAAAGCTGATCGCTGTTGATAAACGCAGGCGCTGTCTTTTGCCTTTTGGGTAATTTTACCTTAGTGAAATAATTCTCCTTCACATATCCCCAATCTTTAGCTTTATTGAAAGCTGCTTTTAGATTCCTATAATACACAACATAACCTTTCTTAATTTTTTGCTGAAGATAAATTTGGAAGGATTCAACATCTTTTTGAGTAATGCTGTTGACTACTTTCTGTGATCCGAAAAATTCTAAAAGATTGTTTAAGGCAATTGTTACGGAATGAAGATATGAAGCAGATCTATTATTCTTAATCAGAATTTTATATTCATCGGAAAACACACGCAGCGTTACGACTTCTTTTGTTTCAGCATTGAAAGACATTAGAAGCTTCAGCTTCTCTATATCCTCAACACTCAACTTCCCAAGTAAGCTTGTCAATCTTTCCATTTTTCTTCCTTCTTATATCCGTGCAAATCCGTGTTATCCGTGTTATGTTGTTTTAAGGAGGCTCCGTTTCATCGACTTCCCCAAACAACCCCAACTGATTCTCTGACTTCTGATCTCCGTTCTCTGACTTCTCTACTTCATTCGTCAATAGACAATCATTATTCTGACAAATCCACTCGTCCAGCTCATGCTTAAAAAAGTAAAGGTATTTCCCCGCAGGCTTATGAAATGGAATCTTTCTTTGACTTGTATATTTGTAAAGTTGTGAATTCGATATGCTTAGATACTGTGCAGCTTGGTTTAGGTTAAGTAGATCGGTTTGCTTTCCCCTCAACAGATTTTCAATCTCTGTCAGCTTCAGTAAAATTTCCTGCTCGTGCATCGTTGATACTCCTTTCTTTTTCGAGTATCAACTAAATAAATTTAAAAATTAAAATTCGTT
>JAMCWE010000049.1 GCA_023475265.1 Bacteroidota bacterium
GGAACAGCCGATGTGTTTAATGGGATTGTTATTGCAGGTCCGGAAATTCATGCAGTACCCAAAATTGATGAGCTGGCAAAGTATAATCTTACTCCAAGCGATTTTCAATTTCAGATGCAGACAAAAATTGAGGGAACGATTGTCGGCAGCGTTTTAGAAAAAAATCAATTAGTCAACATCAAAATGTTCGAAAAAGGTTATGATAAAACCAACCGCGACCTGAATAAAAATTTTCTTTTTCTGAAGGACGGCAGAATAAAGCCGATAAATGAATTTGCAGATATCGAAATAAAAAAAGGCGTTGCCGAAATTGAGAGGGAAAACTTAAAACCGATGGTAGCGGTAACCGCACGGCTTAACAACCGCGATCTTGGAAGCACTCTGAAGGAAATTCAAAACAAAATCTCTAAGAGAATTACGCTGCCTGCAGGCTACCAGATTATCTACGGCGGCGCATACGCTGAACAACAGAATGCATTTTCGGAGCTTCTTATGATTCTACTTTCCGCCGTTCTCTTGGTGTTTACGGTAATTCTGTTTCTTTTCAGAAACATAAAGCTCTCTCTTGCAATTATATTTATTGCGGTCTTGGGAATTTCAGGAAGCGTTGTAGCATTGTTTATAAGCGGTACTCCGTTAAATGTTGGAAGCTACACCGGAATAATTATGATTGTTGGAATCATCGGCGAGAATTCGATTTTTACATACTTGCAGTTTCGCGAAGAGAGAAAAACTAACAATGTAAACGAAGCTATAATGAATGCGGTATCCAAGCGAATCCGTCCAAATTTAATGACGGCATTAGGCGCCATTGCAGCATTGTTTCCATTAGCTCTTGGAATTGGAACCGGAGCGCAAATGCATCAGCCGTTGGCTATTGCAATTATCGGCGGGTTCACAATCACTATTCCTCTTTTGCTAATTGTACTGCCAACCATTTTAAAAATTATTGAGGATTGACCATTCAAGAAGTTGCCTTACATCTAATTGAGCAATATGGTTATTTTGGTTTATTTACCTCAATGGCTTTAGGCATTATCGGATTGCCAATACCGGACGAAACAATCCTTACTTTTACAGGATATCTTGTATCTCAAAATGATTTACAACTTGTTCCAACTATTATCTCATCATTTTTAGGTAGCATATCTGGTATTTCAATAAGTTTCTTTTTAGGCCGTACTTTGGGCATAAGATTTCTATATAAACGAGGTTACTTTTTTCATATTACAGAAAGTAGATTGATTAAAACAAAAAAATGGTTGGAAGGTTATGGGAGCTGGGTGTTTCTGCTCGGATATTTTATACCGGGCATAAGGCATTTAACCGCTATTGTTGCCGGAAGCACAAAAACAAATTTTTCTAAATTTGCTTTCTTTGCCTATTCAGGAGGATTTTTATGGTCTCTAACTTTTGTTTTGTTGGGCTATTTAGTCGGAAAAAAGTGGATGGTTATAATGGAACAGGTTCATAATCATATTTTACTGATAACATTTATAGTCTTAATACTATTGGCGATTTATTTTATTGTTAAAACCAAAGTAATCAATAGAAAAATGAATTCTAACACAAGAAGTAAATAGAAAAATAAAAAATAACATGTCCAATCAAATCAATCCATACAAAACAAAAACGGTAGCGGATGTTTTATCGGAACTGAAAGTGCAAGCTACCGCCGGTCTTACTAATGGGGAAGTAAAACAACGGCAAACCACTTATGGACTTAACGAAGTTAAAGAGAAAAAACAATCCAAAGTTCTGATTTTTCTTAAACACTTTTGGGGACTAACAGCCATTATGCTTGAGTTAACTGTTTTAGTTTCTTTTTTGCTGCAAAAATATGTGGATGTCTATCTAATCGGTGGGTTGATGTTATTTAATGCTATCGTTGGCTTTATACAAGAAAGTAAAGCAGCTAAAACAGTGCAAGCGCTAAAGCAAAGTCTGCAAGTGATTGTACGCGTATTACGTAATGGTAAATGGCTAAACATAGAAGGCAGTCAATTAGTCCCGGGAGATATTTTGCGCATACGCACCGGTGATTTTATAACTGCCGATGCCAAGATCGTCGATGGCAGTTTAAGTGCAGACCAGTCGGCACTTACCGGTGAATCTATGCTCATCGCTAAAAAGAAAAGTGATTTGCTTTATTCAGGCTCTGTTATTAAGAGCGGGGAATGCAATGCTGTAGTAACTGCAACAGGTATCAATACTTTTTTTGGTAAGACGGCTCAATTAGTACAAACCGCAAAACCACGCCTGCATATGGAGGAAGTAGTAGCCAATGTAGTGAAGATATTATTTTTAATTGTCTTGATTTTTGTAGGTATTACTACTGCATTTTCTTTATTACGAGGTGAAACTTTTTTATCAATTCTTCCTTTGTTACTTATTTTGTTGGTATCAGCGGTTCCGGTTGCACTACCCGCAATGTTTACTGTAAGTATGGCAAAAGGGGCAAAGCAATTAGCAGATAAAGGTATTTTGGTAAGCCGCTTAAATGCAACCGAAGATGCCGCCACACTTACTACATTGTGCATTGATAAAACAGGAACTATTACACAAAACAAATTATCTATACAGGAGATCGTACCTGCTGATAATCTTAAAATTGATGATGTGCTTCTTTATGGTGTATTGGCATCTGTAGAAGCTAACAATGACCCGATTGATCTAGCTTTCTTTCGAAAAGCATCTGAAAATAAAATTGATTCTTCCGGATATCAACAAATTTCCTTCACGCCCTTTTCTGCGGCTATTAAAAGAACTGAAGCGATGATACAAAAAGATGGTAAACAGTTTAGAGTAATGAAGGGTGCATTTAATACACTTAAAAGCTTATGTAACATACAAAAGACAAATCTTGATGAAACTGTTAACGCTTGGGCTGAAAGGGGTTTCAGAACAATGGCTGTTGCAATTGAGAGAGATAATAAAACAGAACTGGCTGGCATTGTTGCCCTCGTAGATCCTCCTTTACCTGATTCTGCACAGATGATTTCAGAAATAAAACAATTAGGTGTAAAAGTGAAAATGCTAACCGGTGATGCTTTACCGATTGCTGAAGAAATTGCAAAACAGGTTGGTGTAGGGAATGATATTGCTTCAGCAAACTTATTACGAAATAATTCTGCTGATGGTGATTATCATTCTATTATTATTGCTCATAGTGGATTTGCTGAAGTATTACCTGAAGATAAGTTTACCATTGTAAAAAACTTACAACAACACAATGAAATAACGGGAATGACCGGCGACGGTGTAAATGATGCGCCTGCCTTAAAACAAGCCGAGGTTGGTATTGCAGTTAAATCTGCTACCGATGTTGCTAAGCAAGCTGCCAGTGTAATTTTACTTAAAGAAGGATTAGAGAGCATCATTAATTTGATAGCTGTTGGTCGTACAATACACCACCGTATTTCCAATTGGGTAATGAGCAAAATTTCGAAAACTCTTTTTACGGTTGTATTTGTATGCGCCGCCTATATTATTACCGGGCAGTTTGTAGTAAATGCATTTGATATGATTCTCTTGTTATTCATTGTTGATTTTGTTTCTTTGGCATTATCTACTGATACTGTAAACTGGTCAAAAAAACCGGAAAGCTGGGATATAAAACCACTGGTAAAAAAAGGTTTTCTTTTAGGATTGTTAATGATTGTTGAAGCGTTGGTCTGGTTGTTTATTGTTAAAAAATGTTTTCGCCTTACCGATATTAATGAGTTGCATTCATTTGGATTTGCCATACTATTTTATGCAGGCATTTTTAACATATTTATAGTGCGCACAAGCAAACGTTTTTACCACCAACCCATAGGAAAAGTATTATTGTGGGCTGTTATTGTGGATCTATTATTTGCAAGTATATTTTTATCTATCGGCTTAACTGGATTTACAGCTTTACCAATAATAATAACGGGCACCACTTTATTATATTTTGCGTTTTGCACCTTTTTTATAAACGACCTGATAAAGGTTGCGGTTAAATAATAACGCATTTATCAAACATTATATAATTGTTAAATACATTTTTTGCAGTATTTAATCAGAGCGAGTTTTAAAATGAAAATTAAGAAAAGATCCAACATCATTTTGTCATCTTTTATATTCATATCTCTTTTAGCCGCCGCTAGCTGGTTTTTCATTCAAAGCAAAAACGATAAACCGGATAAAGCCGGTGATAAAGATTTTCCCAAGTCATATTCACGCATTCAAGTTGAAAATGGAGTTACAACTATTGATTTAAGCCCTTCGGAACAAGCTAACTCCGGGATAACAACAATAAAATTAATTCAAACATTACATCAAGCTCAATTAACTGCGTACGGCTCCGTTGTTTCCATTCAGGATTTAGCGAAGGATGTTCAAAGCTTTCAGGCGGATAAAGCTCAGTTGGCAAAATCAAAAGAAAGTCTTCTAATCTCTCAACAAAATTATGAACGTATAAAAAGTCTTTATGAAAAGAATCTTGCAAGCGAACAGGATTACCAAACTTCGCAGGCTGTTTTTTTATCCGACAAAGCCGATATGAATTCCGCTCAAACAAATTTGAATAGTTTAAAAAGCTCTATCAATGAGCAATGGGGTGATGAACTTTCTCAATGGGTATTCAACGGCTCTGTTAAGCTTCAGCGTATTCTTTCGCTTGATGATGCGCTGATACAAATATCTCTGCCGCCTAATGAAATGAATATCAAAACTCCGGCTAGTATTTTTATTCAAACTACCTCTGGAAATGGGATAAGAATTTCTTGCAGATTTGTTTCGGCAGGTCATCTCGCAAGTTCGCAGTTTCAAACAAAGACTCTTTATTATATCACTTCAGGTGCTTCGTTAAGCGGCGGCATGAATATAAAAGCATTTCTGCCGGTTGGAAAAAATTTAAACGGCGTAATTGTTCCTTCTGAATCAATAGTTTGGTATCAAGGTAAAGCGTGGATCTACGCAGAGCAGTTCCCCAATAAATTTATCCGTGTTGAAATTGACACTGATAATCCGGTTGACAATGGATTTTTTGTCCCAAATAATAAAGGCATAATAAATCCGGGAGTAACTGTTGTAAAAAACGGCGCTCAGCTTTTGCTGTCTGAAGAATTAGCCCCAGCCCAGGGCAGCCAAAGCGGCGGGGGCGATAATGATTGAAGAACATGGCTTGTCCCCGAAGGGGTGGAGTCCCATAAATTCTGTTGTCCGCTTCTCGCTGCGATTTAGAGGCATCATAATCGCATTAAGCATTTTGTTTGTTGGATATGGAATATACACATTGACTCAGGCGAAGTTCGGCGTCTTCCCCGAATTTGCGCCGCCTCAAGCGGTTATTCAAACCGAAGCGCCGGGGCTTTCACCGGAACAAGTTGAAGTATTAGTTACGCAGCCGATTGAGAATGCCGTAAACGGTATTGCCGGCATTTCTTCTCTCCGGTCAAAATCAATTCAAGGTATTTCTGTTGTTACTGCAACTTTTAAGGAAGGCAGCAACATTTATATTGACCGCCAGTTTGTAACGGAACGTCTTTC
>JAMCWE010000141.1 GCA_023475265.1 Bacteroidota bacterium
AAAAAATTATCACTCAATTTTTGGGAGACAAATAGTCGCCCATCAAAAAATAAATTAACTGTTTTTTCAACAACAAAACTAAAATAGTATCACAACTTAAAATTAGCTTTTTAGAGCGGACTCATTGATATTTTATGCAAATTTTTTAATTAATGTTTCTACAACTTCATATCCGGATTTCGGTGTTAGGTTGCTTCGATTATATGCTGGGAATGAATATTTTCCAAGAAAAATAATTGAAATGTTGTGTTTAAATATAATTTTTATCCCAATCCTTCCAGAGAGGTTCATAGCCTAATTTACTTATCATAGCTGCAATTTCAGATGGAGTTCTCTCATCATTAATTTCAAATTGTTCCAATGAGTCCTCTTCTAAAGAATAACCACCGGGATTGGTTTTAGAACCGGCACTAATGGAAGTAATCCCAAGTCTTACAATATTATTTCTAAATTTTTCGCTTTCCCGTGTCGAAATGGAGAGTTCAACTTCTTCATTAAATATCCTATATGCAAAAATCAATTGTACTAGTTCTTTCTCATTCATTTCCACTTTAGGTTTTGAGAATCCTTCGGCAGGCCGTAGCCGTGGAAATGAAATTGAATATTTAGTTTGCCAGTAAGTTTTTTCAAGATAATTTAAATGCAGCGCCGTAAAAAAACTGTCGGTACGCCAATCTTCTAAGCCTATTAATATTCCAAGACCAATTTTATGAATTCCTGTTCTTCCTAACCTATCAGGTGTTTCGAGACGGTATAAAAAGTTAGACTTTTTTCCCTTGAGGTGATAATTCTTGTATTCATCAACATTATAAGTCTCTTGATAAACTAAGACCGTATTTAATCCCAGCAAAATTAATTCTCCATATTCTTCTTCATCCAGCGGCTGAACTTCCATTGATATATGAGAAAAATTAGAACGGAATACCGGCATTATTTTTTTGAAATAATCTATACCAACATTTTTATGCGATTCACCGGTTACCAACAAAATATGATCATATCCAAATGATTTTATCACTTCGATTTCTTTCAATATTTGTGCTTCAGTTAAAGTGATTCTTTTTATTTTATTATCCAGACTGAATCCGCAATAAGTACAAATATTCTGGCACTCATTTGAAAGATAAATAGGAATGTACATCTGAATAGTTTTACCAAATCTCTTTTGAGTAATTTGCTTACTTAATGCTGCCATCTGTTCAAGATATGGAAGAGCGGCGGGCGAAATTAGAGCTTTGAAATCTTCTAAACTTCTTCTATCTCTGTTAAGCGCTCTTATTACATCGCTTTCTGTCTTAGAGTAAATAGAATCCTTAACTTCTTTCCACTTATATTGAGAAAAAATATCTTTGAAACTACTCATCGCTATTAGTTTATTTTTGGTTAGTCATTTAAAAATGCGGTTAAAGGACTGCTTGCAACAGCATAATTTGTTCTTGAAGCTAGTTTCGCTTCAAATGCCATCCTGCCGGCTTCAACAGCCATCTTAAAAGCGATAGCCATTTGTACCGGTTTTTCTGAAACTGCAATTGCTGTATTTACCAGCACTGCATCAGCACCGAGTTCCATTGCTTCTGCTGCATGCGAAGGCGCTCCTAATCCCGCATCAACAATTACCGGTACGTTACTCTGTTCAATAATTATTTCCAAAAAAGTTTTTGTTTGTAATCCTTGATTGCTTCCAATTGGAGAACCGAGCGGCATTACGGCAGCAGCGCCTGCTTCTTCTAATCTTTTACATAAAACCGGATCAGCATGTATGTACGGCAGAATTATGAATCCTAATTTTGCCAGTTCTTCCGTAGCTTTTAACGTTTCTACCGGGTCAGGAAGAAGATATTTGGGATCCGGATGGATTTCTAATTTTAACCAGTTTGTTTCTAATGCTTCCCTTGCCAGCTGCGCTGCCATAACAGCTTCCTTTGCAGTCCTAACGCCTGAGGTGTTGGGCAGTAAATTAAATTGTGGATGGTATAAATGAGTTAAAATGTCATCCTCTTTATTATCAACATTTACTCTTTTCAAAGCTACAGTAACTAACTCCGAACCGGAAGCTAAGAGAGCCTCCTCCATCATTTTGTTGGAGTTAAATTTACCCGTTCCTGTCAACAAACGTGAATTAAATTTTTTGTTTGAAATTATTAATGGTTCCATTGTGCTTACTTATTTTTTCTAAAAATTGTTTTGTCACTAGGCTTTTATCTTTCGCCGAGTTGATAGCCGATGAAACAGCAATACCATAAATACCTGTTTGAAACAAACTGCTGATATCTTCCGGTCGTATTCCTCCGATTGCAATGATAGGAATTTTTATATCTTTATCTCTACATTTATTTAAAATGTTTTGATATCCATCCAGACCTAATATTGGACTTAGCTTTTCTTTTGTAGTTGTATATCTAAACGGTCCCACGCCTATATAATCAACACCGGTTTGGTTAAGCCTCTCAACATCTTCAAAAGTGTTTGCTGTTCCGCCAATAATAAAGTTGTTACCCAATATCTTTCTGGCTTCAGCCGAAGGCATATCATTTTTCCCTAAATGAACTCCGTCCGCATTTACAGTTTTTGCTATATCTACATTGTCGTTAATTATTAATTTTGCATTATAATTATTGCAGACTTTCTTCGTCTTAAACGCCAATTCTTTCCATTCATTATAAGAGCTATTTTTTACTCTTAGCTGTATCCAATCGGCGCCGCCTTTACAAGCCTCTTCCACTAATTCATAATGAGTGAAGTTTGGAATATCTTGGGTTATATAATGTAATCTTGAAATCATACTTTTAAATTTTATGAAAGCCTAAAAGACTTTCGCTGCTTGATAAAAACTTTGTAATATAATTCTTCGATCTCAAGCATGCTCTATGAAGGTTCCATCCTCTCGCTAGGTTTGCAGTAATAGCCGCAGACAAAACACATCCCGACCCATGTTTAGCATACTTTATAATTTCCTTAGGTCTGAATGAAAATTGATTCATCTTTCCATTGCTTTTAGCTTCAATATAATTCTTACCGGATGCATTAACCGAATCAATAAGAAATAAATAATCTCTTCCCGGTGCTTTAATGTTATGTCCTCCCTTTAGGAATACATTACAATGCCTGCTTAATCTTTTAGCTCCATCAAGAGGCTCTTTACCGGGATATAGCTTTTGTATTTCATCCCAATTCGGGGTGATTAAAAATAAATTCCTGGCTAAAATTTCTAACCTGTTCACTTCAATACTTTCATGAAAAATAAATCCGGCGCTTGCGTTGAGTATCGGATCCCAAATTATTTTGCAACCTTTAAAGATTTCTTTCAGATACAAAACAAGTTTTTCTAAAACATCAAAGTTTTCTATCAACCCTATCTTAATCCAATCAATTCTATATTTCTTTTGCATCATCTCAATTTGTTTGATAATCTTTTCAAGAGATATCCAATCTACTCCTTCAAAATTCTCATCATTTTGAAAAGTTAACGCAGAACAAATTCCGAGTCCATAAACTTTATTGGCTTCAAAAGTTTTTATATCGGCGGTTATACCTGCACCTCCGCTAGGATCAAAACCGGCAATGCTTAAAACATAAGGGCGCTTTTCAGACATAGTTCTTTTATCTTATTGAATTTTTTAATCGTCTCATTGATACTTTTAGTCTCTTCAAAGGTTTTCCAAACAGCACCTAATACAGCCACTCCTTTAAAGCCCGATTCATAAGCTTGAAGAACAGTGTTTTCATCAATACCTCCCAAAGCAATTACTTCAACGTGCTCATTATTGCTTTTAAGAAAATTTGAGATGGTTGTTAAATCAAAATTACTTTTATAATTCTGCTTTGATATACTGTCGAAGACCGGACTTAAGAAAACGTAGTTGTATGGAAACTCATTTTTCTCAACTTCATCAATTGTATGGAAAGAAGCTGACTGATGGCGGCGGTTGTTAATATTCTTGACCGGCAGATTATTTTTGGTATAATGCACTCCTTTCAAATTATATCTATTTACCAAATCATAATTTGAATGAAGAATTATTTTATCGTGATATTTCTTTGGCAACTGTTCCAAATAATCTATCAAAGATTTTTCCAGAATAGCAGAATCAATACCGGGCTTACGCAAATGGAAATATTCTAATCCGTCATCAAATAAACATCTAAGTAATTCAATTTCTCCTTCAATATTATAAGGAGGAGATATAACGACAAATTTCATTTTATAAATAAATTTCACTCCCTGAGTCGACAAATTCTTTTGACTTCTCTTCCATTCCTTTTTTCAATGCTTCTTCACCGGCAGAATTTATTTTATCAGCATAGTCTCTTACATCCTGTGTAATTTGCATTGAGCAGAAATGAGGACCGCACATAGAACAGAAGTGAGAAACTTTAGCTCCCTCTGCAGGCAAGGTTTCATCATGAAATTCACGCGCTGTAACTGGATCAAAAGATAAATTAAATTGATCCTCCCATCGGAATTCGAAACGAGCTTTACTTAATGCATAGTCTCTCAATTGCGCACCGGGATGTCCCTTTGCAATATCGGCAGCGTGTGCAGCAATTTTGTAAGTGATTACTCCGTCTTTTACATCTTTCTTATTAGGTAGACCCAAATGTTCTTTGGGAGTTACATAGCACAGCATCGCAGTGCCAAACCATCCAATCATAGCCGCGCCAATTGCAGAAGTAATATGGTCATAACCCGGCGCTATATCTGTCGTTAATGGTCCTAAAGTATAAAAAGGAGCTTCATGGCATTCCTTTAATTCTTTATCCATATTTTCTTTTATTAATTGCATTGGAACGTGACCGGGTCCTTCTATCATTACCTGAACATCATGATTCCATGCAATTTTTGTTAACTCACCGAGCGTTTCTAATTCTGCAAATTGTGCTTTGTCATTCGCGTCTGCAATTGAACCCGGACGCAATCCATCCCCAAGTGAAAATGCAACATCATATGATTTCATTATCTCACAGATTTCTTCGAAATGCGTGTACAAGAAATTTTCTTTATGATGCGCTAAACACCATTTGGCAAGAATTGAACCGCCTCTGGAAACAATTCCTGTTACGCGTTTTGCGGTTAGAGGAATATATCTTAAGAGAACTCCGGCATGAATTGTAAAATAGTCTACGCCTTGTTCAGCTTGTTCGATAAGAGTGTCTCTAAAAATTTCCCAAGTTAATTCTTCTGCTTTTCCATTGACTTTCTCTAAAGCCTGGTAAATTGGTACTGTTCCAATCGGCACAGGAGAATTTCTGATTATCCACTCGCGTGTTTCGTGAATATTTTTTCCTGTTGATAAATCCATTATTGTATCTGCGCCCCATCGGCAAGCCCATACAGCTTTCTCCACTTCTTCCTCAATACTTGAGGTAACAGCGGAGTTGCCGATATTTGCATTAATTTTAACAAGAAAATTTCTGCCGATAATCATCGGTTCGCTTTCAGGATGATTAATATTACTCGGAATGATTGCTCTTCCTGCTGCTATTTCGTCTCGCACAAATTCAGGTGTAATATATTTTGGTATGCGGGCTCCAAAGCTGTTTCCCTTATGCTGACTTGTGGCTATGCCAATAAATTGCTCATACATTTTATTCGTTAATTGATTTTCACGTACAGCAACATACTCCATTTCAGGAGTAATTATGCCTTTACGCGCATAATGCATCTGAGAAACATTTCTTCCAGCTTTAGCTCTAAACGGCTTTTTGATATTTTCAAATCTTAACTGAGTTAAGTTTTTATCATTTAACCTCGCTTTAGTATATTCGCTTGCGGAATCTACTTCTTCCACATCGCTCCGCTGCAAAATCCATTTCTCTCTTAACCGGTTTATTCCTTTTCTTACATCTATTTCAATATTAGAATCTGTGTAAGGACCGCTTGTATCATAAACAAAAACCGGTAAGTTATTTTCATGAGTTTTACCACCAATCTTTGTGTCGGTTAAAGTTATCTTTCGCATTGCAACTTTGACATCATGCAGCTTACCATCCACATAAATTTTTTCTGAGGAAGGAAAAGGTTCCCTGGAAATAATTTTCTGTACCGGCATAATCTCTTTATTCATAATTTCCTTTCCTTGTTTTGATGTTTGATTGGATTTAAAATAATTTTGTTACCCTCCTTGTGCAGCCTTTATTATTATGATTTTGTCATCATCCTTTATAGGATAATTATCCCATTCGGCTTTAGGTATAACGATGTTATTAATTGCTACTGCTATTCCTTGAAGAGTAACAAGATCCAGTTCCTGGAGAACAGATATTAATTTTTTTTGTTCAGGATATGAATATTCCTTATCATTTATAAAGATCATGATAGCTCATGAGACATTTAAGTAAGAATTTTTATTTGTGAAATCTTTTAGAGCGGCAGAGAAGAAAAGTTTTGTCAAACTTATTCCCTACGGTAGCATTATCTACATCAGGTTCAGAGAGTGTAATCTCAGCCTCCCAAAAATTTAGGAAGCACCTCTAGAAGTTTCGGATGCAAAGATAAAGGAAAATTTTTAAACTTCAAGACCTGACCTTAAACTTCTTCAAAAATAATAATGTTTACTTAGTGTGAATCTTTTAATAATCAACTTTAAGTTGAGTCATTTATTCCATTCTCTTCGCAAATAACTGCTTCGTTAGGTTTTTCATCGGTTGAGTCGCGGCAGCCGTAACATCCGAAGCTCATATTTATTTTTTCACTCTTGAAAGGAAGAACAACTGAATCAATTATTATTTTGTTTATTGCATTAAAGTAGTTCATATTTAATTCTCAGTTATCGTTAGTTTTCAGTTTAGTTGGATTATATATAATTACCAATATTTTTAATCAATTATAAGAACTGAGATAAGAAAAAGGTAGACAAAAGTATGGCAATTAAATTATCAAATGAAGAAATACTGCGGTATAGCCGCCACATTATCATACCTGAAGTCGGGATGGCAGGACAGGAAAAGCTTAAAGCTGCAAGCGTATTGATAATTGGCGCTGGCGGACTCGGTTCGCCTGCTGGATTATATCTTGCTGCAGCCGGTGTTGGTAGATTAGGCGTTGTTGATTTCGATACTGTCGACGTAACAAATCTTCAAAGACAAATCATTCACTCAACTAAAGATGTCGGCAGATCTAAGCTTGAATCTGCAAAAGAAAAAATTGAAGCGATAAATCAAAATGTAAAAGTCGAAACTTATGAAACACGCTTAACATCGGGAAATGCATTTGATATAATTTCAAAATACGACATGGTTGTTGACGGTACGGATAACTTTCCAGCCCGGTATCTTATCAACGATGCCTGCGTTTTTTTGAATAAGCCATTTGTATACGGGAGTATCCTTCGCTTTGACGGACAAGTTACTGTTTTCAATCCGGGAAAAGGCCCATGCTATCGCTGCTTATTTCCTGCACCGCCGCCGGAATTAGTTCCAAACTGCGCAGAAGCCGGTGTATTGGGAATTCTTCCCGGAATTATCGGATCGCTTCAGGCATTGGAAGCAATAAAATTAATTATCGGCAAGGGAGATTCTTTGATCGGAAGGCTTTTGCTTTTTGATGCATTGAAATTAAAGTTCGAAGAATTAAGTTTTCATAAAGATCCCGGTTGCCCAATTTGCGGAGAGAATCCAACCATTCATGAATTGATAGATTATGAATTGTTCTGCGGCGTCTCGCCTTCAGCCGAAGGATCAAACATTAATGCTGATGAAATTACCGTTGAAGAATTACAAGCAAAGCTAAATAACATCGAAGACATTTTCATGCTTGATGTCCGTGAAGCGTATGAATATGAAATATGTAATCTCGGCGGTTATTTAATTCCGTTAAATGATCTCCCGGACAGAATACGCGAGCTTGATTCATCTAAAGACACTGTTGTGTATTGCAGAAGCGGAATAAGAAGTGCAGAGGCAGTTGAGTTCTTGAAACAAGCAGGATTCAAGAGTGTAAAAAATCTTTCGGGAGGAATAATGGAATGGGCAAATAAAATAGATAAAAAAATGCCTAAGTATTAAAATGATTTTCTTTAGCAGAGATTTTATTTCACATGCTTTAATGTTTCCGTTGATTGTGAGGTTTACTTTTTTATATTCTATTCATCCAATAATAAGGATCCCTATTTAGATGCATAACTGCTATGATAAAAATTTCTTCTTCAATTTATGAATAAATAATACCGTAAGGGAATCTTCTTACGAGTGCTCTTCTTATATTGTCATCTAAAACAGGCCAAGCTATTGGATGTGCTAAGACTCTTTCAACGGTTGAATATATTTCAAAAGTAAATTCATATCCTAAACCTTTTTCGATGTCTTCATAATAATCAATAGCTTGAATTAATTCTGACTCTGCTTTTGGATGAAATGAATAAGTCATGAAGAGTATCTCTGCCGGATTTTATTAAATACTTCATCACCGGGGATAGATTTAACCTTTCCCGACTTCAACTCTTTCAAACGTTCTTTCGCTATCTTTATCCATTTTTTATCAATATCAGATTCTACAGGATTAAGACTTCTAAGAATAGAATCGGCAATTAAAGCTCTTTCCTCAACTGGCAGTGATATTACTTCGTCAATTAACTTCTTTGTTTTCATTTTATTTTTCCTAATCTTATTTTATGTAATCATAATTATCACTTAACTAAAATATAATAAATTAATTTAACTATTTAAGTTTTGGTTTAATATCTACTAATTAACAACTTATATTAAATAGTCTCAGTGTTTCCATAACTCTCTGTCCAAACTTCTGTATTGAATAGCCTCACTTATATGCTGGGATAAAATATTTTCGGAATCATCAAGATCAGCAATTGTTCTGCTGACTTTTAATATTCTATCATAAGCTCTTGCCGAGAGTCCGAGCTTTGTCATCGCCATCTTTAACAGATCAGAACCTGCGGAATCGATACGGCAATATTGCCGCACTTCTTTAGAGCCCATATCGCCGTTTGTAAAAATATTTTTCAGATGAGCAAACCTGTTCAACTGAACCTTTCTTGCTTTGATTACTCGTTCTCTTATTTGAGTTGATGTTTCCCCCTTTGACTCAGCGGAAATATCTTTGTACTTCACCGCCGGAACTTCGATATGAATATCAATTCTATCTAAAAGCGGACCCGAAATTCTTGCCATATATTTTTGTATTTGCGGCGGCGCGCAGGTGCATTCCTTTGCCGGATCAGTATAATAACCGCATGGACATGGATTCATCGCGGCAGCAAGCATAAAGTTTGCAGGAAACTCAAGCGACAATTTAGAACGGCTGACGGTTACCTTAGAATCTTCAAGCGGCTGACGCAAAACTTCCAGAACATTTTTTTTGAACTCCGGCAGCTCATCCAAAAATAATACTCCATGATGAGCATAAGAAACTTCGCCGGGTCGCGGAAAAGAGCCGCCGCCCACAAGCGCAGCATCAGAAACCGTATGATGAGGGCTGCGGTATGGCCGCTCGGTAACAAGCGGTTGATCTTTAGGAATTATTCCTGCAACCGAATGAATTTTCGTTGTCTCCAGTGCTTCCTCCAAAGTCATCGGTGGAAGGATTGTAGGAATTCTTTTAGCAAGCATCGTCTTACCGGAGCCGGGCGGCCCAATCATAATTATATTATGAGCACCGGCAGCGGCAACTTCCAAAGCGCGCTTTACATTTTCCTGTCCCTTTACATCAGAAAAATCCAGCTGGTATAAATTAATTTGTGAAAATAATTTTTCCTTATCGGTAATGGTTTTTTCAACTTGAATTCCCCCATTCAAAAATTCAACTACCTCGGTGAGATTTTCCATCCCAAAAACATCAACGCCGTCAACGATTGAAGCTTCGCTGGCAGAATCTTTCGGAAGAATAATCCGCTTAATATTTTTCCTTTTTGCTTCAACTGAAATTGGAAGTGCGCCTTTTATCGGTCTAAGCTTGCCGTCAAGCGATAGCTCACCGAGAAAAATTGTATCCTCAAGCTGATCGGCAGGTACATTTTCAAATGCTGCCAGCAAGCCGACTGCAATTGAAAGATCGAAAGAACTCCCTTCTTTCTTTATATCAGCAGGAGCTAAATTTATAGTAATCTTTTTTATAGGAAATTCATACCCGCTGTTTTTAATTGCAGTAACAACTCTTTCTTTACTTTCTTTAACCACATTATCTGGAAGACCGACTATAGTAAAGCCGGGAATTTGTTTT
The DNA here is from genome assembly GCA_023475265.1 of Bacteroidota bacterium. Taxonomy (GTDB): domain Bacteria; phylum Bacteroidota; class Ignavibacteria; order Ignavibacteriales; family Ignavibacteriaceae; genus FEN-1297. Next base: position 10,175 of record JAMCWE010000141.1, read on the forward strand.
TCAACGTTTGTTTCAACTTCTACCAGGTAGGCATCTATGCCGATTGTTGCGCTCGAAAATATTTTTGAAAGCATTCTCCCTCTTAATTAATTAATTCCGAAATTCGTAAATTTTAAAATGTTTTTAATTTCTAAACTAAAAACTTACTTCTAAATATATGTTTATTTATAACTCCTTAGAAATTCAATTCTATCTTTAAGCTGATTTATGGGGACTAATAATTTATCTTTTCCGTAAATTGCATCCGCTCTTCGATCAAAAGCTAATTCGTAATCTTTGCTCATTACAATTGCTTCTTCAGGACAAACTTCCTCGCAAAGCCCGCAAAAGATGCATCTCAACATATTTATTTCAAATCTTTCAGGATATCTTTCTTTTTCTCTGCTAGTTTCTCCGGCTTGAACTTCGATTGCAAGCGCCGGGCAAACTCTTGAACACAATCCGCAAGCTACACAACGTTCTTCACCATTTTCATCCATTACAAGCACTGGCCTGCCGCGGTAAGATGCAGGCGGGATAAATTTTTCTTCAGGATATTTCATCGTAAACTTTGGCTTGAACATATTCTTCAAAGTTAATGATAAGCCTTTTACGATCTCAACTATATATATCTTTTCTAAAAATGTTAAATCTTTTTCTCTTTTCTTTACTGCCATAATGTTCCTTAAATTTCTTACACTTGATCTTGATCTTAAACTGGCACTAATAGCATTCTGAATTCGGGATCATGTTCATGTTCAAGATCAAGTTTAAGTTCAAGTAGTTATAGTTTAAATACCATAATTAAAATTGCAACCCAAACAATATTCAATAGTGAAAGAGGGAACATCACCTTCCAACCAAGGTTCATCAATTGGTCATATCTAAATCTAGGTATACTCCATCGCACCCAAATAAAGAAGAAAAGTAATGCTGCAACTTTAACACAAAAAGTTATGACGGAAATAATTGCAAATAGTCCGTTTGATAATCCAAATGATTCGAGATAAGGGAATCTCCAACCGCCAAGATATAGTGTAACAATCATTGCACTTGCCACAATCATATTTGCATATTCAGCCAGGAAGAAACCCGCAAATTTCATACTGCTGTATTCTGTATGATAACCGCCGACAAGTTCAGGCTCTGCTTCAGGTAAATCGAAAGGTAAACGGTTTGTTTCTGCAAATGATGATACAAGAAAAGTTATAAATCCTATTGGCTGAAGAATTGCATTCCACATCCAACCCACTTGGGAATCAACAATTGCTTCAGGTCGTAAAGAACCTGCAAGAAGCAAAACTCCGCCAACTGAAAACCCCATCGATATTTCATAAGAAATCATTTGAGCTGAAGATCTGATTCCGCCTAATAAAGAATATTTGCTTCCCGAGGACCAGCCCGCAAATGTTATTGCATAAACTCCCAAAGATGTTAGTGCAAGAACGTATAGAACTCCCATGTTAATATCTGCGACAACCAATGGAATTGAATATCCTAAAATTGTTACAGTCGGACCAAAAGGAATTACAGCATAAGTTGTAAATGCAACGAACAAAGCTATAATTGGGGCTAAAGTATGAATTGGTTTATTCGCAACATTTGGAACAATATCTTCCTTAAGTAGAAGTTTCAAAACATCTGCGAATGGTTGAAGAACTCCTTCCCAACCTACACGATTTGGTCCAAGTCTATTTTGAGCCCATGCACTTACTCTTCTTTCAAAATAAACAAGATACGATACGGTAAGAAGCATTACGCTTAGAACAATTAAAATTTTAATAAATGTAAAAATTATTATTCCCAAAATATTCATTTAATTATTAGCTCCGGTTATGCGTTAACATTTTTTTCAATAGCTTGTAATTTCGATTGAGCTCCAAGTTCACCAATTACATCATAATCTAATCCACTAAAAGCAGTTATTGTCTTAGAAATTTCATCAAATACTTCTTCAGCCATATTAAATTTTATTTTATTTCCTAAAACATTTGATAAGGCAGAAATAATTTTCCAAGTTGATTTTGAATCGTATTTATGACCTTGCGCCCATCTGTCATATTTGGTTCCGAATTTATCAAGCCTGCTCATTGACATTCCATCAAGAGCTCTATCGGTTTCTACTGTTGATATTGCTGGCTTTAATCTTTGTACTCTTCCCTGGAAATTAACTACGGTTCCATTCTTTTCAGCATAAGCTGCAGCCGGAAAAATTATATCAGCTAAAGCTGTGGTTTTATTAAAGTTAGTCGCATGAACAATTAAGAGATCAAGCTTTGCCAAATACTCTTCTAATTCTGGAAATGCTGAGACTATATCGTCTTCAATTAAATAAAGAGCTTTTATTTTTTTCTCTTTAATTCCTTTAATGACGCCTTCAAGATTTAATCCGTCTTTACCAGGCTTAACTCCGACAGCTTCCGCGCCAAGACTGTTTGGTGTGAGATCTTCTTTTCTTAAGATGTCATCTTCAAATGATGAGTCGATGTGTCTTATAAAATCAATATTCTTTGATCCAAATGATGCAGTGAATTTTGCAAGGACATAATTATCTTCAAGAGTTGCATAAGGTGAACCAATAAATGCAATTTCATTTTTAGAAAATTTCTTTAACTCAGCAGCAGCGAAATTATATGCTTCTTCCCATTCAACTTTTGAAAGCGAACCTTCTTTTCTTATTTGAGGACCATCGACTCTATCTTCAGCATTAACAAATTTAAAAGTATTTATTCTTCCATGATCGCACATCCAAAAATTATTAACAGCATCATTTTGACGTGGAGTAATTCTTAGAATCTCGTTGTTTCTAACCCATAGTTCAATATTGCATCCGCGGGAACAGCCATGGCAAATAGTTTTATTTGCCGACATATCCCAAACTCGTGCTTTGAATCTAAAGTCGCGGTTAGTCAGTGCACCAACTGGACAAATATCAGTTACATTTAATGAATATGGATTATCCAATTCTTCGCCGGGGAAAGTTACGATTGTAACTCTGTCGCCTCTTTTTACAAAAGTTAATTCAGGATCTTTAGCAATCTCATCGCAAAATCTTATGCATCTTGAACATGAAATACAACGGTCTCCGTCAAACATAACATAAGGGCCTAAAGGAACTCGTTTATCTTTATGAGTTTTTTCTTCAACAAAACGGCTTTCACCAACGCTATGGGAATAAGCGTAATCCTGCAATTTGCATTCGCCGGCTTCATCGCAAATCGGACAATCGAGAGGATGATTTATTAGAAGGAATTCCATTACAGCATTTCTTGCACTTAAGGTTTTTTCAGATGCAGTATGAACAACCATTCCATCGGCGGCAGTTGTTGAACAAGCGATTACCAGCTTCGGCATTTTTTCAACTTCAACTAAACATACACGGCAGTTTCCGGAAACCGATAAGCTTTCATGCCAGCAGAAATGCGGAATATTTATTCCATTATCTTTAGCAGCCTGAATTATTGTTTGTCCTTGCTTAAACTCAATCTCTTTTCCATCAATAACTATTTTGGGCATTTATCCTTCCTGTATGTCTTTATTTTTTTCTTACTAACTCGCTTCAAGCATTATTTTTGCTTACGATGTTCCAGCCATTTTTTAAATGATAACTGACTTTCACCTGATGGTTTTCCAGCTAAGAGTCCTTCAATACTAATATCTTCATCAATATCTTCCCAATGAATTCCGTATCCCTTACCAATCAATCTCCAATTGTTACGTTCTTGTTTAGTTGCATTTAGAAGTCTTGGATACCACGCTAAAGGAACAGAAATGCTTCTTCCATCATTTAATTCTACACTTAAAGTATCATTTGTTACGGTAATATTTTTACCATACGGTATTTGAATCTCAATCGCTAAAGTACTCATACCATTTCTCAATTAATTTTTTTTGTTGTTTTTCAACAATATCTTGTATTCTCTTTATCTCTTTTCTATTAAAGCCGCCGCTGTATTCCAATCTACCAGGCTCTAACCAAAATTTTGCAATCTTATCTTCTCTTTCAATATGTATGTGGCAAGGTTCATTTTTATCGTTTGCATAAAAGAAAAAACGATACGGACCTATTTTAAGTATTGTGGGCATAAAGACCTAATAAAAGGTTACATTTTTATTTGATTTGACCTCATACATATTTTTCTCTTTGCTTCTTAATTATTATTGTCAATCTGTACTTAACTTTAAGAAAGTTTCTGCATGTTTTTCTTTCTTACTCTTGCTCGTACCTTACTCTTACTCTATAAAATCCGGTTAAGGGTAAGAGCAAGATTATTAAATTAAATGAACTTATTTTACAATTGAATCGACCGGATGATATTCAAAATCAAAAGCATCCGCAACGCCTTTGTATGTTATCTTTCCGTCAATCATATTTAGTCCGAGTTTAATTTCCGGATTTGATGTAATAGCTTTCTCATAACCTTTATTTGCTATTTCAACTGCATACGGTAAAGTAGCATTTGTCAAAGCCAATGTTGAAGTATGCGGAACAGCGCCGGGCATATTTGCAACGCAGTAATGAAGAACACCTTCTACAGTGTAAGTCGGATTTTCATGTGTAGTCGGCTTGCATGTTTCAATACAGCCGCCTTGATCTACAGAAACATCGACAATTACCGATCCTTCTTTCATCAAATTTAACATATCTTTTGTTACAAGCTTAGGAGCTTTTGTTCCCGGAATTAAAACAGCTCCAATTACTAGATCAGCTTTTGGTAATCCGGTTCTAATGTAATAGTCATTCGACATCATTGTTGTTACGTTTGCAGGCATTACATCATCTAAATATCTTAATCTGTATAAATTGTTATCATAGATTGTAACCTTTGCGCCAAAACCAGCAGCAATTTTTGCAGCGTTTGTTCCAACAATTCCGCCTCCAAGAACCATTACTTCAGCCGGGCCTGTACCTGGAACTCCACCAAGCAGAATTCCTCTTCCGCCCATTGCTTTTTCAAGATACTTAGCACCTTCTTGCGGAGCCATTCTACCGGCAACTTCGCTCATAGGGATTAATAACGGCAATGATCTATCAGCTTTCTGAACAGTCTCGTAAGCAATACAAATTCCTTTTGCTTTTATCATTGCTTCGGTTAATTCTTTGCTTGCTGCAAAGTGAAAATATGTAAATAATATTTGTCCGTTTCGTATCAAGCTATATTCTTGTGCGATCGGTTCTTTTACTTTCATAATCATATCGGCTGTAGAATAAACTTCTTTTGCAGAGTTAGCTATTTCTGCACCGACAGCTTTATAATCGGCATCTGAAAAACCGCTGCCTGCTCCGGCATTTGTTTCAACTACAACTTTATGTCCGTTTTTAATTAGAGTAGAGGCGCCTACGGGTAGAAGAGCAACTCTATTCTCATTTGCTTTGATTTCTTTTGGAACTCCAATTAACATTTTTTAACCTCTTTTTCTAATCAGCCTGTCTGCCGACATGGCAGGCTACGCTGCTGATTTTATTAATGCATTTTTTGATTTTATTATTAATTTGATGAAGGTTTTTTCATCTAGCAATTCGTTTGCAGCTTCGAGAACATTTTCTTTAGTCACCGCATCAATGCTTTTTATAACCTCATCAGTTGATTTTATTCTGTTAAAATATAATTCGGATTGGGTCATCCTTATCATCCTGTTCGAGGTACTTTCCAGGCTTAATAACAGATTCCCCTTTATCGATTCTTTTGCTTTCTTTAATTCACGATCAGAAATATTTGTGTCTTTTAATTTTTTAAATTCTTTCAAAACTATCGATAAAGCCTTATCCATCATTTTTTCGTTAGTAGAAAAATAAACTCCGAACGCCGATACATCGTAAAATGAATTTAGGAATGAATTGATTTGATATGCAATTCCGTTTCTTTCTCTTACTGATTGGAATAATCTAGAACTGCTGCCCTCACCAAGTATTTGTGAAAGTACCAAGGCAATTGTTCTTTTTTCACTTTTGTAACCATCGGTTGCTCTGCCAATTATAGCATGAACTTGTTGAATTTCTTTATCGATAATTTCCAGCTTTGAAGATAAACCGTTTACATGATTGTGTTTTCTTCTTAAAGATGAATTTCCTAAATCCTTTTTAATATATTTATCGGCAAGCTTCAACAGATTATTATGATCAACAGTGCCTGAAGCGGCAATGATCAATTTATTAAATCCGTATTTTTCTTTTACAAAGTTAAAAAGATCGAGCTGATTAAACTTTTTCAGATTTTCTTCCGTTCCGATAATAGGGAGACTTAAGCTGTTTCCTCCAAAAATAATTTCTTCAAACTTGTCAAAAATTAATTCTTCCGGATTATCTTCAATATCATGAAGCTCATCAATAACAACACTGCCTTCTTTTTTAATTTCGGCTGGCTTGAAGGCGGGAAACTGAATCATATCGGAAAGTACGTCAAAAGTTTTTTCAAGATGACTGCTTAATCCACGTCCATAATAGCAAGTATTTTCTTTTGAAGTAAAAGCATTGAGGTATCCTCCGGCAGATTCAATATCGTCGGCAATTTTTTTTGCGGAACGTTTCTTTGTTCCTTTAAAAAGCATGTGTTCGATGAAATGGGTAATTCCGTTATTGTGGGAGTTTTCGTCACGAGAACCTACATTAAACCAAAATCCCAGAGAAAAAGATTTAACGTACGGGATCGTCTCTGAAATTATTTTTATTCCGTTCGGAAGGATTGTTTTATTATACTGACTCAAAGCTTTTTTTCTGTAATATATCGAAAAATCGAGTTCAAATATAGAAAAATGGGTTTATGTAGTCAAGAAAACCGATAATGGGTTTTAGGTAGTTGTGTATAGTTTATAGGTAGTTATATAATTTTTTCCGGTATATTTTTCTTCATCTATAAATGTTATAAGCTGCCTAGAAAGATGTAAACCAATTTTATTATTATTTCCATTTCTTATTCAATCACTAAACATGCAATTTCTGACTGTTCCGGATTATTCACAAAATCATTAATCGCTTCAATATTTCGTGCCAACTTTTCAACAATTTCATTTGTCGTCAAGTTTCCTGTCTTTAACCAAATTATCTTAGGTGGACATCCTTTAATAAGACTAATATCATAAAAATCCGAATTGAAAGTCACGATTACGAAATTCTCACTTAATGCATATTCCCATATATCAATATCTTCACAATTTTTCAAGCCTACATGGCTGACTTGTCTACAATCTGCAAATGAATCCGGTAATTTATTAATTATTCGATAAGAAATGTTTTGGTCGAAAAGAAGTTTCATTAAGCATATAGTAGTTTATGTTCTCTATCAGCGGCAAAAGCTAAACATGCCTTAATATCTTCAATCGTTAATTCAGGGAAATCTGCGATAATTTCATTATACGTCATACCGGCTGCTAACCAGCTTAATACATCATAAACAGTAATCCTTGTGTCGCGAATGCAGGGTTTTCCAAATCTCTTGTTTGAATTACGTTTTATTATTGATTTATAATCTGTCATATTAAATGTTATCTTTATTATAAAAGCTAATTAAATAATAAGTGAAGCGCAATTACAATATTTTGTATTTATAAAATGATATTTTATTTCATCGGTTAATTTATCACTAATCGAGAATCATTTTAGAATTATCATCTTCTTAGTCGAAATATATTCGCCGGATTTCAATTGATAGAAATACACTCCGCTTGGTATTTGCCTATTGCCTACTTCAAATTGCGTACTGTGTTCTCCTGCCGATTGAACTTCATTTACGAGTGCAGCTACTTCTCTTCCGAGAACATCATAAACTTTCAGGCTGACTTTGCTGACTGTTGAAAGCTGATAGCTAATTGTTGTAGATGGATTAAATGGATTGGGGTAGTTCTGAAGCAACTCAAAAGTATGAGTCCTATTTTTATCATTATTTTTTGCGACTGATGTTGGATGACTTACTTTTACTATCTCGATTAAATCAACAAGTATAGCACTTGGAATAAATCCTCCAGCAATTATTGAAAGAACAATTTTATTTCCTGACGAGCAAAATAAAGTTTCAGCGCTCTCATAATGAGTCCATTCCTTATTATTAACCACAACATTAACCTGGTTGGAAATACTATCCATTACATTAATAGAAACAGCTCCACCAATTTGAAGATCCTTTCCCCAACATTGAAGTATATAATATCCATCTTTATAAAATGGCCCTAATTCGATCTGTGCATGAGGGACAAAACATCCACCGGAGATATAGAGTGATTGATTCCCTCCATCAGGCGGTACGTCGGAATTAAAATTTATCATACCATACCCACTCCATCCTATCGTATCCTGCGGAGATTCGAATGAGTTAGAATAAATAATTACTCCGCCCTGCTGAGCAAAGGAAGGCTGAATTATAATCAAGCTTAGGATAAAGAAGTAAATTAATTTGATAATTTTCTTTAATATCATATCAACCTCCTTTAAAGTCTGCTCAATCCTTCACTTCATAGACTAACGCTAATACACTATTATTTAATTAATCTGGTTTTAATACTTTAAATTATTTTAGAATTATCATTTTCTTCGATGAAATAAAATCTCCAGCATTTAGTTGGTAATAGTATACTCCACTAGCCAACTTGCTTCCATCAAATGTTACTTCGTAATTGCCGGAAGGTTTTTCTTCATTTACAAGTGTTGCTACTTCTCGTCCTAGAATATCGTAAATTTTTAGCTGCACCAATCCGGATTTTGGTATTTGATATTTTATTGTTGTTGACGGATTGAATGGGTTGGGGTAGTTTTGGTATAGGGTATATTTTTCTAAAGATAATTTCTCTTCTTTAACAGAAGTTAATGTGCCATAACTTTTGCCTGAGAGTTCACATCCTATCAAATTCAGACTAAAATTAGAAGAATAATTTCCTTGTTCTATTCCTATAAATCCGTATTGCGGACTTATATTAATAAAATGGCTGTTATCCAATCCGGTATCATAATAAAATGAATATATCTTTGTGCTGTCGCCGAATAATAATAGTTTGTAATCAGTCCACTTATAAATTTTTAAGTACCAAGTCGTATCAGCAGTATCTTTTAGATAACTTATATTTAAATGTTCAGCATTAGGATACTTTTGATAAGCAGGTTCTAAAGCGTATTTATAAAATAGCCATTCTTTATTATTAACAGTATCATAACAATAAATACCAATTGAATCAGCACGAAGAAAATTATTAAACCAATTGTCTGGAAATATTTTATAATATCTATTACCATTCGGCATTACAGTATCAGAAGTAATTCTAAAAGATATTGTGTCTGACTTTCCGATAGTTTGTCCATTCCACCACTCACCGGCTGCGAAATCCCATCTATTATTAATTTCCAGGGGAAACTGTGCGAATAAAAATGAGGATAAAGAGAAGCTGGTAATTAGAATATATTTTAGCTGCTTCATTATCTGCTTGCACATTTCTTTCTCCTTTCAAGATATCTTCTTATTTTATTATAGTCATTTTCTTTGTTAAAATATATCCACCAACTTTCAACCGATAGAAATAAATGCCGCTTGCCAATCCGCTTCCATCAAATTTTACTTCGTAATTGCCGGAAGGTTTTTCTTCATTCACTAATGTTGCTATTTCTCTTCCAAGTATGTCATAAACTTTTAGAGTTACTAACCCACCCCCAGCCCCTCCACGGAGGGGAGAATTTGTTGAAGGTATTGTATATTTTATTGTTGTTGTTGGATTAAATGGATTGGGATAGTTTTGTGACAAATAAAAATCTTTTTGCGGCAAATTGTTTTGGTTGTCTTTTACATCAGTAAATTCAGAGGGATCTACAAATGATCCTCCACCGACAGATGATTTTAGAATAGTTCCATATTCACCTACAACCCATCCATTGTTAGAAGATGTAAAGAAAACAGAATTAAGCTTAGTAATAAGTCCGCCCATCGGATTTTCCTGCAGCAGCCATTTTTCACCGCCGTCAGTTGTCTTTAAAATTCTTCCTAACATACCAGCAGCCCAGCCGGTTGATTCATCAATAAAATGAACCGAGTATAACCATTCATAAACCCAGCTATTTTGTTTAATCCATTTATTTCCACCATCAATAGTTTTTAAGATTGTTCCGTTGCCGCCCACCGTCCATCCAATTAAAGGAGACATGAAATCAATTGAATATAATTCATCTTCAGTTCCGCTTGTTTGAATTATCCAGGTGCTTCCGCCATCAGTTGTTTTCATTATTATTCCGCTGGAGCCGCACATCCATCCGATACTATCATTTACAAAAGAAACTGAATTTATATGAATATTATTACTTATTGATATTTCAGTCCATGTTTCACCACCGTTAATAGTCTTTAAGATTTTTCCTATGCTTCCAACAGCCCAGCCGTTATTGGATGAAGTAAAATAAAGACCAAATATATTTGTATAATCAATTTTGTTCACCCAGCTTTTGCCTCCATCGGTAGTCTTTAAAAGACTGCTCCCTGCTGTCCATCCTATATCTGGGGATATAAAGTACACAGAGAGCAGACTGTACTTACCACCGCAATCTTGATAACTCCAGTCTTCTCCTCCGTTTGTAGTTTTAAGAATTGTGCCGCTATCCCCAACCGCCCAGCCAGTCGAATTTGAAATAAAATAACAGGATCTCAATGTATTAGTTGTTCCTTTAGAAAGTCCTTCCCAATTGTTTCCATCATTAGATGTTTCTAATATTATTCCATCTTCACCAACAATCCATCCGGTTGAATCAGATTCAAAAAAGATTGAGTATAAATTATTTGGGGGTTGATCTGTGCAAGTTGTCCAATTATTTCCGCCGTCTGTAGTTTTAAAAATTCTTCCTGTTCTTGATTGCATCGAGCGGCCGCCGACAGCCCAGCCAATTTGTTCAGATGTAAAGCGAACTGAATTAATTGCATATTTGATGTCGGTAGTTTGTTTTGTCCAATTATTTCCACCATCAGTTGTTCTATAAATACAGCCATAAGGCGAAGGACCTGTGAATTGCCCGCCTGCTACCAAACCGGTTGAATCATTTATAAAATGAATTGATGAATACATTTCCTTAGAAATTCCGGTTGATTCTTTAATCCAATTATTTCCCCCGTCTGTAGTTTTATAAATAGTTCCATGATCACCGGCAATCCAGCCTGTAGTATCGTTAATAAAAAATACGGATCTTAAAAAATTATAAGTACCGGCTACAGGACTAGGAAGAGAACTCCATTTTTCTCCGCCGTTAGTAGTTTTGAAAATTGTCAGACCTCCGACAACGTATCCAATCGATTCTGAAGTAAAATAAACCGAATTAAAACTATCTAAGGAATCTGTTAATGGGTCTGTCTGTTTTACCCAGCTTTCACCTCCGTTTGTAGTTTTAATAATCGCTCCAACGCCGCCAACAGCCCAGCCGGTTGAAGCTGAAACAAAATAAACTGCTTTTAATCCGGTAATAATTCCGCTGTTCTGTGCAGTCCAGTTTTTGCCACCATTGGTGGTTTTAAATATCGTTCCTCCTGTTGGAAGGATTTTTATGCCAAGTTCACCTTCTCTCATGCTGCCGATAGTCTCACCACCGACTGCCCAGCCGGTTGTTTCATTTATAAAAAAAGTAGAATATAAATTGTTACCTTGCGGAAGGGGGTTTTGCCATTCCCAGCTAGATTGAGCAAATGTACATGTGAATAACATTGAACAGAAAACTAATGACGCTAACTTTTTCATATCTTAACTCCCTCTTGAAATAAAAATTAAATAAAGAATCCCGAATTAATTTTTTAATAATTCCATTTATTATTTTAATATTATCATCTTCTTTATTGAAAGATAATCTCCAACTTTCAGTTGATAAAAATAAACGCCGCTTGGTAGTTGGTTGTTGGCTGTTGTAAATTGAACCGAATATTCGCCAGCGGTTTGATATTCATTTACAAGCGTTGCTACTTCTCGTCCTAGTATGTCAAAAACTTTTAGTGTAACTAGCCCACCCCCCGCCCCTCCAAGGAGGGGACTGCGCGCTGAAGGAATTGAATATTTTATTGTTGTTGTTGGATTAAATGGATTGGGATAGTTTTGTTCAAGAATAAATTTTTTAATATTTGGGTCTTCAGACTTAACCGCTCCAAAATTAGGATTATATACCGACTTGGCCATCCAAATATCCTTCTTCCCGTTTTCATCATGAATCCAAAACACTGCGATAAAAGTTGTGTCTTCCGGTCAATAAAAAGCAATGTGCGGTTCATAATCATTTCCGTTTGCATGGGAAATGTTTATCGTTGAATCAACATAATACATTGTCGGCTTAAGAATAATTTCTTTATTACCAATCAATGAATCGGAATCATAAACCATAAAAGAAGGAGTATAATAGTTCGTTTGTTTTGTTAAAACGGGATAATAAAATCCATCTGGATTTTGACAATTATATAATTCATTTTCACTTGTATCGGGTCTAGCAAAACTTTCATTTACAGCTTTCCAAATCCCATTTATAAATGTTTCATAACTTATAGTTCTTCCGTCAATACTAAAATGAGGCTTTAGGTTGTTTCCACCTCTAGATAACGTATCAAAAAACCAGTATGCCGTGAATCTGGCATAAGCATATCGTGTACTATAAATTTGTTTTTCATTTTCACTTCCTTCTTCATAAACTATTGTGAATCCATCAGGACTGTCGTATTTGGATAATTCCGGATTCGAACAATTAACGCTGTCTAAGATTTTAGGTTTTGCATTTAGTGAATCTAAATCCTGATATAAAATATTTCCGTTATTAATCCATGCAATATGCCATGAACTAATTGTAGGGGCTACATTATCGCTAAGAGTATCGGAAATTGTTTTTACAATAGTTAAAGTATCAATAATTAACTCTCTCATAAAAATCTGCCAATGATTTTTTGTTTTCATCTGCCAAATTATTCTTAAGTTTTCTGAACTAACGTTAGATAAGAAAGCTATTTTTGGCCTGACAATTTCATTGTTGCTTGTGTATACTAAAACATTATCTGAAAGACCGTTTGAAATTTTTTTAACGTATATTGAATAACTTGTATCTTCCTGGTTTACCCAGCATATATAATTTGTGTTGGCATTTGTCTGGAAGCTTCCTGCATTAATAACATCAATATTATAATTATTACCGGAGAGTGTAATAAACGGCAAAGTAGAAAATATCTGCGCAAGGATTAAAGGTTGAATTAAAAAATAAACTATAATTGTTTTCTTAAAATATTCTTTCATAATCAATCACTCTTCAGACATTGTAAATATCATTTAGTCAAAATCATTTTCTTTGCATAAATAAAATCCCCAACTTTCAACTGGTAGAAATAAACTCCGCTCGGTAATTGTTTGTGGTTTGTTGTCTGCTCGCTTCGTCTTCGACTCGTCGACGCGGGTTGGCTGTTGGATGAGGAGAACTGAACCGAATGTTCTCCAGCGGTTTGATATTCATTTACAAGGGCTTCTACTTCTCTTCCAAGTACATCAAAAACTTTTAGCTGCACCAATCCAGTTTTGGGAATTTGGTATTTTATTTTGGTTGATGGATTGAAGGGATTGGGATAGTTTTGTTCTAATTTAAAATCAGAAAACATTACTTCTTTGTCTTTTACATCTGTATATATTTTTTCGATTACAAGTTTGATAGGCCTATCCTGGGTTGTACTCCAATTTTGTAAATTCTCATAGAAGCCGATGGTTTTACCACTGAAAAAACCTTGGTAAGTTATACAAAATTCGAAGACGGAATTCAGAGCTGAACTAAATTCTATTTCACCAGTCATTACAGTTATGTTTTCCGGGAAGTCATATTTAAACCAATTCGGATAAACATCAGATGAATCTATTTTTTTATTTACCGGTTGGGAATAAACTAGTGTTTTTAAAGTATCCTTGTAAAAGTTTAATGATTTCAAAGTATCGCCAATTATCATTGAAGAAAATAGAAACTGAATTTCTTTTACTTTATATGATTCCCATCCGGTGGGCGGAGAAAATCTTGTATGAATGTTATAAATTTCTTCCGCAATCAAATAATGATCAATAAACCTTGCAGTGTCAGGCAAATAATAAAGCGTATCCGTTGTTACTTGTGCCTTTGTTTCATAAAAAGATAAATAAGAAATGGAAATATCTGGAAGTAGTAAAGCAAACAAAAAATATTTTATTTTCATAACGAACCCCATTTAAATATTGAGTAATAATTAATAAATACTCATCTGCTCTAAATGTAATTTAAAAAATATTTTTATCAGTTTCATGAAAATAACTGAGGTTGTCCGGAAAGAACTTCTGACTTCAACATTCGTTAATCGATATTCGTTATTCAGAAATGATTTTGAATATCGAACAAGGAATATAGACGAATGTTGAAGAACTTTTCGGACATCCTCAAACGGAACAATTAAACACTATCCTCAGCTCGGGTTTGCCGGCAGCTCAGGAGGCGTTTGCGGCGGCGTAGTATTGTCTTCGCCATCGGTTAAAATAAATAATTTACGCTTCGCCTCATCATCCTTAAATATTACCTTTCCATCCC
>JAMCWE010000205.1 GCA_023475265.1 Bacteroidota bacterium
AGTTGAAAAAGAACTTGCCTCTATGAGAAAAAGAATACTACCGCCAAAGAAAAAAAATTCGAACAGCAAAGAAGAAAATCACAAAGCTGCAAAAGCACTAAGAAAGAAAAAAAGAAAATGATACCCGTTTTGGATGAAAATTGCTGCTGAAACTTTGTCTTTGAAATGCAGATGAAAAAGAAAGCCGCGATCAGTTAAACCAACCGCGGCTTTAGAGAAAATTATCCAGCGTTATCGTCTACTTAATCAGCAGCATTTTCTTTGTAATAGAACTACTACCATTAGTTAAGTTATAAAAATAAATTCCGCTCGGGAGATTAGACGCATTAAAACTAATTTCATATTTGCCCGTTTCATAAATTCCATCAGCAAGAATAGAGACTTCTCGACCAAGAACGTCAAACACACTTAGCTTGATTTGACTTTTATGCGGAACTGAAAAGCTAATTATTGTTGTTGGATTGAAAGGATTTGGATAATTAGAAACTAATGCGAAATCACGAATTACTTCATCACTCGACGAAGCTACTGCAAAATTTTGCGATTGAATACTCGGGAGAATCATAGTGCCACTTGTTTCAACTTGATCGCTTGGTACCGAGGATTTATTCGTATTATCAACAGCCGTAATATAATATTTAACTGACTTTGCCCATATAGGTTTTGTATAATCAACCGCATAATCGATAAAAGTATTAGTCGGATGAGAAATTGTGCCGGCTAAATCCCAGCTCACAGAGTTATCATAATTACGATACACTTTATAACTAGAAATATCTGGTTCAGAATTCAAGTTCCAAGCAAGTGAGGGGTGGTTTGGATTTGCGCCTGTAAAGTGCAAGTTCTGAGGTTTAGAAGGCGACCCCGCATAGGGATCGGTGAAGTAAAAAGTTATATTATAATTGTTCCCTGCATTACCTGTAATTTCAGCTGTAAAATTAGAATTGCAACGCGGGTTGCTTTGCGGAGAGTAAACATTATTGTATGAAAGATTAAACGGATCAGTATTGTCTCCCCAAGCAGCATCTCTGTAATAATATGGCAAAATACATCTGTATTCGATACCGTTAAGCCATGTATCATAATTCATCTCATTTTTGCCATTCACATTTGGTTGAGATTTAGATAGTGGATAATAAGCACCAGGATTAATTGTGAAATCCCAATTGCCATCAGCGCATTGAACGTCAATGGTAGGTGGATAGCCATAATCAGAAACGTGATAAATATATACGCCTTTTCCACCAGCCCAATCATGAGAACTAATCTTTTCTCTATTCTCAAACGAATAATATTCCGAAGAACTTATCGAAGCTCGATATACATTTCTGGTCGTCATATAATCAGTCGCCGTAACTGTAGAATTAGAATTTACATCAGTATAATCCAACCAATTCAATTTCCAGCGCTCCCATGAATGCATCCCTCTACTTGAATTCCATACGGGTCCTCCTGTCATTATTGCTAAATTTGAAACTCCAAATATGTGTCCACCGCCAAATAAATAGTGCCCTAATTCATGTGCGGCAACATATTTAATGTAATCATTCCCATGCCATCCGCCCCTCATTTGGACGCCCGAACCAGGGAACCCGGCACGAATAATTTTTCCATCTACTGATAGATTATTAGGTAAAAATAAATATGCATTGCCCGTCCACGTATCTCCAATAAGAGTGTTGGAAAAATTTCTGTACATTAAAAATACCATGTCAACATTTCCGTCGGGATAGGATTTACTCCACTCCAGTTATCAAACTGAGAAAAGTCTATTGACGGGTCTACTCTGGTAAGGATCTCATTGTTGACAGCACCTAGATTTTGATTGTATTGAGATTCATTCAAATTTGTTATCATCAGTTGCGGGTAAACATATCCTATGAGTTGAAAATTTCCATTTGACATTTCATAAAAATATTGTGAGAGATTATTATAAGGAAACGAATTTCCTGGATTGGCATTCACAAAATTCAATGCCCAATTTGGTAAAGTATTTAGTGGCCAGTCAGTACTTGCTTGTGAGTCATCCTTAAACTGGATAAAAACAACAACTACTTTTAATACTCCCTGAGATGTAATGTAAGCTCCCCCTCTCGAAGTTGGACTACTCAAAGCAGTCAATGTATTATTTTTTACGGTTGTGGGGGTTCCGCAAAAAGAATTTTTAGTTTGACCAAATAAATTTTGTGAAACTAAAAATACAATCAACAATAATGATATCTTTCTTAGCATTGTTATCCTCCCGCTCTTATTTGATTAAGAGCATTTTTTTTGTTAGAAAGTGATTGTTTGAGATTAAACTATAAAAATAAATGCCGCTGGACAAATTTTTACCATCAAACTTAACAGAATAAATTCCTGCATCCTTAAATTCGTTTATGAGAGATGTAATTTCCTGCCCGAGCGAATTAAATACTTTTAATGTAACAAAGGTTCGCGTAGGTATTTCGAATTTAATTGTAGTAGCGGGGTTAAAAGGATTCGGATAGTTATTATATAGGATGATATCATTAGGTATTCTACTTTTGTCATTCTCTACACTTACAATAGTACCATATTTTTTACCATTTATTGTTGCACCCGTTAAATATAGAGGGGGTCCCTCATTAAATGTATATATCACCCCATATTTGTCGGCTATAATCTCATCCATGAATTTCTCTGAATATTCAATATGTCGTGTCATAACGGTATCGCCAAATACAATTGCCCACAGTGAATCTTGAGAATAAGGGAATCGAACATATGATGGGTTACTGTAGACATAAGCGTTTTTCCATGTATAACGGTAGCTTAGGAATAATTGCGGGTGAAGATTCTTCGGTATTTCTAAACTGTCAAGAAGTAATTCATCATCAGTCTTGCCGTTATTATTGAGGTCTTCCACATCAAGCATGTAGCTTGCCTTCTTAAGAGTATCATTCCTTTCCCAGTTGAAATAGTGTATCGTAGTTTGCACACCGTTTACAACCGCTCCATATCCACGGTAATCGACCTTCTTAAAATATTTTTTCGAATTGACAATTGTATCTTTCACGACGGAACGTCGGAAGTAATGTTTACTTCCGTCAATATCGGTTTGCTCGTACTCCCAATAATTGCCTACTTGCAAAGGATTATAATTGTGAAGCTTTGAGGAGTGCTGTGTTATGAATTTCTCTGGAACACCCGACAAATATTTAATTGAACTTTGCGAGTGTACCACAAACGGCATTATTAGAAATATTAAGATTATTGTTTTCATAACACAATTCCTTTCGCATTATGACTTTTCTACATTAAGAATATTTATCATCCTATCTTTAATAAGTCTCAACGTTTAACTTGGTGGTTAGGTGCTAACTAAAGTTAAATGGTTTTTTTAATTTCGCATTGGTAGATTTACTAAGATTTTCACTTTTCTTCTCAATTTTTCGAAAAAAGTTTAGTAGTTCTACTAATTTATTTCTGTAGAAAAACTATTACAAAATATTTTAGAGTTTTCATTTTGTCGCCCCGTTTTTTATTTGACAATATTTATTGAAATTATGTATGCTATTTTTGTAAAACTAGTTTCATTGTTCTTGTTGTTTTGCTTGTAATTAGTTGATAGAAATAGATGCCGCTTGCCAGCCCGCCTCCATCAAATTTTACTTCATATTTGCCGGCTTGCTTTTCTTCGTTAACAAGTGTTACAATTTCTCTTCCAAGCATATCTAGTACTCTTAGTGTAACATGTCCTGTAACTGGCAACTGATAACCGATAACCGTAGTGGGATTAAAAGGATTCGGATAGTTCGATAGAGAATATTCCATTGGAAGTTCGCTTGCTACCGTTACGTTTTGTTTTAACTAGTTCATACCTGCATCACCCATTTTACCAAACACAGCCGCATAATCGGCATCTGAGTAATTTGGATTGTAATATGCACGAACATCGTAGTAAAGTAAGTCGTCAGTATAGCCGTTGGTTATGACATATTCTATATCAACAAATGTATAGGTTTCATTTTGTGAGTTATAATGATTAGCATCCCTTGCAGTAATCACCGCCGAACTTATTCTTAAGAGTTATATCCTTCACGGACCATGTGAAATTCCCGCCGTTCCATGTCATATCCGTCCGGGAGTCAATAAGACTAAATGAATTTGTAGATGTGCTATACCCAATTATAAAATCAGCATCGTCACCACTGTTAATAAGATGTGTTATGTTAAAATCACAATAAATATTATCGACATCCATTACCAAATAATATCTACCTGGCGATAGCATAGAAAAAGTAGGGTTTGGTGTATTCTGGTTTGGATCGTCTACATCAGCAGCACCGTTTATATTGGGGGAGGTATAAAGCCATGACCCTCCTTGTGAAGAGTTAGACTGTAACTTGGTTAGATATTTATTGTCATAACTGGTAAAAGTGACTTGGTACAGAGTCATACTCCTACTTATCGGATCCCCCTACCCATTTGTTATTCTTAAACCCATTTCCCATGGATTGGCAAACATATTGCCTCCAAGAAACAAAACTAAGAACAAGCTAAAGTTCAAAAGTAAGCATATGATTTTTTGTTAGTTGTCATAGCAACCTCCAAATAAATTTTTGTTGATCTTTTGCAAATAATTATTTTACGGATGCAAATAAAAAAGGCATTCTTTTCAGATTAGGTGAATGGCCTAACTAAACGAAGGTTGTCGTTTTATTTGTATCCAAGAGGGACGGTGCGCAACCACCGTCTTCTCTTTTTCATTTACGTGTTGCTCTTTTACCTCCTTAAATTATTTACCATGCCAAATTATAGTCTTATCAATCCCATTTATTGTTCCAAAACCTACCAGAAATATTTCATATCCATCTGTCCATACATTTTTGAATTCAAATGTAGGGTCACTTACATTAAATAAATTACCGATGCTGTTCCAATTGAAACCATCAAAAAAACAAACGCTTCTATAACCACTTACTCCTAGCAAATAGTTTTTTGATGCACCATACATTCCATATATCTCTCCGTCAAAATCAAATATTTTTTCCCAGCCACTATTTGTCATTGACCATATTCCCCGCAAACCATATGTGTATAATTGTCCATCAGAACTTTTATACAGGCCCATATTACCCCATTTGATGACACTTGTTGGAGAGGTTAATCTCATGGTGTCTGCCAAAGTCCAATTTTTAATATCACCAGTTAGATTAGCATACCTTGTTCCACCTATACTTGCCAGCAGATAAATTTTGCCGTTATAATATTCAATACTTTTAAGGAAATAATCGGAAGGATTGTAATTTAGAATTTTTACTGTATCTGCAATCCACTTGATTTTATCATATTTCAATACAACTCCGTTTCTTCCGCATGCCCAAATATTGCCGTTTAGGTCCGTGCACATATCTAATATCTCGCCAGGCATTTTCAAATCAACTCTTGTCCATACCAACCCATTATAGTGAGACAGAGCTACCTTACTATTTATTA
>JAMCWE010000085.1 GCA_023475265.1 Bacteroidota bacterium
CGACGGCATTTTTTTAAGCATTAGAATATTGAATAAATAAACGGAGCCAAAGCTGAGCCTTGAGTAATTACAATTAAAGCGCCGAGCAGTAAAAGAAAAACCAATATTGGCGCGAGCCACCATTTTTTTCTGACTCTTAAAAACTGCCACAGCTCGGGAACTATCGATAACTTACCCATGATCTTTTCCTTTTAAAAA
The DNA here is from genome assembly GCA_023475265.1 of Bacteroidota bacterium. Lineage (GTDB taxonomy): Bacteria > Bacteroidota > Ignavibacteria > Ignavibacteriales > Ignavibacteriaceae > FEN-1297. The sequence goes on from JAMCWE010000085.1 coordinate 199, forward strand.
TAAAATTTTCTTAGATTAAAATTGTCTTTCATAATCTACCGGATCGAATTTTTTCCGATGGCGCTTCTGCCAATAAGATGTTTTGGCTTTATCTATCTTCAATTCAAGAAAATCTTTCCGGAATAATTTTGTTAACAGTCCGATTGGCGTTATTGCAATATAAAACAAAATAGTCAGAATTACTCTCGTCATAAACCAGCCAAGAATAATCGATAACGACATCCAGATTTTGTTCAGCGGTTTTAAAATCTGCGGTACTGCTAAACCGAGCGCTGCAAGAATAAATCCGGCTGCACCGAAGTACATTGCCGAATTTTTCCGCGTTATTAAAAGCAGTGCGGCAATAACTATTAAAGCTATGCCGATAGTTAAGCCGAATTTCCTGAGATCCTTTTGGGATTCTTTAATTTCCTTTATTTCTTCAAGTATCATAAATATTAAGCTATGAATTAATCAAGTGAAAATTCTTTTTTCCAATCGGAATCATTCACAAGAGGCTTTTGCTCTTCCTTGTTCAAAAGAAAATTTCCGATTACAAGATGATCGATATTCGTACGCATAAAACATTTGTAAGCATCTTCTGGGGTGCATACAATCGGCTCGCCCCGAACATTGAATGAAGTATTTATAACAACTGCACATCCATACTTATTATTAAATTCGGAAATCAAATCATGAAACAAAGGATTAGTTTCTTTATGTACAGTTTGAATCCTTGCCGAATAATCAATGTGAGTAACTGCAGGGATATCCGATCTTACAACATTTAATTTCTCGATTCCGAAGAGCTCTCTCTCTTCCTCGCTCATCGCCTTTTGCCTTTCTTTTTTTACATCAGCGACAAGAAGCATATACGGACTTACCGTGTTCATCTCAAAATACTCACCCACTTTTTCCGAAAGCACCGACGGAGCGAATGGACGGAAGCTCTCTCTAAATTTTATTTTCAAATTCATCAGAGCCTGCATTTTTGAAGAGCGGGCATCGCCGATAATCGACCTTGCACCAAGTGCACGCGGTCCGAATTCCATTCTTCCCTGAAACCAGCCAAGAACTTTTTCCTGTGCAATTAAATCAGCAGCGACTTTTGAAATTTCTTCTTGTTCAAGCTTGTGGTAAACAATTCCATCTTTGTTGAAAAAATCTAAAATTTTTTCGTCGGAAAATTCAGGCCCAAGGTAAGAGCCTTGCTGCGCATCTCCATCACCATTAACAATTCTCGGATTATTTAAATACTGATACCAGCCCGCTAAAGCTGCGCCGACTGCACCGCCTGCGTCACCCGCTGCTGGTTGTATCCAAATCTTTTCAAATAGATCTTCACGCAACAGTTTTCCATTAGCTACACAATTTAAAGCAACGCCGCCGGCAAGTGCAAGATTTTTCATCCCGGTTTCTTTATGAACATGCTTTCCTATCTTTAATACAATCTCTTCGGTTACATCTTGAAGCGATCGGGCAAGATCCATTTCTCTCTGAGTAAGCTTTGATTCCGGCTTCCTCGGCTTCCCGCCGAAAAGCTTGTTGAACTTTTCATTTGTCATAGTTAAGCCGGCACAGTAATTAAAATATTTCATGTTCATCTTGAATGAGCCGTCTTCCTTAACGTCGATGAGTTCGCTTAAGATTAATTCCTTATACTTCGGCTCACCATACGGCGCAAGCCCCATAACTTTATTCTCACCTGAATTTACTTTGAAGCCCATATAATATGTGAAGGCGGAATAGAGAAGTCCGAGCGAGTGCGGAAATTTTATTTCTTCAAGCAGTTCAATCTCATTTCCTCTTCCGATACCGAAGCTTGTAGTTGTCCATTCACCAACTCCATCCATAGTAAGAATTGCTGCCTCATGGAACGGTGAAGGATAAAAAGCAGAAGCAGCATGAGATTCGTGATGTTCGGGAAAAATAATTTTGCCGTTGTAATTCAATTCTTTCTGAATGTAGTCCTTCATCCATAGCTTTTGCTTTATCCATAATGGCATAGCTTTAATAAAAGATTTAATTCCAACCGGTGCATAAGTAATATAAGTTTCGAGCAGCCTTTCGAATTTCAAGAACGGCTTGTCGTAAAAAGCAACCAGATCTAATTTGGAAGAATCTATGCCGGAATATTCAAGACAAAACTTAATTGCATTAGACGGAAAGTTGTAATCGTGCTTCTTTCTTGTAAACCTTTCTTCTTGCGCAGCGGATATAATTTTGCCGTCCTTTACAAGGCAGGCTGCGCTGTCATGATAGAATGCTGATATACCTAGAATGTACATATTATTTTATTAGAGAAATATCTTTATATTAAAGTCTTTTTTTAATCGAAAAAAAAATTTAAAAGCAAGAATAATTTTATTAAATTTACGCTTATTTTAAGGCTTAAAATAAGCTATTAAACAGATATTTGGAAGCATCTTAAATAATTAAAAAACGCTTCAATTTACCAGGTAAAGATATTAAAATGACACCACAATTTTTCCCGACTATTTTCCAATTAAAAGCGAATTGCAATGTTCAAAAACCGTATGTGCGATTCATTCTATCGCATAAAATCTTTCACAAATATTATTGAGTAAATAAATGAAAAAAATTGCTTTCCTTATCCTGATTACAAATCTTTTAATTTCATTAAGTACATTCGCACAATCTAAAAAGGATATACCTCGCGTGCCGGGCTGGGCTAAAAATGCTGTCTGGTACCAGATATTCCCGGAGAGATTTGCTAACGGCGATAAAAATAACGATCCAACACCGCATGACTTGGAAGGTGCCTGGCCCTATAAAATTCCTGATGGTTGGCACATTACTCCTTGGACTTCAGATTGGTACAAACTGCAGCCATGGGAAAAAGCAAATGGTCATGATTTTTACTGGAATGCCGGTACCCGAAGATATGGCGGCGATATACAAGGCATTCTAGATCACCTCGATTATTTGCAGAAGCTTGGCATAACAGCAATTTATCTTAACCCGATTTTCGAATCACCTTCTCTTCACAAATACGATACACGGATGTATCATCATGTCGATAACAACTTCGGACCGGATCCCAAAGGAGATGAAAAAATTTGGGCTGCTGAAAATCCTGCTGATCCCAAAACATGGAAGTGGACTTCTGCCGATAAATTATTTTTAAAGCTTATTAAAGAAGTTCATAAGAGAGGGATGAAAATAATTATCGATGGCGTATTCAATCATGTGGGAACTTCTTTCTGGGCTTTTCAGGATGTTGTAAAGAACCAGCAAAAATCTCCTTACAAAGATTGGTTCATAATAAAATCGTGGGACGATCCCAAAACCCCAAAAGATGAGTTTGATTATCAAGGCTGGGCAGGTGTAAAGGATCTTCCCGAAATAAACAAGAACGGCAAGTACGATCTTGCGGACGGCTTTGCAGAACATGTTCATGCAATTATTAAAAGATGGATGGAGCCGGACGGCAATCCTGCTGACGGAATTGACGGCTGGCGGCTTGACGTGGCAGAAAAAATTAATATAAAATTCTGGAGAGAGTTTAGATTGTGGGTTAAGAATATAAATCCCGAAGCTTATATAACCGGCGAGATTTGGTGGGACAATTGGCAGATAAATCGAATGTTTAATGCAGCGCCCTGGCTTCAGGGTGATTCTTTTGACGGCGTAATGAACTACCGGTTTGCTCAAGCAGTTAAAAATTTTGTTGTCGACATTAAAGATCAAATTTCCCCGGAAGCTTTTACAGATAGCATTAAGATTCTGATGAAAGAATACCCAAAAGATAATTTTTACGCTCTGCAAAATCTTGTAGACAGCCACGACGTTGACCGCATTGGCTCGCAAATAGTTAATCCCGATAGATGGTTCGATCACTATGCAAACCCGGGACAAAATAAAAACTACAAAGTTCGCAAGCCAAATAAGACCGAATTGTTAAAACAAAAATTGATTGCCGGAATACAAATGACAATGCCAGGAGCTCCGATGATTTATTACGGCGATGAAGCCGGTATGTGGGGCGGCGATGATCCAGATTGCCGTAAACCGATGGTATGGAAAAATTTAAAATATGAAACTGAAGTTTCCGATCCGCTAGGAAGGGCGCGCAAGCCTGATGCGGTTTCTTTTAATAATGATCTCTTCGACTGGTATAAAAAACTCATCTTTATCAGGAAAGAAAATAAAACTTTGTCTGAAGGTGATTTGAAATTCTTCCTTGTTGATGATACGGATAAAGTTCTCGGATACAGCAGAAGCCTTGCCGGGAAAACAATCTCGGTTATTATAAATAACAACGATGAGGGGAAATCTGTAAATATTAAATTAGAAAAGATAAATGAAGGCAGCGGAGTTCTAACGAATCTGATTAACGGAGAAAAGATTACCGGTGTGAACTATAATTACAAAATCGATTTGAAGCCGTATCAAATAATGGTACTGGAGTAAACGAAGGAAAGCTATGTCATTAACCAACAGGCAAAAGAATTGGATTTCGAAGAACATGTTTAAATATTCCGCAGAATTGTATGTCATTTTCTGCTGATTTCAAAATAAAATACAAAGGCTGTCCTTTATGAGACAGCCTTTTTTGATTACGGAGAGAGAAATTTAGTTCTTCTTGACCGTGTATGTCAGTTTCACCGGATCAAAACGAATTGTGTAATTGCCTGCAGTTGCGATTGGAATATTACTTCCACCAGCTTGAAGAGTACCATCATTAGCATTACTTCCATAATTAAGATCCCATGCATCGTTGGCTCTGAATTTAATGGAGCCTGCTGTAAGGTCCGTTGTAATTTCCCACATCTTGCGTTGACCATTATAGAACATCGGCGAACTTGTATTCCAGCCACCGGCAGTTGCATCGCCTATAAGTCCCCAATCATCAGTTTTAGTTAGTGCTATTGTCTTTGCATTAACATCAACACTAAATGAATAGCATGAGGGAAGAACTTCATAATTGCCGCCGTTTGGATCAAGAACGCCGGAATAATTAGTACCGGATTGTGTCAAGGTACCGCCGTAGTTAGGTCCATTCCAGTTGGGATTTATAGTAACCTTAAATTGAACGGTCGCATCAGCTCCGTTCTTTAAGCGTATAATTCCGCCGTAAGTAGAGTTAAATCCGTATGAATACAATCTCCCATTATCGGCGCCTGGAGACCACCCCTGATATGAACCAGGCACGTAAATTATTGGATAATTAATTACTGCATCATAAGGAGTAAAACTTTTTGATTTACTGCCGGCATAAACAGTCGCAACGTTAGATGCAACTGATGCACCTACTCTGTAATAAACTGTCGCTGCCGTTCCGATATTAAAATTCCACGAAAGTAATAATGTATTAATATCGCTAACTTTTATGGTTCCGTTTAATTTCTGAGTGGTAATCAGTGTTGACACATTACTTGAAAAATCACTTTTGGGTGACATTTGTAAAGTATAAGTAACAGACGCAGAGAATCCGAAATCAGATGAAGTCCAAGAAAATGTTATCAAACTATCGGCATTTGCCATTGTAAACGGTACAGTAATGGATAAATCTGCCATCGTAGGCTTAGTAGGATTGGAACTAATAGTTGGTTCAGTTATATTCCTTGAACAAGAAGCAAATAAGAGTCCAAATACCGCTAAAAAGAGAATAAATTTTATTTTTTTCATTTTTATCTTCCTTAAACTATAATACTTTCATTTTTTAATAGCCCGGATTCTGTACTAAATTCGGGTTTGCATTTAAGTCGTTTATGGGTATTGGATACAAATCCCTGTAAGAAGCTGTCTGAATTCCATTTGGAGCATTTCCTTTCCATTCCCACACATAAGAGCCGTTGGTAAACTGTCCGAAACGGATTAGGTCCGTTCTTCTATGGCCCTCCCAATACAATTCACGTCCGCGTTCATCCAAAATAAAATTTAATGTTAAATCGGAAGCAGAAATATCCGCCGAGTTGTTGCCGTAAGCGCGTTTTCTTATAGCATTGATATAATTAACTGCAGTTCCTATATCGCCGCCGGTGCCGCCTCTAAGTACTGCTTCTGCGTATAGCAAATAAGCATCAGCCAAACGGAACATCGGAAAATCCGTACTAACAAAAGTTGCATGAGCATCCGGGGCAGGACCGCCGTTTGCCGTAACGTTCTTAAACTTGTCTACGCCGATTCCTTGAGTGAAAGTACCGACATTAGTTATATCCCATTGCCAGCTAGACGGATCAAAGTAGAACATTGCTCTTTTGTCAGTACCCTGATATTGCGGATTAGAATTAAAATCATTTTGGGTTACATTAAACTTGGTAACAAAGTCCTTAATAGTTCTGATTCCACCCCAACCGCCGTCTATTCCATTCAACGGCATGCCGTCGCCATTTAAAGCGTGTATAATGAAAGTCATTCCTCCGTATTGCTGGGTGTTTTGCCCGTCAAAAGCAATCGGGAAGATGATTTCGGGACTTGTGTTATTATCAGCATCGAACAAATGCGCATAATCGGGGTCTAGTGAATACCCGGCAGCAATTACTTTGTTAAGATATGTGAGCGCGTCGGAATATCTTTCAGTTCCGGTATATACTTTAGCATTCATATATAATTCTGCAAGCAAAAACCAGTCTGCTCCTCTGTCTGCTCTTGCATATTCGTTTTGTCTTGCAGGGACAAGATCGTTCTCAATAGATTTTAATTCACTTTCAATGTAATTAAAGAGATTAGCACGTGTAATTCTCTTGGGGAAGAATGCACCGGGCAAATCGGCTTCGGTAATAAAGGGAACATTACCAAACATATCAATAGCATGCCAGTAAGCAAGGGCGCGTAAGAAACGTGCTTCTGCTTTATAATGCGTTAAGTCGGTAAGAAAAGTTCCGGAAGCCGAGCCCAACCCTTTATCGGCATTTCTAATGAATTCGTTACAGATAGTAATGGTATAGAATATTCTCGAGTAGAGAGCTGCAATAAATACGTCATTCGGCGACCAGCTCTGCCAATGAAAATCTTTAATTGTTGCATCATCCCAAGCCATAATTGCTTCATCGGTAGGAAGCTCCTGCAAGTCCCAATATTGACGAAGGTAATTACCAAAGTTCTCATCAATACCCTGGATATCAGGGTTTCCGCCGCCGCCGCCCGTTTGCCCGCTTATGGCAAAACTGGCATATAACTTAGCGAGAGCTCTTTTATATGCTGCCGGATCCTTAAATACATTATTTGCAGTATTTATATTTGGATCGATGGGATTCACATTCAAATCTTTCGTACAGGACGAAAGCAGGAATGTTACCATTATTATTAGCAGGGTCAAAAATGTATATCTTTTCATTTTCATTTTCCTTCCTAAAAATTAATAATTAAGACTAACTGATACCATGTAGGTACGTGCTCTTGGATAGATATTGTTATCAATACCATTATCAACTTCGGGATCCAGTCCGGAATACTTGGTAATTGTAAATACATTTTGTACAGTTAATGCAACACGTCCGCTAACATTATTCCCGAGTAAGGAAGGGAAGTTATAACCAAGGCTGATATAATCCATCTTAAAAAACGAGGCATTCTCTAAATAAACGCTGGACCAATACTGCGCAGTGGTAAAATTTGTTTTTTTGACATCGGTTAAAATGTTTGCAGTATATCCGCTCTGATTATAAACATTTTGATATAATGCCATATTAGATGCATTGTTATTATAAACATAATTACCTAAGCTCAATCTGCCGGAGAAGCTTAAATCGAAGTTCTTATAATTAAATGTAGAAGATATACCAATTAAATAATCCGGCGCCGGAGATTTATAATAAACTTTATTCAATTCATTGCCGGCTACACTGCCACCCTGACCGCTATGATCAACATATAAACCTTCAACAGGCATACCGTTTGCATCATATACCTGCGTAAACAGGAAGAATACGTTTGCCGGGTATCCGATCATATATTTCTGAACAGTATTTCCTACACCGCCTGCTATATTGCCGGTGTTGACACCCGGATATGAAGGATTATTGATTAAGGTTAATTTGGTTATCTCGTTTTTATTATATGTTAAATTTGTTCCGAGTTCCCAGGAAAAATCCTGCGTTATAACCGGGGTAATGTTCAAAGAGAGTTCAACACCTCTATTTTCCATAGAACCAACGTTTGTAAGCAAATAATTTGAAAAGTTGCTGCCTACAGGAATAGGTATGGTGTTTAATAAATTATCGGAAGTGTTTTTGTATACATCGATAGAGCCGGATAATCTATTTTTTAGTAATGTAAAATCAAGTCCGGCATTTAAAGAAGTTAGGGTTTCCCATTTTATATTTGCATCATAGGCATCCGGACGAAGCGTAGAATAAAATTTGTCCCCGAACTGATAATAAGCTCCGGCAGTGCTGGCTGTATAAGTAGGAATATAAGGATAGTAATTATTACCAATATCTTGCTGCCCAGCTTTTCCCCAGCTTAATCTGAGTTTAAGCTCATTAACAAGATCAGATTTTCCGATGAAAGGTTCATCCGTCAATTTCCAGGCTAATGCAGCAGCCGGGAACAGTCCCCACCGGTTATTTTCAGCAAATCTTGAGGAGCCATCGTCTCTTAATGTAAATGTCAACAAATACCTATCAAGTAAAGTATAGTTTAATCTACCAAAGAATGACACTAGAAAGTACTCATTTTTATAGGGCGTTGTAAGCGCACCAGGTAGTGTTGGATCAAATGCATGATGAGAATTTACTCCTTCATTATGAAAATGCTGCCAGGAATAGCCGCCGGTAAGATCAAATTTGTTAATGCCTAATTCTTTAATATAGTTTAGATATAAATCCAGCAGACTATTCGTCTTTGTCTGATTATACGTAGTGATTTGTGTTTCCGGCGTTCTATATGACCAGCCGGCTAAAGTATCTAAAATATCGCTGCCATCCGTCCTATAGTAGTCATAACCAAGATTTAACGTGGCTTTCAAACCAGATATATAAGGAATTTTATAATCAAATTTACCACCAAAAATATATCGCTTCACATCCGAGGTATTAGTACGATATTGCAGGGCAGCGACAGGATTTATAGTGGCGATATTAATTGGCATGCCATTAACTCCATTTGAATCTCCCAGCAATGTCCAGGTTGTATAGCCGCCATATCTTGAGTTGCCATTTTTAACCGGTTGTGTCGGGTCATACTGAACAGCAGCGCCAATCGCATCATTATTTGAAAAATTATTGCTTATCCATGAACCAAAGCCATTTAAATCTATGCTCAAATCACCGTTGAATAATGTTGGAGTTACGGCAAGGGAAACATTTTTTCTGTCTATATTATTGTATTTCAAAATTCCATCCTGGTACAAATAATCCAGTGAAAGGCGGTATGGAACCGAACCAATAGCGTGACTAATGCTCAAATTGTGCTCGGTCTCGGGAGCCGTTTGATAAATTTGTCTTTGCCAATCTGTATTTGCCGTTCCTAACCGGCTTAACGCTACGGGGGACAATCCATAATTAGCAACCCTATTCGCAATTACTGATCTGAACTGGCCCCCTGTAAAGACTGATAAAAATTTTTCGGGAGCGCCCAAAGAGAAATTACCGGTATAGTGTATTTCCATTTTTTGTTCCCCGCTGGTAACTGTGCCCGTTTTGGTTGTTATTATAATAACACCATTAGAAGCTCTTGAACCATAGATTGCTGTTGCAGAAGCATCTTTTAAAACCGTAATTGATTCAATATCATTCGGATTAATTGTTGAAAGCGGATTCGTCATACCCGAAATTCCGGCGCTCTCCAAAGGAATGCCATCAATTACAATTAAAGGATCGTTATTGGCTGTTATAGATGAACCGCCGCGAATACGGATTTTAGTACCGGCACCCGCAGCACCGCCAAGTGTATTGGCAACAACTCCTGGTATTTTTCCAATAAGCAATTCCTGCGGCGATGTAATTGAGCCCTTGTCGAAGTCTTTTGCCGAAATTGCCGAAATAGAACCGGTGGCATCTGTTTTTTTAACTTCTCCATACCCGATTCCAACTACTTCTACTTCTTTAAGCTGCCTAGCTTCAGGTCGTAATGTGATATTCAAAAATGTCTGGTCTACAATTGCAATTTCCTTTTTGGCGTATCCCACAATTGACACAACCAGGGTATCACCTTTATTTGCTTTTAATCTGAATACGCCATCAAGATCTGCAATGGTACCCCTTGTGGTACCTTTCACTCCGATGTTAGCAAAAGCTAATGCAGTTCCGTCTTCCGCGCTTGTTACTTTTCCGCGTATCTCCAGTTCCTGTGCGAAAAGAAATGAGCCGGATTGCATTATCAAAAACACAAGAACAAACAGGATTTTGATACTTACTCCATGACTATTGTGCCCTTTTAATTTAGCAGATAATATTGGAATTCTACTAACTGTCAAACTTAAATGGCTCATTATGCTGCTACAAAAATTCGCCAATAAGTTTACTCGTTTAGGCTTTGCCATATACTTCCTCATTGATTTGATTTAATGAAATTTGTTAGATGATATAATAAACTTTTCTACTTTAATCTTAACGTAACTACCTGCATTTCCTAGATTGAATTCTTATTAACATTAACGACTGCCGAACTATCGTAAGAATTTGTCACCGGGATACCGTCAATACAGTAAGATATTCTACACCTCTGCTTCCTCTAAAATGTAAAGTGCTTGTTTGAGAATATGAGAGTAATGAAAAAAATAAAAGAGATATGAATGATAATAAAAATAACCGTAGAAAAAATTTCATGCATCCCTCCGGGATATAAAATTATCGGTCATAAATTGCAACTCCTCGGTTAAAAGATTCTAGCTTTTTTATCAAATATTAAATGACGAAAATATGAAATCGGCTCCGAAAATCATCAAATTTTGAAATAGCTATTTCTACTTACATCTTTTTGATATATGGAAATGTTTAATTGTCAACTTATATTTTAATGCAAAAATTTCGGGACAAAGACTTTTTCTCTCGAAAAGCTACTCAATTAAGCCTCCCTAAACCACTACCTAAACGAAGGTATTTTGTTAACTTTTCGTTCGTTTTTTGCATCAATACTACCCAAATAGGTAGAGCTTCTAAATTGTCAAATTGTTTTTAGTGATTTTCTTTATACTTTAGCTTTTTAGCAATTAAGCAATTTAACAATTAAACCAGCCCTTCTTTAATCGCTTTGACAACTGCTTCAGACTGTGAATGCACATGAAGCTTCTTATATATATTTCTAAAATGAAACCGTACTGTTTCGATACTTATGAACAATGAATCGGCTATTACCTTAAAGCTGTTGCCTTCAACCAAGCCGCTAAGAATTTCCCGCTCGCGCGGAGTTAAAATATTTTGCGAACCCGAAGACGATGCTTGTTTCTTTTGCTGGAAAAAATCAATCACCTTCCTTGCAATGTGCGAACTCATCGGAGAGCCTCCGTTGTACGCTTCGTTAATTGCCTCAAGCAGCTTTGAAGGCGGAGTTTTCTTAACTAGATACCCGCAAGCGCCGGCACATAGAGCTTCGAATATCAGATCGTTCTCTTCGTAAACCGTTAGCACCAAAATCGTAAGATCGGGGAAAATTTTTTTTGCCTGCTTTATTCCTTCAATTCCGTTCATACCGGGCAGCCCTATATCCATCAACAGCACATCGGGATTAAGTTTTTCAAGGCTCTTGAGCATTGTTTCGCATTTTGAATACGAAGCAATGCAGCTATAACCTGCCGTACCGTCAATCAATACTTTCAGTCCTTCGCGGATGGTATCATTGTCTTCAACTACTGCAACTTTTATCATTACCTATTGCAAATCCGATCTTAAGAGATTTTTTAAATTTCTTGATTTTCTTTAATTTCTAAGTGAAATCTATGACTTGAAAAATCTTAAAACCACTACATAAACAAAGGTATTTTAACAGCATTAGGTTTGTTTTTTTATTTAATACTACCCAAATGGGTGGAGGGACTAAATTGCTTAATTGTCTCATTGCCCAATTGTTGAATGTAAAATCCTGATAGAAAGCAATAAAGCAATTGAACAATTAGCAGCCAAAGGTTGATGAGCCTCTGGCTCAAACTATACCTTCTTTTATTGCTTTGGCAACGGCTTCCGATTGAGAATGGACATGAAGTTTTTTGTAAATGTTTCTAAAATGGAACCGAACTGTTTCGATGCTGATAAAGAGCGAATCAGCAATGGCTTTAAAACTATTCCCTTCAACCAGTCCGGCTAAAATTTCTTTTTCCCGCGGCGTCAATATGCTTTGCGGCTTTTGAGGAAAGACTTGTTTTTTATGCTGAAAAAAATCTATTACTTTTCTTGCAATATGAGCGCTCATTGGCGCACCGCCCTGATAAGCTTCCAGTATAGCTTCCAGAAGCTTTGACGGAGGTGTTTTTTTAACAAGATAACCGCACGCGCCGGCGCATAAGGCATCAAAGACCAAATCATTTTCTTCGTAAACAGTTAAAACTAGGATCGTTAATTCAGGAATAATTTCTTTCGCTTTTTTAATTCCTTCTATTCCATTCATACCGGGAAGACCTATATCCATCAACAAAACATCCGGGTTCAGCTTAGCCAGGTTCTTCAACATTAAATCGCACCTTGGATAGGAGCCGATGCAGGAATATCCATCTGTTCCGTCAATCAGCAGTTTCAAACCTTCGCGGATCGCATCATTATCTTCAACAACAACTACGTTTATCATTTATATCTTCTCCAATTACTGACCAATATACCTCAAAATTTCCAACAACAAAATACCAAAATGTAATTACTAAACCTTATAAAATATTGCCGACAAATTGCAGCGTGGTTCCTTCGCCCTCCTTTGAAAAGATATTGATCGAACCGCCAATTGTTTCTGCCCTTCGCTTAATATTTTCCAGACCGTTACCGCTGTATTTTTCATTTAAGCTGAATCCTTTTCCATTATCCTTCAGTACCATCTCCAGCCGTTTGCCTTTTACAAAAGCATCAAGCGATATTTCAGTACAGCAGCTATGCGTTATGCAATTATTAATTCCTTCCTTGAATATTAAATACAAATGCTGCCGGTGTTCCATCGATAATGAAATTTTTTCGAGTGACTTTAAATTTTCCGATCTGAAAGATATGCTTGCGTAAGATGACAGTTCAGTGTAAGTATCCCTTAACCTCAGTATCAAATCATAAAGAGAATCTCTCTTTGGATTAACAAGCCATACTATATCGCTCATGCTGTCGATAAGATTTCTTGCCTTATCGCTTATCGAATATAAATTTTTCTTAACGTCTTCGCCTACCGAATCAAGACGCTTCGAGATTACTTCGCTTAAGATTGAAATTTCGGTTAAGCTCGATCCTATATTGTCGTGCAGGTCGGCAGCAAGCTTTGTTCTAAATCTTTCAATGGCAAGTAAGTTTTTAACCCTGTAGATAATTATGAATGCAATGAATCCGCCGATTAGAAAAACTGATATAATTATGAACCACCAGGTACGCCAAAATGGAGGAAGGATAATTATCTTAATTGAGGCGCCGGTCTGGTTCCATATTCCGTCATTGTTTGAACCTATTACTTTGAAAACATACTTACCGGGGTCGAGGTTTGTGTAAGTTACGTAACGGCGGTTGCCTGACTGTATCCAGTCCTTATCGAATCCTTCCATCATATAAGCATATTGATTTTTGCCCGGGGCCGTATAATCCAACGCTGCGAATTCAAACGAAAAGACGTTCTGACCGTAGGATAACTTTATTTCCTTGGTTTCGGTAATCGCTCTTTTAAGAGGTGAACCATCCGTGTTAATCGGAACCGGTTTGTTAAAAATCTGGAAATCGGTAATGACAACCGGCGGTATGTTTGTATTATCTCTGAGACTTGAAGGATAAAACGCATTCACTCCGTTTGTGCCGCCGAAAAATAATTCACCGTTTCTTCCCTTAAAGCTTGCGCCCCAGAAAAATTGGTTTCCCTGCAAGCCATCGCTTTGATAATAATTTCTGAAGACACCTGTTTTGGAATTAAATTTTGATAAGCCATTGTCTGTACTCAGCCAGAGGTTGCCGTCATTATCCTCAAGAATTCCATAGATAATGTTGCTTACTAAACCGTCTTTCATTGAGTAATGAATAAACACTGTTTTTTTTTCGTCAGCTTTTTTCTGCTGGTCAAGTGTAAGTTCGTTTAAGCCTCCGCCATAAGTTCCGAACCAAAGATTACCCTGCTTATCTTCCAGTGCCGAGATTACCCTGTTATCGCTTAAACTGCTTGGATCATCTGCAATATGATTATACCGGGTAAACAAAAGCTTATTATACGGCGGTGCTGATGGCAATTTTGTAATATCTAGTTTATTCAATCCATTCCAGGTTCCAATCCATAAGTTATCGTTCCGGTCTTCGGTTATACATGATTGTATTTGATTTTCGCTTATGCTGTTTGGATTCCGGGGATCGTTTATATATTCATAAAATTTTCCAGACTTTCTATCAAAGATATCTAACCCAATGCCGGTACCGATCCAAAACCTTCCTTTATCATCTTCATAAATTGACTGGACGATATCGTTGCTAATGCTATATGCGTCAGTTGGATCGTGTCTATAGCTTTTAAATTCGAGCATACCATCCGCATTCTCTTTAACAACTTTATTCAAGCCCCCGCCCCACGTTCCAATCCAAAGAGTTCCGGACTTGTCCCTGAAAATGGATATAACAGAATTATTGCTCAAGCTGAAAGCATTTTTTGATTGATAGACAAAGTGAGAATATTTATTTCTCTTTAAGTCGAGCCTGTTTAATCCGCCGCCTAAAGTTCCTATCCACAAGATTCCGGATTTATCCTGGTAAACAGAACGGACAGTATTATAGCTAAGACTGTTGGGATTGGAAGGATCATACATGTAATGTTTAAATTTCATTCGCTCACGATCGAACTTAATAATGCCTCCTTCGCCTGTACCGATCCAGATAATGTTGGAATTATCTTGATATATAGATAATATATTATTGTTGCTTATGCTGGCAGAGTGCGAAGTTGTATGACTTAGGCTGATAAATTTTTTCTTGTTCCTTTTGAATTGGTATAATCCTCCGCCGGAAGCTATCCAAAGTGTTCCATAATTATCCTCAAGTATAGCATTGATTCTATTATTATCCAGGTTGCTAAAGATGTCTGCATTGCTAAAGTATCTTTCGAATCTCCCATTGTTTCTATCGAACAGGTTTAGCCCGTTTAGAGTTCCGATCCAGAAATTGCCGTGCTTGTCTTCAAACATCGACAGCACAACATTGTAGCTGAGACTGAAAGGATTATTGGGTTCGTGTTTAAAACAGCTAAAATTTCCTTTCGAGCGATGGAACTCATTTAGACCGCCGTCTCCGCCCACCCACAACGTTCCTCCTTTATCTTCGAAAATAGAAAGCACCGTATTATCGCTAAGGCTGTTAGGGTCGTTGGGATTATGCCAGAAATGAATAAACTTATTATTTTTTTTATCGAACTTGTTTAATCCCCCTCCTTCGGTGCCAACCCAAAGCCCTCCATATTTATCTTCGAATATTGCTCTTATATTGTTATTGCTTAAACTATTCGGATTACCGGGATCGAATTTGTAGTTTGTAAATGTTTCGGTTTCCCTGTCAAACCTACTGAGTCCTCCGCTGTTTGTGCCGATCCAAAGCGTTCCGTTTTTATCTTCATAAAGTGTCCAGATAAAATTATCTGAAATCGAATGACTGTCCAAAGGATTATTTTTATAAACTGTAAAATTATATCCGTCATATTTATCCAGCCCGTCCTCTGTGGCAAACCATAAAAAGCCCTGGCTGTCCTGCAGTATGCAATGGATTGTATTTTGTGAAAGACCTTTATCGCTGAGAATATGCTCAAAGTTCATATCGGACAATTGAGCGAACGAAATGGAGGAGAACATCAGGTAAATAACGAACAGCGGGAAAATTATTTTACTCCGGAATTTTTGTTTCATTGAGCTGTAAAAATGTTTGTTCATTCAAGAAGTATTAGTCAGATACCAGTAGTGTCTGAAAAATCAATTCTTTCGATCAAAAACTGCAAATATTATACTCTAATTGCAACCAAAAAATAATTCACAATTAGATAAATACCAATACGGAATGAATATGTCCCGGAAGCTTTAGGATTTAATCAAGCCGGTAAAAGATTCTTAAAGGAACTTACTGTCTTGAGAAATTAGATTTAGTCAGAATTAATTGTTCCTTTCGCCTCGGGTTTTTCTAACTGTGTTAATTAGTTTTTTTATAGATTCCTTTTCCCGCTGAGGAAGTTCAACACTTACAATATCCACTACAATCTGCAGCCATTTGATATTCAAATACCTCACTGCATATTCAAAGTCCTCGGTTACTTCCTCGCCGTTTAATACCATACCGGTAAGATCAACTGCGGCTTTTGCACAAACTATGTTTGGTATCGAATTATTATTGCAGATTTGGATTAAAAGATTAATGTATTCCCTGCTCGTAGAGCATAATTTTATTGCTGCCATTCCGGCATCTTTTTGATAATTAATAAAATGCATCGCCTTAAGGTTTCTGTCCGATGCTAACTTCATAAGCTGGGAAACACTGTTGTTAATTTCGAACTTGCTTTTTACAGCTTTATCAAAAGCAATATCGATTGCTTTTTTAATAGTGCTCTCAATGCTGTCTTTGGCTCTTTTAATTACTTCATACCCATTTCTAAAATCTTTCGATATCTGAATTACTTTTTCATATTCCCCTCTCCCGATCGAACCTTCCAAAATGGAAACCGGTGTTTCGCTGGATGTTCGTTTTATTTCAGACCGTGTAATTGAACTTAGCACCTGTTTCTCCTGTATTTTCATCTGAACTTGGGTCTTCTCGATTTTTTTTGTTGGCAGCAATACTTTAATTCCATGAATGTTTAACTTTTCAACCATAGCATCGAAATGGTCGCTGTCTATATTGAAGCTTACTAACGCATCGTCTCCAAGACTTCCATGCCTTAGTGCACTAATGGAAACCTCAGGTTCGGATTCCTTATAAGACTTTAAAACTGTTTTTACTTGACTTAATCCCCTTTCATCAACTTTTACAACAACTTTCTTTAACAACTCTTCACCTAATATTATTTACATTTATTTTTATTTACTCAAAGGTTTTTTCAATCGATTATTATTATGTTATTCTAAAATTCTTAATCGATAATCGGAAATAATTTTTAAAAGATTAATTTATTTATTAAAATCAGTTCGGGATTAATTTGAATGTAATAAAAAATTAATTTCGAAGATTCGCTTTGAAGGATCAAAATAACAATAAAAAAACTAGCAAATTTTGCAACATCCGTTATCGCAGTGAACCGTTGAATAAGACAGTTCAACGTTCGACAATTTTATTATGAACTTGACTAAGTTAATTATTCTTTAATTCATCTGAAAATTATTTCTACCGGTTTATTATTATTTTTATCTAAATTAAAATTAATTATTATGTGTCTTTTATTAATTTCATATGAATCTCACTCAAAATACAAATTAATCATCGCTGCTAACCGGGATGAATTTTACAACCGTCCCGCCGAACCGGCAAAGTTTTGGGAAAATTATCCTTCATTGCTTGCCGGAAAAGATTTGCAAGCCGGAGGTACCTGGCTTGGAATTACAAAGCAGGGCAGATTTGCTGCAATTACAAATTACAGAGACATGAAGAACTTGAAAAAGGATGCGCCATCCCGCGGTGAATTAGTAACAAATTTTTTGACCGCAAACGACTCACCAAAACTTTTTTCCGAAAATCTTCTGGCTACCGTGGACTTGTATAACGGGTACAATCTTTTATTTACTGACTTGCACGATTTCTTTTACTTTTCAAATCAAACAAAAAAATCAGTTAAACTAACTTCCGGAAGTTATGGTTTGAGCAATCATCTTTTAGACACGCCGTGGCATAAAGTTGAAACAAGTAAAAAATCTTTTAAGAAAATTTTAAATAAAGAAGATGTTTCTTCAGAAGACCTTTTTGAAATTCTATCCGATACTTCAACACCACCGGATGATCTTCTTCCCAACACAGGACTAATGCTTGAAATTGAAAGAGCTGTCTCACCTGTTTTCGTTGCCACCCCTTTTTATGGAACAAGATCGTCAACTGTAATTTTTATAGATCGTAATAATCAAGTTAAATTCACTGAAAAGTCTTTGAACACAAAAACGAAAGAATGGAATTCTACTTCATTCAATTTCAAAATTAAATAATCTGAACTTTTCTATTGACGATATGAAATTAAAATTAAATCACATTATATTTGTGCTAAACAACAAATAGCTTAAAACTTTACGAAGAATCTTCGAAAAAAAATGAAAACCGTCAAGCCTGTAGAAATTGAAAATTATGCTAAGAAAATTGCAGCCGAATTTAATCCGCAAAAAATTATTTTATTTGGTTCGTATGCCTACGGCAATCCTAACGCTGACAGCGATGTTGATATATTAGTATTAGGAGATTTCTTCTTAAGAGAAATTATAAGTAACGGAAGAATTTTGTATGAAAGTTTAGATATCCAGACGAGAGCGCATTGAAACAAGATGCTAAAGAATCGGTTAGAATATTAAACAGTTCAAGAAATATCTTGCTTAAAAAAATAATTCCTTAACATCCCGTCAACAATAAAAATCATATATGAAAATAATCGAGTGCGTACCCAACTTCAGCGAAGGTAAAAAAGAAGAAACATTTAACCTAATGAAAGATTCATTAAATGGAATCAAAGGTTGTAAGCTATTGAGCCTTGAGCCGGATGCAGATTACAACCGCGTTGTCGTAACCTTAGCCGGCAATGAAACAGGAATTTTTGATGGTGCAATTGCCGTAAGCAAAGCCGCAGCAGCAGACATCGATATGCGCACACACAAAGGCGAACACCCAAGAATCGGTGCGATAGATGTCGTTCCGTTCGTACCGGTAAAAAATTCAACTATGGAAGACTGCATAAAAATTTCCGAAGCTTATGCCGATAGTATTTCAGAATCTTTAGAAGTACCGGTTTATCTTTATGAAAATGCTGCAAGAAAATCATCAAGAAAAAATCTTTCCGAAATTCGCAAAGGCGAATATGAAGGATTAGAGGAAAAATTAAAAAACCCGGATTGGAAACCGGATTTTGGTCCTTCAACTTTCAACCCAAAATTAGGAGCTATAGTTACCGGCGCAAGATTTTTTCTCATCGCCTATAATGTAAATTTGAAATGCGATGAAGTAAAATTCGCAAAAGAGATTGGCGAAATTTTACGCGAGTCCGGCAGACCGAAGAGAGACGAAGCTGGAAAAGTAGTCAAGATCAATGGTGAAACGGTGCGAGAGCCGGGGAAACTGAAATGTGTTAAAGGAATGGGCGTATCACTTGAAAAATATAAGATCACTCAAGTCTCGATGAACCTAACAAATTATCACGTTACTCCTATTCATATTGCATTTGAAGAGGTAAAGAAAGAAGCGAGCAGGCTGGGTATAGAAGTAATTGGGAGCGAGATTGTTGGCTTGGCTCCGCTTGAAGCGTTGATTCTTGCTGGTAAATTTTATGCCGATAACAAAAAGTATGACGAAAAATCTTTAGTCGATCTTGCTATTGATAAACTCGGATTGAGCGAGTTGAATCCTTTTCATAAAAATGAGAAGATCATCGATTACATGATTTAATTGTTGAATTATTTTATTGCTGAATATCCGGTTTTAAAAATGGACACTTCAGCAATTTTCAGCTAAAGGCTGATGAGCCTCCGGCTCAAGCAATGAAGCATTTCAATTTTTGAAAACAAATCAGGAAGTAGTTTATGGAATTACAAAAATCACTGCAGAATTATTTTGATGAATTAACATCAAGCTCGCCAACGCCGGGCGGCGGGAATGTTGCCGCTTTATGCGGCGTGCTTGCGTCCTCACTTGGAGAAATGGTCTGCAACCTTACCATCGGCAAGAAAAAATATTTGGACTTTGAAACAGACGCCAAAGAGCTATTGACAAAATTTGAATCGTTCAAAAAAGATTTTCTCACTCTGGCTGAAAGAGACAACGAGGCATTCGACAGAGTGATGGATGCATTTAAGCTTTCGAAAAAAACTGAAGCGCAAAAGGCTTTCCGCAATTCTGCAATTGATCATGCAACTCTTGAAGCTGCTCTCGTTCCGGAAGAGGTAATAATAAAGTGCAAAGAGCTTTTGCCGCATCTGGAAAAGATAGCGGAGAAAGGCAACCAGAATTCTCTTTCCGATTCAGGCGTTGCAATATCGCTTACCGCAGCCGCTGCCGAAGGGGCTTTCCTTAATGTAGCGATAAATTGTTCGGGACTTTCCAATCAAGTAACAGCTAAAGAATTTCTGAAAAAGTCCGAATTCATCTATCATGAAATTAAGGAAAAATCCGCCGGGCTAATCTCACAAATCATCAAGAGGATGACGACTAAATGAAAAAAATTTTTCTTACCGCCGTTTTATTTTTTACAACAATTTCATTCGCGCAATCGGAAAATCCATATCCGGCAACTTCAATCCAAAAAAGAATCGATGCTTTCAATCAAAGAATGGAAATGAGAAAAAACTCATTGGTAAAAAATGTAAAGCTGAAATCAATTGGACCAACAATTATGAGTGGACGCGTAGACGATCTTACAGCCGATCCATCAGATCCAACACATTTTTTTGTTGCCTATGCTTCCGGCGGATTGTGGAAGACTACGAATAACGGAATTTCTTTTACTCCTTTATTTGACCAAGAAGCTTCAATGACAATCGGCGCAATCGCTGTCGACTGGAAACATGGCGAAACAATTTGGGTTGGCACGGGCGAGAGCAATTCCAGCCGCTCTTCTTATGCCGGAACTGGCGTTTACAAAAGTGCTGATACTGGCAAAACATGGCAGTGGATGGGGCTCGGCGAAACACAGCACATCGGAAGGATTGTAATTGATCCGAACGATCCGAACACAGTTTGGGTTGCAGCAGTCGGACATCTTTATTCCGCAAATACTGAGCGCGGGATTTTCAAAACTACAGATGGCGGAAAATCATGGCGAAAAACTTTATTCGTTGACGATACAACTGGCGCGATTGATATTGCAATCGATCCTTCTAATCCGAAAATTCTTTACGCAGCAATGTGGCATCGAATAAGATACGCTTGGAATTTTGATGGCGCAGGAAAAAATTCAGGTATTTATAAAAGTACAAACGGAGGCGATTCATGGGAATTAATATCAGAACAAGGAAGCGGATTTCCCAACGGTGATGGCGTCGGCAGAATCGGTTTGGCCGTCTATCCTAAAAACCCACAAATCGTTTATGCTGTACTTGACAATCAATTTCATCGAGAAAAAGAGAAGGGTAAAAAGCAGCAGGTTGTAACCCGTGAAAAGCTTTTGAAAATGTCGAAGGAAGAATTTCTAAAATTGAATGACAACGATCTAAATAAATTTTTTGATGAGAATGATTTCCCCGAAAAATATACAGCAAAGAGTGTTAAAGAATTTGTAAAGTCCGGGAAAATTACAGTTAAAGATGTAGCAATTTATCTTGAAGATGCAGAGCAGCAGCTTTACGAAACGCCGATCATCGGAACAGAAGTTTACCGCTCTGATAACGGTGGGAAAACATGGAAAAAGACAAATGAAAAATATATCGACGATATGTTTTATACCTATGGATATTATTTCGGACAGGTTCGTGTAAACCCGGTAAACGATAAAGAAATTTATTTGCTCGGCGTACCGGCAATTCGCTCGAAAGACGGCGGAAAAATTTTCTCGCTCGTTGATGGAAATAATGTTCACGGTGATTTTCACGCGCTCTGGATCGATCCGAACAAGCCTGAGCACCTAATCATCGGAAACGACGGCGGTATCAACATAACTTATGATAAAGGTAAAACTTGGTTTAAAGCTAATACTCCGGCTGTAGGACAATTCTACAGCGTGGCTTACGATATGGAAGAACCTTTTAATGTTTACGGCGGCTTACAGGATAACGGTGTTTGGTTTGGTCCAAGTAATTATACTCCAAACTATGAATGGTATGCAACCGGTCAATATCCATTTAAATCGATAATGGGAGGCGACGGAATGCAGGTTGCAGTTGATACTACTGATAACAAAACTGTCTACACAGGATTTCAGTTTGGTTATTACTACCGGGTAAATACAAAAACTGAGCAAGACGATCCTGTAAAACCAATAAACGATATTGGTACTCCTAACTTAAGATTCAACTGGGAATCGCCGATAAAATTATCCAGCCATAACCACGATGTTTTTTATATCGGCTCAAATATTCTTTACCGCTCGCTCGATCAAGGAAAACATTTAATTCCAATTTCCGGAGACCTGACTAACGGTGGAAGAAGCGGCAACGTTCCTTACGGAACCTTAACTACAATTGATGAATCGCCGCTTAAATTTGGATTGATCTACACCGGAAGCGATGACGGTTTAGTTTATGTTACGAAAG
Organism: Bacteroidota bacterium; assembly: GCA_023475265.1. Taxonomy (GTDB): domain Bacteria; phylum Bacteroidota; class Ignavibacteria; order Ignavibacteriales; family Ignavibacteriaceae; genus FEN-1297. The sequence goes on from JAMCWE010000085.1 coordinate 22,640, forward strand.
ACGGCGGAGTGAATTGGGAAAAAATTTCAGACAATCTTCCTCAAAACCTGCCTGCTCGCCTCGCAGTGAAGCGGACCGGCAAGGAAGGCCTCTGGGTTAGCAGAGTAACCGCATCAAGCTTTGACACTGCTACTGTTTATGTTTCACTGAACGGTTACAGGCATGATGATTTTTCTTCCTATCTTTACCGCTCAACCGATTACGGAAAAGATTGGCAAAAAATTGGAACAGATCTTCCAAACGAATCGATTAATGTTGTTAAAGAAGATCCGGCGAATAAAAATATTTTGTACGTCGGTACTGACCATGGGCTTTATCTTTCGCTTGATGCAGGAAAATCTTTTATGCCTTTCTTCGACGGTATGCCGCAAGTGCCCGTGCACGACGTTGCAATTCAGCCGCGGGACAAAAAGATTGTAGTCGGTACACACGGCAGATCAATTTATATAGGCGATGTAAAATATATTGAACAACTAACGGACACTTTGTTGGCGAAGAAAGTTTATCTATTCGCTTTGAATAATCTTCCCTACAATTCTTCATGGGGAAAGAAGGGTTATGCATGGAGCGAACCGCGCGAGCCAAAGATGAATGTTACATTCTACAGCGGTTCCAACAAAATTGCGGAAATTAATATTCTCACAGAAGATGGAAAGCTTCTCAGACAGATTAAAGATACTTGCGATCATGGCTTGAATTTTTATGATTATGATCTTTCAATTGATTCAACCAAAGCGGATTTTTACAAGAAGTTTGTAGAAGAAAAATTAAAAGGACAAAAAGATTCAGATAAATCCGAATTTAGTTTTGAAAAAACCGATAGTGGTAAAACTTATCTCCGTCCGGGCAAGTACAAATTGGAAATTGAAATTGACGGAGCGAAAGATGTTCGTGAGTTTGAAATTACTCCGCCGAGAAAAAGTCCGAGAGAGAAGAAAGAGTTAACCCCGTAGAACATTGCCAATCAGGGCGGATCTGGATCCGCCCTTCATTAATATCATAAATCTAGATTAACACTTTAAAAAATCTGCAAACTTATAAACATAATCCCCTCACAGCAGAAAAATTTCAAACCACTCTGTTAATACTTTTTTTTATTTCGTAAATTTGAATTTTAAAAAAAGCTCTTACACTTAAACTTCCAACTTTCTTGAACATGAACTATTCTAATAGGCAAATGAAGTTCAAGTTCAAGTAATGATGTTGAAGATTTATTGAAACTTTTAGAGGTAAATAATGAAAGAAGGATTAAACAAATACAGCAAAAGATTAACACAATCGCGCTCGCAAGTCGGCTCGCAGGCAATGCTACACGGAATCGGATTAACCGATGAAGATTTTAAAAAAGCACAGGTTGGAATTGCAAGCATGGGATGGGAAGGTAACACATGCAACATGCATCTTAATGATCTGGCAAAGCTTGTTAAAAAAGGTGTGAACGATGCAGGCTTAATCGGATTGATTTTTCATACAATCGGAGTAAGCGACGGAATTTCTATGGGCACCGAAGGAATGAAATATTCGCTTCCTTCAAGAGATATTATCGCTGACTCAATCGAAACGGTAATGGGTGCACAATGGTACGATTCGCTCATTGCAATTCCCGGCTGCGATAAGAACATGCCCGGCTCTGTTATGGCAATGTCAAGATTGAACCGCCCTTCCATCATGATTTACGGCGGAACAATAAGAGCAGGATTTTTTAACGGAAAAAAATTAGACATCGTTTCTGCATTCGAAGCTTACGGGCAATATATTTCAAAGGAATTCACCGAAGAAGATCTTGAGAATGTACTTCATCACGCTTGCCCCGGCGCCGGCGCTTGCGGTGGAATGTACACTGCTAACACAATGGCATCCGCAATTGAAACTTTGGGAA
>JAMCWE010000153.1 GCA_023475265.1 Bacteroidota bacterium
CCCGATTAGAGTAAGAATACATCTTAGTTACTTATAATATTTCTGGGCAATGGATAAAAACCGATAATAATATTAGGTCATCTACTATTCCATTAATATTGCAGCCAACTAAACATCAAATCTGTTTATTTTAGATATTTACTCTCAAATCTTTCTATCTTCAATCGTTTAATTCTTACTCTAATCGGGAAAAAATATATCTTCGTAGAAAGTATATGGCGATTTGTCTATTAATAAAATAGTTTGTAACAAATCTTAATAAAACTATTTTCTATTTTCCAGCCGGAGGGTTTTATGGCTGATATTTCTATAATTGTTTATGAATCTCTATTTGTTGTATTCGGAACTCTATTTTGTGTTATTGGGGCTTCTTATATTTTTTATCGCATCAAAAGCTCAAAATATAAAAGATCTTAACTTGATGGTATACTTTTTTAAGTAAGAGTATACTTCTACACTCTCTCCGGAAGCCCTCCTCCGGAGAGAGATTAAATTCCATTTCTCATTAGAGCAAGCAATCTTCATAATTTTATACTTGGCATTTAAATAGATATCCCTAATCATTTTTTTAACAACAAATTTTCAAACTTGTTAAACGAATAAATGGATAACTTCCAAACCAGAAAATTTACTAACCTTTAGACATTCCTTTCTCCAAAACGAGAAGCACATTTTCTTTTTCTCACCTATGAAAAGCTAAAGCTTTATTATTGCTGAATTTTAATACAATAATATTGGTTTATCTTTTGTTTTCGCAATGGCACAAAATTATATAGTTGCTCAATAAATAATTTTTTCGGGGTTACGATGAGACATAAAATATTTACAACTTTATTTATATTAGTAATTTCTTCATCTATTGCATTAAGCCAAAATTATTATCTGGGAGTAGGAAACGGAACTGAGCAGCAAGGTTACTCGTGCTCTTCCTGCCACACTCAAGGAAATATTGGCTTACCTATTTATGATACCTGGAAATTAACTAAACATGCACAAGCATATGATTCATTAAAGTCCATCTTAAGTTATGATTGTTTGAAATGCCACACGACGGGCTGGGATCCTGCAACAAATAATTACGGCGCTGATGAATATGTACAAAAGGATACAACCAAAAAACCTAATTATAGAATAATTGATTCAGTCGGCTTTGCTGCTAAAAAGAATATACAATGCGAAGACTGCCACGGTGCTTTAGGTAATCAAGATGGTACGCTCAGCTTAGACCATTGGGGATTTATTAATGGAACCGGAACCAACGCATTAAATTATTCAGCGCAGCTTTGCGGTAATTGCCATTCCGGTCATAGCCCATATTATGAACAATGGTCTGCTTCCAAACATGCTCAATCGGCGGCTCCTGCTCTTTCTTATGTTATAAAGAATAAATCGTGCGTCAGATGCCATGTCGCTCAAAACTTCATTGCTTTGATGAAGAGCCCTTCAACATATAAGGATACTATTTTAGTTACAGGCTCCGATATTCAACCCCTTACTTGCGTTGCCTGCCACGATCCGCATGACGCAAAATATCCTTCTCAATTAAGATCTGATATTACATACAGTCAGGTAATTTGCGATAAATGCCACTATGCAGAAATTGATTCCGTAAATATTAACTCCACTCCTCATGAACAATCAGGCCTGGCTTTAAGCGGTGATAAGAATTTCGGATACAGATATACCGGGCAAACTTATATTAACTCAGCTCATACTTACGCGGCTACAGAAAGATGCATCAACTGCCATGTTAACAATACACCTAATCCTGATGGAAGTGTAAACACTGGTCATACTTTTGAACCAAGAGTCCAAGCATGCGAAGGATGCCATAGCGATTTTGCTACTTCAGTAAATCTTTCAGACTCTACAAAAATGTTTGACTATAGAGGAGTTCAGTCAACTACTGACAGTTTGATTAGCATTCTTCAAGCTAAGATTAAAAAATCTACCAAAGCTGATTCAGCTACACTTGCCTTCAAGGAAGCCAATTATAATTTATTAGCAGTTCAAGCAGACGGAAGCCATGGCGTTCATAACACTCGGCTTTCTCAAAAGTTATTAAGGGATGCTATCGCAAATTATAATCCATCAATAACAGGCGTCTATACGGAAAAAGGAATTCCAACTACATATGAGTTAAGCCAGAATTATCCTAATCCATTTAACCCAACTACTACAATTAATTTCTCCTTACCAGAAGGAGCTAATGTAAAAGTGGTTATTTATGATGCTATCGGCAGAGTAGTTACAACCTTGGTTGATACTTATTATTCAGCTGGAAATTATAAAGTAGATTGGAATGCAAGCGCATATGCATCCGGAATTTATTTCTACCGTATTGAAGCTAAGAACTTCAACATGGTTAAGAAAATGGTTCTTATGAAATAATAATTTCAATAACCTTCGAGGTCACTGAATTAGACCTCGAAGGTTACAGCAATGTAGAGAATTTAGAAATAACATCTCTACTCAAAATTAGATAACACAAAAATATACTAAAAAAGATAATCCAAATAGGAGGAAAAATGTTCAGCAAATTAGTTCTTTCAGCTCTCTTTTTATTCTCTTCCCTTTTGCTCGCAGCTAACGGCGATTCAACAAATGCAGCAATTAAACAGCATGCGTTTGTTGGTGCAGAAACATGCGGAATGTGCCATAAGTCTGAAAAGCAAGGAAAGCAATTAGATATTTGGAAAGCTAGCAAACATGCTCAAGCTTATAAAGCTTTGGAATCCCCGGAAGCGGATAAAATAGCAAAAGAAAAAGGATTCGATACTCCTGCAGCTAAAACTCAAGCTTGCTTAAAATGCCATGTCAGCGGTGAAGGAGTTGATGCTTCTTTACTTGGTCCTAAATTCAAGATGGAAGACGGCGTTCAATGCGAAACATGTCATGGTGCGGGTGCAGATTATAAAACTTTGAAAGTTATGAAAGATAAGAAACTTGCAGAAGAAAACGGACTCGTTATTCCAGGTGATGTTAAAACATTCTGCGTTAAATGCCATAATTCCGAAAGCCCGACATATAAAGAAGGTTGGGACGCAGCTGCAAGCTGGGAAAAGATTAAGCATACAATTCCTGCAGCTACTAATTAATAAACCTTAATTATTAGTGCAGAATTTCTTATTAAAGTAGGCCTATGGCTTAAAAGAAAAAAGAAAAAAACGATGAAAAGATTTATTGCTCTATCTTGTTGTTTAATATTAATCTCAGCTTCAATCTTTGCACAAAATATAAATGGAAGATTTTCATCTTCCATTTATACATTTCAAAGATACGACTCTGCTTCATCTTCAAATAATTATTTACGGTCTTTCCAGCTGTTCAATCTGAATATTAATAAAGATAATGTTTCTCTTCGTTCATACATGAATTTGGAAAGTGACTTAATGACAAAGCTTGATGGCGATCCGAAGATGAGATTCTACAATTTATATTTGGAAGTCCGTGATCTTTTCAAAATTGCAACTATAAAGCTCGGAAGGCAGCCAATATTTAATAGTGTTGCCGGAGGAGTTTATGACGGCGTTAATCTTGATATGAAAAAGGGAGATTATAGTCTTAATGCATACTACGGAGGAGACGTCCCTGCTTATCAAAAGCTTCAATTAACAAGCGATTGGAAAGACAACTTTATTCTCGGCGGAAAGTTTACAACTGTTGCACTCAAGAATTTTCAGGTTGCTCTTAGTTACGTTAATAAAAACTTTAAGCCCGACAGCTATTGGGCAACTCGGCTTGATGCTAATCTAAATCCGATAAAAGTATTGATTGAAAATAATTCCAATCAATATCAATTCGCTTCTGCTGAAGTAAATTATGATCTGCAAAATAAGCTTTCTGTTAATACAAAATACGATTACGATCTTAATTTTAATCAGACATCCAAATTCGAAATCGATGGAAATTATTCTCCGTCTGATAAGTGGAAATTAGATCTCTATTATAATTTCAGAAACCCGATCATCCGGTATAATTCAATTTTCTCTGTGTTCGATTATGGAAACACACAAGAAGTTGAAGCCGGCGCCGATTATATAATCAACAAAAGTATTACACTTACCGGAAGATACGGAAACGTAATTTATAAAGACGACAATTCTCAAAGAGTCACTCTGGGAATAAATACAAATTACGGAAGTGTTTCATATAGAAAAACTTTCGGCTATGAAGGAGAGTTAGATGCGCTTTCACTTTATTGGGCTTATTCATATTTGCAGGGTGTTGTTACTCCTTCCTTTGGTGTTTCGTATACAACTTATAAATTATCTGAAGCTGATAACGAGAATGAACTTGTTTCGGTTCTAAGCGGTGTTAACGTTCGCCCATGGAATGCTCTTTCATTCGATCTGCAGGCTCAATATATGAATAATAAAATTTACCAGGATGACTTACGATTCTTCCTTAAGCTTAATTACTGGTTTAACACAAATTTCTAGTTGATGTAAAATGAAGTTAAAACATATCTACTTATACTTACTGACTATTATTACCGGGATAATACTGTTTGCAGCGTTTTCATCAAACAGAACTACCGATGACAATAAAGGAAATAAAGCAATCATTAAGTTTTCTCATAAGACTCACAATGGTAATGCCGATTGCACCGATTGTCATACTGCTGTTACAACCAGTAAATCTCTGAAAGACAGGTTAATGCCAAGCCACGACGACTGCAAAACATGCCACGATGTTGAAGATGAGAAGAAATGCAGTAAGTGTCATTATGAAGGCATTAACGAACCTTTAATACAAAAGAAATCCGAATTGAATTTTAACCACAGTTCACACTTAGCTCAAAAAAATGTAAAGTGCGAAACTTGTCATAAGGGCATTTGGGATGTTGCTTATGCTGAAGACGCACCGCAAGCTTTTCCAGCAATGGAAACTTGTTATTCGTGTCATAATAATACTTCGGTTGCAACAAACGTTTGCACAACTTGCCATGCACCTAATTTTGATTTGAAACCACAGAGTCACAAAAGCGCATCTTTTATTTCAACTCATAAGTTTGCAGCAAAGCAATACAACGCAAATTGTGTAATGTGCCATGATAACGCTTCGTGTCAAGAATGCCATACTGCAACAACGATGATAACGGAAAGCAATACATCAAAAGATTTTTATACTCCCTATTCACCAAGCAATAATGGTAACGGCGGAGTAAAACAGCAGCAAATTACAAGGGTACATAATTTAAATTATGTTTATACTCATGGAATAGATGCACAGAGTCATTCCGCTGAGTGCCAATCATGCCATCAAGAAGAAACATTTTGTACTAATTGTCATCATGCTAAAGAAGGTGATTATTCACAAGGCGGAATTGCACCTGCTTCACATCTTAAATCAACATTTATGGTAATCGGTGTAGGAAGCGGCGGCGGTGATCATGCTGCTCTCGCTAGAAGAAATATTGAAAGCTGCGCTGCATGTCATGATACGCAAGGCGGCGATCCAACTTGTATAAAATGCCATATTGATCCCGACGGAATACAAGGAACAAATCCTAAAACCCATCCTTCTAATTTTATGAAAGATGTTCACGGGGATTGGCATGATAGTCAAGGTTCAATTTGCTTTAATTGCCATACCGGCTCTTCCCCATCATCTCCAGCCGGTGTAGGTTTTTGCGGTTATTGTCATGGATCTAATCCACACTGATAATGAATGGAAACAAAAATGAAATACAACTTACTCAATATTTTGTTTGGTATATCTTTAGGATTTTTAATATATAGCTGCAGCGATATAAAGACAGATATTCCTGTTGAACCGAAAATTTCAGTTCATAAAATAGGTTTTGCTGATCCTACTTCAGTTAGTTTTCACGGCACTTATATTATGAACAATAATTGGGATATGAAACAATGCCAGAACTGCCATGCTGCTGACTTCAGTGGAGGAACAACCGGAATGGGCTGCAACTCATGTCATAAAGAACAAGGCGGACCTACAGCTTGCAATACTTGTCACGGTAACTTTGATGACTCTACAAGAATTGCGCCGCCAAGAGCAGTTAACGGAGATTCTACAACAACTTCAGTTAAAGTGGGAGCTCATACCAATCATTTATATAATAACACCCTTGGTCAAACTGTTGCTTGTAATTCATGCCATGTGGTTCCGCAATCAGTTTATTCTTCCGGACATTTAACTGCAACTCCGGATAACATTATAAACTTCTCCGGCGTTGCTACAACAAATATTGCTTCAAACGCTTCCTTCGATCCAAACTCAGCGACATGCTCAAATACTTATTGCCATGGAAATTTCAAATATAGAAAAAGCTCGGCAGCCAGTGTGAATCAATTTGCTTTTACTGATTCAGTAATGGTAGGAAATAATGTGAGTGCAGCTTGGACAACAGTTGATGGCAGCCAAATCAAATGCGGCTCTTGCCATGATCTGCCTCCAAAAGGACACATATCTCCTATTCCGTTAAACGAATGTTCTACTTGTCATGGAAATGTAGTTGATGAAAATGGAAATATTATAAATCCGTCTTTACATATTAATGGTACAGCTGATGTACGCGGTACTGTAATATCAAGTGCTGTAAAAGAACAATATCAGAAATTAAAGAATTCAAATATTAAAAAATGAAAATGGCATACTACTTTAATGCAAATAATATGAGGGTAAATTTGTTTTATAATAACACTGCAGCAAAACAAAAACGATTTGCATTTACCGTCAGTAGCATGGATGGTAAAAATGAGAATGCAGCCGAAACTAATGTTAACGGATTGCATTATCAATACGCTTCTTGCCACAACTTACCTCCCAAAGGCCATATAGAATATCAACTTTACCCAATTAGTACTTGCGTTAGCTGCCACGCAGGGTTTGTTGATATTAAAGGGAATATTATTGAACAGACAGAAGGTATTAATGGTAAAGTGAACGTCAGGGGTTTTTAGAAAATTATAGAAACTTTTGTTTTACAATAGTATTAGCCGTCCCGATCAATACCGGGACGGTTTTTTTTAAACTTTAAATTTCTTTTTTCTTAAAGGTTGAAATTCCAAATAGCAAATAAAGCAGACAAGTACCGCTCAGCGCAGTGAACAACGGAATTATGCCAATTAAACCCCACCAGCTTTGAAAAATAATTCCTAAAAGTATAATTGCAATTCCCAAGATAACACGGATAATTTTATCAGTTGAACCAATATTCTTTTTCATAATCTTCTCCAAAGTAATTAGAAAATTTTAGTTATAATATAACCGTTTATTCAATTAGATTCGATTCTAAAATCATAAAAACGGTTCAACAACAAATATTAATTACAGGTTAATTAATTATTAAATCATATAAACATTATCATTTTTTTGAATTAAAAATTTTAATATTCAATATGAATGTCTTATTTTTCCTATAATTATTTTTTCATAATTATAAACAAATTTACAGGACTATTCATGAATCTTTTAGAAGTTCGAAATCTTGTAAAAACTTTCGACGGGCTAAAAGCAGTTGATAATGTTTCATTCACAGTTCCGGAAGGTTCAGTATTCGGATTAATCGGCAGAAACGGCGCCGGCAAAACTACAACAATAAGAATGATGATGAATATTTACTTGCCTGATAGCGGCGAGGTTGTTCTTAGAGGCGTAAAAGTTGGACAAGAATTTAAAAATAAAGTCGGCTACCTGCCAGAAGAACGCGGCTTATATAAAAAGATGAAAGTGTGGGAAACTCTGATGTACTTTGCAGAGTTGAAAGGTAAAGCCGGAAAAAGCATTGAACAGAAAGCTGAAGAATATCTCAAACGTTTTGAACTTTATGACCGAAAGCTTTCCAAGATGGAAGACTTATCTAAAGGTAATCAACAGAAGCTGCAGTTTATCACTACCATTCTTCATGATCCTGAGTTCGTAATTCTTGACGAACCATTTTCAGGTCTCGATCCTGTAAACACAAATCTTCTTAAAGATATTATTCTTGAGCTAAAGCAGCAAGGAAAGATAATTATCTTCTCTACACACCTTATGGATTTTGCCGAGAAAATGTGCGACCATATTGTTATGATTGATCATGGCAAAGTAATTCTTGAAGGTTCATTATCTGAAATTAAATCGAAATATTCACAAAGAAATGCAAGTCTTACTTTCGACGGGGATATTTCTTTTTTGAATGGAAATCCTTTAATTGAAAAGATTGAGAACTTCGGAAACATAACCGGTATTCGTCTAAAAGAAGACAATCAAACTCAGCAGCTACTAAAACTTTTAGTTGATAACAATATTATTATTAAAAAGTTTGATGCAAATGATATTTCCCTTCAGGAGATTTTTATTGAGCTAGCTGGAAATGAAGATAACATTAACGGTTCGTCATCAGTTAGTAAGAAGGAGGCAGGCAATGCTTAATAAAAGAGTATTAACAGTTATAAAAAGAGAATTAAGAGAAAAACTTATTTCAAAAGCATTCATCGTAATGACTCTTTTAGTGCCGGGATTGCTTTTCATTATGCTTGGCGTTAATACTCTTTTGATGTCAAGCGAACAAAAAAATCTTAACGTAGATATAGTATCTGAGAATGAGCAATTAACTCCGCTGATCCAGAATGAACTTTTAACTTCGGAACTTGTTAAGGATCGTAAATATATATTTAGCTTTTCCACAATGAACAAAGATGAATTTAAGAAATTTCTTGACTCACAAAAACAGAATTTAATAAATGAAAAGTTAGGTGGAATAGTTTACATTCCTTCAAGCGCAATGAAAGATAAAAAAATAGATTATTATTCAAAGTCATCCCAGAATATGTCCTTATTCAAAGATCTGGATGCCCATATAAATAAAATATTAATCGATGCCTACTTTAGCAATCGTACACTTTCCAAAGAAGACTTATCGTTTGCACGAAGCAGTGTTGATTTTACCGGTTATAAAGTATCCAAAGAAGGCGATATAAAAGAAGAAGGCTACGGAAATTTGATATTAGCATATCTGCTTACCTTCCTTTTGTATTTCAGTATGATAATGATTGGACAGATGACCATGCAATCAGTAATAGAAGAAAAGAGCAGTAAAATTGTTGAAGTAATTCTTTCTTCGGTTAGTCCAACTGAATTGATGACTGGTAAAATTCTTGGCGCTTCAATAACCGGTGTTATACAAATGGCAATATGGCTTTCACCAATAATACTTCTTATGTCGACAACCTTCTTCGTGCTTCCTAAGGAATTTCTTTTTAGCATAAGCAGTACTGTTATAATTTATACTATCATAAATTTCTTTATCGGCTTGCTTACATTTATCGGTTTATTCGCAATGCTCGGAGCTATATTCGATAATCCTCAAGATGCTTCGTCCGGAACACTGCCAGTTATGATGCTAATAATTATACCTTTCTTTATTGCAATATCTATGATGGATAATCCAAATAGACCAATCGCTTTGATCGCATCATATTTTCCATTTGCTTCAATTATAGTAATGCCCGCGCGGTTAACATTAATAGGGGTTCCAATTTGGAATCTTTTCATTTCAACAATAATAAATATATTAACGTTTGTTGCCATCTTCCCTATTGCCGGAAAGATTTATAGAGTAGGAATTTTACGCACCGGTAAAAAGCCAAAGTGGTCTGAAGTGGTTAAATGGCTTAAATATAATTATTAGTTAAAAATGAAAGTATAGATAGAGATTAGAATGATCAAATTAATTACTTCAAAATAATTTCATCAATTTTATACTTCAATACTATGCTAGAAAAATATTTTGCTCTTAAAGAAAACAAGTCGGATATAAAAACTGAAGTCTTAGCTGGTATTACAACTTTTCTTGCGGCAATGTATATCATTGTTGTCAATCCGGCAATACTCAGCAAAACCGGAATGCCTTTTAATGGTGTTTTGACAGCAACAATTTTAGTTTCAGCATTCAGTACAATAATGATGGGAATCTACGCTAAGAACCCGATCCTCGTAGCACCAGGAATGGGTATAAATGCTTTCTTTACTTTTTTTGTTGTAATGAATATGGGATTAAAATGGGAAACAGCTTTGGGCTCCGTGTTTTGGTCAGGTATTGTCTTCCTTATCTTGTCCATATTTAATGTGAGGACTTATATTGTAAAAGCAATTCCAAAACAAATTCGTTATGCAGTATCGGCAGGCATTGGTTTATTTATTGCATTAATTGGTTTAGTGAATGCACGTTTCATTATATCGGATGCTGCAACTCTACTAAGATTAAATAAGATGGATCCAAGTGTTATTACATTTATAGTTGGACTTTTAATAACATCATTGTTAGTAATCAAAAGAGTTAAAGGTGCGTTAATTATTGGAATTATATTTACAACAATTCTGTCAATTCCAATTGGAAGATTATACGGGGATGCTTCTTCTTTTAATTTTGGAATTCCCACACTTGTAACTTGGAAAGGTATTTTTGCTTCACCGGATTTCAGCTTAATTTTTAAATTGGATTTAATTGGTTCATTAAAATTAGCCGTATGGCCTATTACTTTTGCTTTCTTGTTTACCGATATGTTTGATAGCCTATCAACTTTCGTCGGAGTTGCTGAAGCTTCAGATTTAATTGATCCAAATGGCGAACCAAGAAACGTTAAAGAATCATTAATTGTTGATGCTGCCTCAACAACAATTTCAGGTTTGTTAGGTTCAAGCTCGGGAACAGCATATATAGAATCTGCAACCGGTATTGAAGAAGGCGGCAGAACCGGACTAACTGCAGTAGTATCCGGCTTATTATTTCTTCCCTTTATGCTTATCTCTCCTCTTCTTTCGGTTGTACCCGGAATTGCCACTGCACCTGCGTTAGTGCTTGTTGGTGTATTTATGATGAAACCAATTTTAAAAATTAACTGGTCAAAATTTGATGATTCTGTTCCTTCATTTTTATCATTGATACTCATTCCTTTTACTTATTCTATTACGCAAGGAATTATTTGGGGCTTTTTAAGCTGGACAATTATAAAATTAGTAATGGGAAAAAGAAACGAAGTTTCGTTTATGCTTTTGGTTATTGATGTTTTCGCAATACTTGCATTGTTCGTACAATAACTAAATAAAAACACACAATTTATCCTACATCAAGTTAAATACGCTGTCTTTCTTTTATTATTGCTTTTTGAAATTTAGTTTATTACGTTAACGATAGAATATTGAGCTTTACTACTTTCCATTTCACACAGGAAATATCAAGAGATTATCCAGTAAAACTGATTATCCAATCTTCACTCAAGTTCTTGAATAATATTATATAGTTTCTTGCGGATCAACTGAACAAAAATTTGATTAGGAATATTTAGCTTCGAATTTATTAGAAAGAATAAAATTTATTTTAAAGGAGCATACTATGGATAATCAAAAACTTAAGGTTATCATTGCTGAGGATGAATTCCTCATTGCGATGGATATTAAGCGCAAGCTTGAAGAATTGGGATTTGATGTCACTTCTTTAACCACAACAGCTCTTGAGACTATTACAAAAGCTGAACTTGATAAACCCAATATCATTTTTATGGATGTTCGGTTAAGCGGATCTCTAAATGGAATTGAAGCAGCTAAGATAATAAGCTATAGGAGTAAAGTCCCAATTATCTTTTTGATTGATGATTCAGAAGAAAAAATTTTTCATCAAGCAAATTTGGATATAAGTTTTGAACTTCTCTCGAAACCTGTTTCTTTAAATAATTTATCCAAAGCTCTTAAAAATATAATTCTTAAGTCTGATTTGTTTGTTAATAATATTGCTCAACCGCCTTCAATTACATTTTAGCAGAATGGTAACTAAAGACTTCCAAATTTTAAGCGTCTAGAAATTAAAACTCACAGAAGATTTGTTCTCAAAGCTATTCAAAAACTATTTGAAGTTTTGCATTTGAAGAACTGTGAATAATATTTATTTCCAGTGAATATAAATTTCCTTCCTTCAATAAATTCCAATTTGAAGTTAAAGCTTTGCCATCTATGTATATTTTTTGTGGGCGTCTTGGAGAAATAATTTCTGTTTTATTTTTATGACCTTTAAAAGCTTTTAGCTCGATATCTAATTTTTTCTTTTGTAAATCATACGAACAACTATTGAGAATTGAATTTGTATTTTTAACATAAGGAATTTTTGGTTCCCCTAATTTTATTTCAACTTTACTTAGATTTAAATTTGCTGGGATTACTGCAGATGGATATTCTTTACCGTCATAAGAAATGCTCTCGATATAGTTTCCTTTTCCGGAAACATCAACTTTTACATTTCTATTGTTTAACATAATTGTAAAGTTTGCCAACTTTTCATTTTCAGGAAGGAAAGGATTGAATACAATATTCCAATTGTTTTCATCGATACCATAAAGGTGGTAGATACTATAAATATACCAGGCAGCTGCCCACATAAATTCAGGTTTATCAACTTTTCCATATGCAGATGGATCGTGATAATTTCCATCACGAACTTCATACATCGCGGGCTGACCATTAGGGCTATTTATTAATCCGTCAATTGTCATAACATTTTTTATAAAATTAAACGCCTCTTCCTTTTTACCGATTGCCATCAAGGCAAGTGAATACCAAGAATTTGCGTGAGGCCAAATGCCGCCGTTAAGATAAAGGAATGGATCTCCTTCCTCATTACCGGCAAACTTCCAAAGATTATTTAGCTGCTGAAAATCCATTGGGTACACATCATATATTCCAACTTTAGTATCTAATAATTTTTTTGCAGCAGTATTTACTAATTCGTTTAACTTAGACTTATCTAATAAATTATAATGTGCTGCTAATAACGATCCCATATAATAGTGCGGATCTATTTTACCATCACTATAATAATTCATCAGATATTTATCTTTCTCGTTCCACAATTTAGAAACTAATCCGGATTGAAGTTTATCTGCTGTTTTTTCATAATCTAAAATTGATTGCGAATCCTTCGCTAATAAAGTTGAAATGAATTCGAAATCGCGCAGAGCTTTAATTTCTAAAATTGTCATATATGCTCTTGGACCAAAGTTTCTTCCGATGTCCCACCAATCCGGTCGATAAGCCCATATTAAATCATCTTTTTTATTGAGTAAAGTTTGCTCAATACATTTATGGAGATAAGGATATAATTTTCTCATAAAACTTACATCACCGGAATGTCTTAAATAATTAGCAGAAGTAATAACGAACCAGAAATTATTCCAGTTATCAGCATCTGCAAATTCTGTAACATAGCTGCTGTCCTTCCAGTAATAAGCGTGAGGAATTATTTTATCTTTATTTGCATGTTGAATTGTATACTCCAAATCATTTTTCACTCGTTTCAAATCAAAATTTACTGCCGCCAAATCTGTTAGAAGAACATCATGAGTAAAATAGAAATTATATTCTGCCGGACATGGCATTGGACGAATTTGTCCTTGAATATAATGTTGATCAACAGCTAAAACTGCTTTCGCCCAATCGTAAGTATGATTGATTGAATGATCTGTTGTTTGAAAGCTTCCCTCATTTATTTTATTGAAAACATAATCTTCAAATTTTTCAACCTGGATTTTATAATTGTGAGAAAGATATTCTACAATTCCCTTCCCTTCATTTTGTTTGCTTGCACCGATTATCTGAACTATTGTCATTCTTTGATGAGGAGCTAATAACTTCTTATAAATAAATTCTGCTGCTGGTATCCCAGGTTTATCTTTAGAAAGAATTTTTTCACTTAATTTATTATTAACTGAATTCAAATTAAAATCTTCATAGCCCTTGTCATTCAAATTACCAATTGTATTGAAGCTTATGGGTTTTTCTCCGGCATTCGAAACGAATACTTGCGTATATTGAGTTCCTTTGTCATCAAAATTAGAATAAACCGTGGAACTTTTTTCGTCATAAATTGTCCAGGCTTTATCAATTAGTTTATATGTATGACATGTTTTTAATGAAGTTTCCAGATGAGTGTAAAAATCAAATGTTTTAGATGTATTACTTTCATTCGTGATTTCCATTGTCAAAATCATAGCTGGTTTATCTTTACATAATTGATAAGTGAATGAAATTGATTTCTCCGAATCTTCTTTATAATATTTTACTTCATATGGTGTTGAAGTAAAGCTATAAGGTTTTAATCCAATCCATTCAAACGGTTGATTTCCGACTTTAAGTGCAGCCGACATTATATAAGTAGTATCTCTTTTAAAATAATCAGAACTTAAATCAATACTATTTGCAACAGGATAATAAAAACTAATTCTTTGCGGGAGAATTGAACTATGATGAAATTCAGCGCCAACATAGAAACTGCCTACCGATACTTCTGCATCACGGTTAAAGTGAATTGCTAAAGAATCATAAAGCGAATTAATTTTGCTTTGAGAATTAGAATTGGAAATGAATGCAAGAAGAAAAAAAATTAAATTAAATATTACGAATTTGATTTTCATAAATTCTCCGAAATACATTAAGCTGAATTATTATTTTATTGTAAATATTGATTTAATGTCGTGCAGAATATTTTTGGTTCTTTTTTAGAATTTCTTACTAACCCAGTATATCTTATTGAAATTTTTTCATCAGGCAGAATTATCACACCATTTTTTTCAAACATCAAATCTTCACACTCAATAAAAACAAAAAAAGCTGGTTTATCAGTAGAGACTTTGATGATGTTTTCTTTTTCAACAAATTTAATTTTAATTTTTGGTTGAACCATTTTCAGATATTTAAATTCCATACCAGCAAAATAATTCCGATTCACAATTTTGTTTTCAGTATCTCTTAGAGAGATTACAAAAAGCCCTTTACCATTTTCAATTTCATTTGAAACAGCCAGCGAGTTAGATTCTTGTCTTAATAAGGAATCTACAATTATTTTCTTTCGGCTGATCTTATTAACTTTTCCTGTAATTAGATTGACGTAATCGATTTGAATGTAGCCGGTAAATTGGTTTAAAGAATTATTCTGTACTAAAATTTTAAGAACCTCACCATCTTTACTGGTGGAAATAAGAATGTTAGAAAAAGATTCTTGAACCATATAATATGATAATTTTGGAATTAAGCTTGAATCAATTAATGCCCAGCTTGCAACAGGCCAGCAATCATTCAATTGCCAGATAATTGATCCGTTTGATTGCGGGAAACGAAATTGCCAGTGTTCAACACATTCTTTAAGTGCAAGACCTTGATTTAGTTGAGTAAGATATACGAAATCTCTCAGCTCCATTTTTATCGGAAGATGACCAGATAAAAATTTAAAAAGTCTTTCCGGGCCTTCAACTTGTTTGTTATGAAATTCAAAAATTCTGCTTTGAGTATATTGCTGATCCTTCGGTAAAACACTTAAGATAGTTTTATAGTTTGCAGAACTCTGAAATCCAAATTCAGTAACGAACAAACTATTATCATCTCTAACTTTTTTATAATCAACCCACCAGCTCCACATTGCCCATTGATGACGATTGCCGGATAATGGTGAATTAGGATCTTCTTCATTGCTGAAAGGAGTTGAAGGCCAGTATGGTTTAAGAGGATCGAGCTTCTTTAATATTTCCGGAATTAGTTCATGATAGATTTTGTAACCGGGCATTTCTTTGTACGATTTTTTTTGTTCTTGATACCAAATCCATTCGTTCTCATTATTGCCGCACCAAATTGCAATTGACGGATGATGCTGCAACCTCTTTACGTTTTGTTCAACTTCAGTTTTTACATTATTTAAGAATTCTTCATTCTCCGGATAAGATGCGCAGGCAAACATAAAATCCTGCCAAACTATTAAACCAAGCTCGTCGCATATATCATAAAAAATATTTCTTTCATAACTTCCTCCGCCCCAGACTCTAATTACATTCATATTAGCTTTTGAAGCCATCAACAGAAGCTTGCGGTACTTGTCTTCTTTAACTCGCGGAAGAAACGAATCTGCAGGGATCCAATTTGCACCTTTAAAAAATATTGGTTTATTGTTTATTATAAATCTGAAAGTCGGTTTATCATTTTCAAATAAATCCAACTTAATTGTTCTTATTCCGATCTTCTTTTTTAATTCATCCAGAACTATATTTTTTTCTTCTATTTTAATTTCCAAGTCATAAAGATGAGATTCGCCATATCCATTTGGCCACCAAAGTTTTGGATCTTTAATTTCATACTCATTTACAAACTCTGTTAATCCAACCGGTGAGACTTCATCATATTCTATTTTCTGATCGGAGCCTTTAATTATAATTTTTATTTTCATTCTCGAACTGAATGGTTCATCTGCACTAAATTTAATTCTAATGTTTGCAGATTTATCACCAATAGATAAAGTCTCGAAACTGAAATCCTCTATATGAATTTCATTTGGTTGAAAAAGAAATACCGGTTGAGAAATTCCCATCGTTAAAAAAGCAGGACCCCAATCCCAGCCGAATGAATATTGGGCTTTTCTTATATAAACTCTCTCTGATCTCAAAGCAACAGGAAGTTTACCATATTTATTTTCTTCAGCTTCAGCATATTTCTCAGCAGAAGTAAAAATAACCTCAAGTTTATTATTTTTCTTTTTAAGCAATTTTGAAACTTCAAATTTGAATTCGAGAAAAATATTTTTTGTTTTGTCAATTACTTTATCATTAAGAATAATTTCCGCAATGGTATCAAGGCTTTCAAAAATCAAATAGATTTTTTTATTTAAAGAAAAATTCTTTGGAAGATTAAATGATGTTTGATAGTGCCAATCTAATTCACCAATCCATTGAAGCTTTATTTCATTATCTGAATAGAACGGATCTGGAATTAATTCTGCTTTCAGCAGATCAGTTTGGACAGTTCCCGGCACTTCTGCTTTTAGCCATTTACTGAATTTCAAAATCTTATTTGGAACTTTAGAAGCATCTTCTTTTTTAAATAGTTTAAATTTCCAATTGTCATGAAGAAAATATTTTCCACTCATATTAAAGCCTATTTTAATAAAATCATCTTTTGATATAATATTCTTGTATCGGTTTTTAATTCATAATAATAAATTCCACTTGCAAAATTTTCCGCGTTCCAAATCTCAATATGGTTACCAGGCGATAATTCTTTATTCAGCAGTTCAGCTACCTTTTGTCCAATTGAATTAAAAATTGTCAGAGTCACGTGAGAATTATTTTTAAGATAAAATGAGATATTCGTACTTGGGTTAAAAGGATTTGGATAATTCTGCAAAAGTATATCGTGAGTCGGTAGAGTTGAAGTAAAATCTTTTTTAAGATCTGTAGTATAGTTTGCCAAGCTTTCAATGTCCGAAACAGACAAAGCATAATTATAAATTCTGATATCATCAAGTGTTCCAATAAAATTATAATTGTTATCAGTCGGCAGCATTGAACCAAATGTCAATGCAATGTTAGTTTGAAGTATCTGTCCTGACCAGGAAGAAAACGAATCAAGATTACCATTTAGATAAATTTCAAAATCCGAACCGCTATAAAGAACAGTTACATTATAAAGGCTGTCTTGAACTAATTTAGTTTCTGAATCTAGATCAATAATCCCATTAGTTGTTTTAATAGTCCAGCGCAAATTATGATTAGGCTGAATAATAGAAACCTTCAGCCGATTATTATAGCTGCCCTGAGAAAGCAGATATTCTTCTTTATTAAAAAAAGTAACGCACTTCATCCAGAAATTAATTGTAATAGAATTCTGAAAATTCAAACTTGAATCGTTTGGGACTTGAATTGAACTGGTAACTCCATCAAAATAATATGCGCTGTTTGAATTTCCGAATCGATCTGATGTTAAAATTGCATTTGATACCGTACCATTATGGTTATTACCGCTGGCATCGTTTGCATTTCCATTAAATGGATAATAAGCTGCAAGCTGACCGGTTTGAGAAATAGAAAAATCTCTTACTTCAAGTTCAATACTGTCAATAACAATTCCGCCTTTCCCATCATTAACGATACAACTGACAAAATAATTTCCGGGAGCGTTTGGGGCTGTCCATATTATTGTGGAACCGCTTCCAGATATTGTTCCATAAACAGATTTCCAATTATAATTTAATGAGTCATTATCAGGATCGATTGCATAAATTGAAACTGAAGAAGTGGAACCGATATTAATTTTCCTCGGCTTAGCATTCATTTCATTTATAACGGGAATTTGATTAATAACTTTTACCACTTGAATAGTATCTGAAGAAGAAATTTGATTACCTGAACTATCACTTACCGTACAAGTTATAATATAGTTCCCTTGAACATTTGGGGCTTTCCAAATTATTTGGTTTCCGCTTCCGACAATAGTTCCACCAGACGAATTCCATTTATATAATAATTGATCATTATCAGGATCGACGGCAGTACAAAATATTTTTGTCGAATCGTTAAGAGTTAAAGTATCATTAACTTGAGTTAGACTTTTAATTCTTGGAGGATAGTTTGCAACGCTTCTGCCCGAATGATAATCTACTACAACTCCATTAATAAGAAATTTATCGAGATTATATGATTGAGTTCCTCCGGAAGGAATTATCACCGCGAGTATTGCAGAGTTCGAAGGAATATTAATTGAAGTTGTTCCAGAGGTTCCTTGAATTAAAAAAACTTTTGAAACTACGTCATAAACATCGTGGCTTCCGGAACCAACATTCACTTGAATAGTTTTTTCTGAGTCATATGGATTATAATAAAGATAAGTCGGATATGCGGTATCATGAAAAAAATCTGTCTTTAAAACATCAAGTTGAAGAATACCAGGTACATTTGATGTGTCTATAACTGCACCAAGAATTCCAACATGAGATGAACTATATAAAGTTAAATTTGTTGCACCCCAACCTCCCTTTACAGCATCTCCGACAGCATATGGGCTTATTGAAGTATTTCCAGGTTTATTTTGATGCATGGCTTCATGTGCAATAAAAGAATTCGTATCGTACTGGTTTGCCCACTGCCAGCTTGGTTGATCTTGATTAGTAGAAGGTAAATACTTTGGGTAAAATAATCTCGCAGCATTTGCTGCATTTAAAACTAATTTTCCAATTGCTCTAGCATAACGAGCATCGTATCTAACCAATGGCGCTAAAGTTCCAATCTCTTCAAAAGTATTCATGGAGAATGGATAACTTTGTCCATAAGAAATATCTGAATTTATTTCTCCAATTAAACCATCAACATCATATCCTCCCCAATTGCCTGTTATTACTCCCCAGTTTCTAATGTTATTAGAATTAAAACACCAGTTTAACATTTTTGTAACATCGTAATTGGTTCCGATTTCTGCATTCATCCTTGCAGCCAAGTAAACGCCATAATAAAGTTGTAGTTCATAAGAAGGATTGGTATTTAAATTATTTAGAAACTCCATCGCTAGTTCTGCACCGATTCTATATTTCTGATTGCCGGTAACTTTATAAGCATTATATAAAATCCAAGCAATCGCACCTGCAGATTCCGGTTCGTTATGATCGTGAAGAGATGACGGAATCATGTTTGCAAAATCCCATCCTTGATAATTCATATTTGGAACTTGCCATGGAGTAGTACTTCCACCCATAATATAAATTGATTTTAACCATTGGTCGGCAACACTAATTAATTGATTGTGGAAATCTCCGGCGTTTGGATAAAGAGAATATAACTGATAAAAGAAAACATTCGGCATTGTTTCATACCACCAATCATCGCTGGTTTGATCATCCGGATGATTTTTATAAACCATTAATCCATTTTTTTTATTGAACCATTCCTGGCACATTGAAACCCAGTTATAACCATTCTGATTACTTTTATCTATTCCATTTAACGATGCACCAACAACTGCGGGAATACAGTTAATTGCTTCATTAGGAAATGAAACATTAGTCCCAACCACTGTAGATAGTCCAAACCGGGGTCCGGAATAATTTATCGAGTTATTATCAACCCAAACCAAAGGTAAATACTGACCTGATAAGTTTTGGTTGAAAACAAGTGAATCATAACCAATTGCAACTTTCTTCCAATCACGCATTAAATATGGTGAAGGTAAGTTTGGCATTAAGTCTATCTTACTTATATTAATTTGCTGAGAAAATAATTTAGCGCTCATAACAACACATAAAGCTATTATTATTAATATTACGTTTATAAAATTATTTTGGCAGAAAGGTGATCTCTTCATTTCGAAATGTCCTTTATCAGCTAAACAAAACTCATACTTTACTTATCATTACTAAATTCAATCTAAATCATTTTTATTATAATACTTCAATAATATTTTTTTTATTATGGGATTTTTATCAATTGAAATTAATGTCAATAAAGCTTCGATAGTAGATTCAGCACCAGAGTTTTTATTTATTTCAGCTGCACTGATTATTCCATCAAAGCATACACCCGTTTGGGGATTATACATTGGTTTACCGTTTATGTTTTTCCCGAATAGCCATGCTGCAATTTCTCCGGCAGTTTCCGCATAAAATTTATTGTGCCCTAAATTATAAGCACCAATACATGCAAACACCATTGGGCGAATTCCATAAGCGATTTGAGCAAATACTGAGCTATCAATCATTATTGTTTTATCAGAAATTTTTTCAATTGTAAAATTATTTACGTAATTTTTTTTCATCAGGTAAGGATAAAAATATTTGATCTCCTTCTCGGCGTGCTGAATATATTTTTGTTTATGTAATATTTTCCCAACTTCAATTAAAGCATCAGCTTGACTATTTCCCCACATGTGCCAAGAATTTTGCCAGCTTAAGAAAGCGTAGTAAGGAAAATTTTTATCATCTCCTGCTTGCATCCCGATAATTCCGTTGCAAAGATGAATAATTTCATCTTTGACTTTTGGATCTCTATTCAGCTTATAATAAACTAAAAGTCCTTTTACTAAAATTGCTGCTTGGTCTGAAGCGGTTCCATAAGGAAGCCAAGTGGGGATATTAAATCCTGAAAAATTTGAAGTGGAATCAGAATTGTTCTGCTTGAGCCATTTTAATGTAACATCAACAGCTTTGGTCAATACAGGGTTTATTTGATCTGCAATTTTTTTATCCTTTTTTGAAAATAATTTTTGTGACTCGCCCAAACCCCAAATAGCCCGCCAAGTCCACCAATTAGGTTCTGCGACACTGGTTTTATAAGTTGTATCTTTAGAAAAATCCTTCCAGATAAAGTTATAAAAGAAACCGTTATCAGACTGCATATAAATTAAAAAGTTTGTTAACATTTTAATTTTTTCCAACACAGTTTCATTCTTCGTTTCATTATAATATTTGATATAAAAAACCAAAGCGCGGGCAGCATCATCAACACACGCAATTCCTTCGCCATTCGCTTCAACATATTTATAATCAGGATAGTCAGAATAAATATGAATAATCCCCATTTCTTTTCCAGCAACATTTATTTTTTGGTATAAGTAATCCAGATGCGAAGTGTTTACAAAAGTAAAAGTATTTTTCTCTTGCGCATTAATGTTAAAAAGAAAAGTAAGTGATATTAAAATTGTTAAATAATATTTAATATTTTTCAACGAGCTCGCCATAAAATTTATATTTCATTTGTGTGAATGGAAATTATTATTTACAAAGAGAAATCAAATATTCAATGGAAGTTGTAGCCAAACAAATATTTGTATCTGCACCCGAATAGTAAATTTTTACTTCGCCATTATCTTCGATTATCCATCCATTAGAAAAGATTACATTACTTACATCGCCAATTCTTTCATATTCCAAATCCGGGCTTAAAATTGGTTCGCTGCTTTTACCAATTAAAATCCATGGCTTATGTAAATCTAAAAGCATCACGCCAAGTTTGTAAATTGAACTGATCCCAAAACCTCTAACACCATGATAAAGAACTAACCAGCCATCTTTCGTTTTTACTGGCTGAGTAGAAATTCCGATTTTATCTGCTTCCCATGTTCCTGCCGCGGGTTCGGTTAAAAATTCATATCCACCCCAATGCATTAAATCAGGGCTTTTAGAAACCCAGATATCATGTCTGCCATCGGCAGATGGTCTATCAATCTTATAAAAACTTCCATCTATTTTTTCAGGAAACAATGCACAATCTTTATTTGAAGGTTCGCTGATTGGACCCAACAAATTAAATTTTTTAAAATCTTCTGTTTCAGCTAACATCACCAACGGCATGTGCTTGGAATAGCCGGTATAAGTTAAATAATATTTGCTTCCAATTTTAGCAACTCTAGAATCTTCAATTCCCCATTCAACATATTTATTGAAATTTTTATGCTCATCGGGGGTTAAACATGTTTTTGAATCAACTTTAAAATTTTTCCCATCTTTACTTTTAGCAAGAACAAATGAAGATCTTCCAGTCAACATTTCAACTCTGCAAACAAGTACATATTCATTTTTAAATTTTGCAGCTCCGGGATTAAAAATGCTATTTACCGGAAAAGGGACATCGTCTTTTGATAAGATTGGATTTTTGTTGTACCGTATTATACTCATCTAAAAATCACCCTTCATTATTAATAATTATTATAAACTTTATTTTTTTATTTCCAACAACTTTGCTAATAATCCGCTTAAAGAAACTTTTGCAAAGCCGCAATAAGAATCGGACATGGCATAAGGAATAATTAATTCATCTTGATGAATCATTGATCCGCATGAATAAACAACATTCGGAACGTATCCTTCACGTTCATTTTCTAAAGGTTCAATTAAGGGAGATGTTAAACTTCCTATTACTTTTGAAGGATCATTAAGATCGAGCAAGATTGCACTAATCGTATATCTTCTAAAAGAACCAACAGCATGAGTAATTAGAAGCCAACCATAATTTGTTTCGATTGGAGAACCGCAGTTCCCTATTTGTATAAATTCCCAATGTTCATTCGGAATCTTAAGTAATTTATATTCATCCCAATTGTACAAGTCATCTGAAAACATTATTTGAAGATTCTCTCCTCCCTGTCGTGAAGTTATAACATATTTCCCATTTATTTTTCTTGGGAAAATTGCCATGCCTTTATCTTGAACGGCACTTCCATGAAGTGTTCTAATTTTGAAATTGAGAAAATCTTTTGTTTCAATTAATTGAGTTCCAAAAGTTCTGCCGTTATATGCAGTGTAGGTTGAATAATAAGTATAAGAACCATCATCTTCTAAAAATTTAACAAACCTTGCATCTTCCATTCCCACAGATTCTTTTAATGAATTTGGGAATATTACTCTTTCCGAAACTGAAGTCGATTCAGAAAATTGAATTTCATAATTAGCATCAACAAACTCCATAATTTGTTTAATGAAATTATTAATATTTTCGTTCGAAGGTTTGACTAATTCATTTTGTAGTAATTCAATAATTTGTTTAGATGAAAATGATTCATGCAATTTTTCAAGAAATACTTTTTCTTCAGAACTTTTTGGCTTTATTCGTTTGCTTAGATCATGTTTTAAAATAATTTGTTCATCATTTTTTGTGGGAAGCTCACAATATCTAGAAGTTTCATCAAAAAATATTTCACAATTTTCATCAACAACACCACTTCTAAATTCAATTGATGAGATGTGTCCCTCGCCGGTTGCACGAAGACTCATAATAAATCTAACCATTCCGGGTTTCAAATTACTTTGATCCGGGTGAGGAACAATTGATGGATTAAATAGCGAAGCAGCTTCTATTGAATATTCTTTAGAAAAATAAGCACCTAAAAGAAGTTTCCTTTCTTTGGAATAATTTTTCGACTGACTTAAATATTTTTCAATCCTGTTATAATTTTCAATCAGCTTGTGTTTAAAATTCAAATGACGAAATGAAAAATCGTGAGTTATCTTTTCGAAAAGATGAGAGACTTCGGATTCAGATAAAGATTGAACACGTTCAATTACGTTTTTTATTCTTTGTTCGCTGCCGGGATTTAAAAATTGGAGAATTACTCGTTCCGGATTGGGTGAAAATCTTTTAGATAATCTAGATACAAACATTTTTTCTTTCCTTACTATTCCTTAATTCCTGTAGAAGCCATACTTTGAATAAAATATCTTTGGAAAAATAAATAAACTAAGACGATTGGTAAGGCAAGCATTGTTGCTGCTGCCAGCTTTACTCCTAGCTGAGATTCAGCTGCACCGCCAACGGCAAATAAAGTAACTAACTGCGGCATTGTCATTAGCTTGTCGTTCCTTATTACAATCAATGGCCACAGAACTTCATTCCATGACGCCATAAAAGTTATAATCCCAATCGTAATCAATGCCGGAATTGAATTTGGCCAAAGAATTTTAAAAATAATTTTTAGTTCGCCGCATCCATCAATTCTTGCGGCATCAATTAAATCCTGCGGAATACTTTTGAAATATTGTCTGAACATAATTATTCCGAGTGCATTCATCAAGTATGGAACAATCAAAGCCCAGTAAGTGTCGACCCAACCGAATTTCACCATTAAGATATATTGCGGTATCAAAGTAATTTGAAACGGCAGCGTCATTGTAAATATTATAACATAAAAAATTAAATTGCGTCCTTTAAATTCAAGCTTAGATAAAGCGTATCCAACCATTGAACCGAAAACCAAAACTCCAAAAGTAACTGCGGAAGAAACA
>JAMCWE010000192.1 GCA_023475265.1 Bacteroidota bacterium
TGATCTCCCAATAGCTTATAGAAATAAACTTTATTATTTAGCCTGGTTATAAATAAAATTTTTTTTTATTCTTATTTGATCACTCCTGATTGTACCAAATATTTAGAGTTTGTTAAAACTTTGTTATCGCCTTGTAAAATTCTTTTTGCTATACTTTGTATAGCCTATTGAACAGTATTTAGATTTATTATTTGACTAATTAAATAATGTTCGTTACGTTTTAAGTAGTAACTATCCGAAATTTAAAATTAAATTGAGAAGATATTTAATGAGAATAAAAATCGGGATATTTGGTTTCTTAATTCTTCTAAATTATTGTTATTCTTTTCCTACTCAAAAACATGATAAAAAAATAAATGCTTATCTAACTATTAACTTTCAAAATCCGGTATTGTTTAAGGAAATTTCTAAACAAGATAGTCTCAAGCACCGAATTGAAAAAGTTTTTAAGAAAGAAGGAATTAATATTCTTCCGGAAGAAAAAGTTGATGCTATTGAAGAGCACAAATTATACTTCTATATAACTATTAGCGATAGCTTAAACATTTCCGCTAATAGTTCATATTGGGATTTGGCGATTTCAAAAGTAAAATATCCGAATAAATTTTACGCCTACAAAAATGAATCCGATATATTAAAGAATGTGAAGAAATATCTTAAGGAACTTCTACATCACAAGCATAAATAATTATACAATAGCTTAAGTAAAAACCTACAATTAAAGCCTTCAATCACTTTGAATTCATTGAAATTAGACCACCATTTGACTAATTTTGCATGAGTATATTTTATAATGTTTATTATTTACTTAAAATTATTATTCAAACAAAGGAGTTATTAGTATGGCCGTTAAAGTAGGTATAAATGGATTTGGGAGAATAGGAAGACTTGTATTTAATGCAATTGTAGACAAAGGATTTCTAGGAAATAAAATTGATGTAGTTGCAGTTGTTGATGTTACAACAGATGCAAAATATTTTGCTTATCAATTAAAATATGATTCCGTACACGGAAAATTTAAAGGAAAACTTGGAACAGAAAAAAGTGATCCTAAATTAGAAGCTGATGATGTTTTAATTGTAAACGGAAATAAAATTAAATGTGTTGCAGCAACAAAAGAACCTTCGCAATTACCATGGAAAGAACTCGGGGTTGATTACGTTATTGAATCAACAGGATTATTTACGAGTTCAGATAAAGCTAAAGGGCATTTAGATGCGGGCGCTAAGAAAGTTATAATTTCAGCACCTGGCAAAGGAGATGTTAAAACTGTAGTGCTTGGTGTTAATGATAACGAATACGATCCAGCTAAACATAATATTATTTCTAATGCTTCTTGCACAACTAACTGTTTAGCTCCATTGGTTCATGTTTTATTAAAAGAAGGGATTGGAATTGAAACCGGTTTAATGACCACAATTCATTCGTACACTGCAACTCAAAAAACTGTTGACGGTCCATCTAAAAAAGATTGGAGAGGCGGAAGAGCAGCAGCTATAAATATTATTCCTTCAACAACCGGTGCTGCTAAAGCTGTCGGTGAAGTATTGCCATCTACCAAAGGCAAATTAACAGGAATGTCTTTCAGAGTTCCAACAGCAGATGTTTCTGTTGTTGATTTAACTTTTCGTTCAACAAGAGATACTTCAATTGCAGAAATAGATTCATTGATGAAGAAAGCATCGGAAACTTATCTTAAAGGAATTTTGGGATACAGTGATGAAGAAGTTGTATCTACAGATTTCATTCACGATGATCGTTCTTCAATTTATGATTCGTTAGCTACACTTCAGAATAATTTCAAAGATGAAAAAAGATTCTTCAAGATTATTTCATGGTACGATAATGAATGGGGTTATTCTTGCAGAGTAGCTGATTTGCTAGTTAAAATAGCGAAGTAAAAATATTTTTCAGAATGCAAAGACGAAGCGATTGCTTCGTCTTTGTTTTAAATAGCGGCTTAATTTAAAATTTGACCTCACCCCATAACTTCTCCTTAATAAGGAGAGGGGAAAAGGAATATACCTAAATAGAAAAGGATGGAAGAATATGAATAAGCTTTCAATCGATAAATTAAATTTAAAAGATAAACGAGTTCTTGTTCGTGTAGATTTTAACGTTCCGCTCGATGAGAACTTGAACATTACAGATGACATCAGAATTACCTCATCATTGCCGACAATAAAAAAAATTATTTCCGACGGAGGTAAAGCAATATTAATGAGTCACCTTGGCAGACCAAAAGGAAAAGTAAATCCTAAATACAGCTTAAAGCCTGCCGCAAAACGTTTAGGAGAACTTCTTGGTAAAGAAGCGAAACTTGCACCTGATTGTGTTGGTGATGATGTTAAAAAAATAGTTGATTCAATGAAAAGCGGTGATGTGGTTCTTCTTGAAAATTTAAGATTTCATGAAGAAGAGGAAAAGAACGATCCGGAATTTTCAAAGAAACTTGCAGAACTTGGTGATATTTATGTAAACGATGCATTCGGCAGTGCACACCGCGCTCATGCTTCAACCGAAGGAGTAACAAAATACATTAAACAATGTGCAGCGGGATATTTGATGCAAAAGGAATTAGATTATCTCGGCAGTGCAATTACAAATCCTGCAAGGCCATATTGTGCAATTCTTGGCGGCGCTAAAATTTCAGGTAAGATTGATGTGATAATGAATTTGCTAGACAAAGTTGATACAATGATAATCGGCGGGGGAATGGCATATACATTTTACAAAGCTCAGGGAAAAGAAATCGGAAAATCTTTACTTGAAGAAGAAAAAATCGGATTGGCAAAAGAAGTTTTGGAAAAAGTAAGTAAGTCGAAAGTAAAATTCGTAATGCCGGTTGATGTTGTTGTTGCTGAAGAATTCAAAAATGATTCACCATCAATGGTTGTAAGCATTGATAAAATTCCTTCTGACAAGATGGGGTTGGATATTGGACCAGAAACGATTAAATTGTTTTCCGATGAAATTGCGAAGGCAAAGACAATTGTTTGGAATGGCCCGATGGGTGTTTTTGAAATGGATAATTTTGCAAAAGGAACGAATGCAATAGCGAACAAACTTGTAGAAGTTACGTCAAAAGGAGCGATAACAATAATAGGCGGCGGAGATTCAGCGGCTGCAATCAGCAAAGCAGGATTGGATGATAAGGTTTCTCATGTTTCGACAGGCGGCGGAGCGTCATTGGAATTTCTTGAAGGAAAAGTTCTGCCAGGTGTTGCGGCATTAAGTGAAGCGTAGTAGTAAAGTTCAAGTTCAAGGTAAGTTCAAGACTAAGGTTAAGTTCGAGGAAGAACTAAGTTTTATATTGTGGAAACTTTTCGTGAAGTGTAGCATATAGACCATTATTATTTTTAGTTAATTTATTTTCAAATTTATAAAATGACTTAAAAATATAATAGAAACTAAAGAAGAGATAAAATTAAATGGTTACAAAGCTTTGGTAAAAGAGCTAGTACATGTTCAAGCTGAAAAATTTATTACCTTGATTCAGCAAGAACCTTTCGAATATACAGAATGGCAAAAAGAATTATGGCTGGATATAAATATTGAATAAATTTTTCATAAGGCTTCTGAAGCCCACCATGGAATTAAAAAAATAAATATTTATGATATGACCATAGCATTTTATAAAAATGGATAAAATAATTTAATATAAAAAAGGATATTTAAGTGAGTGATTATTATCGACCTTCGGGATTTGGCGGCTTCAGCTACTTTCCACCGGTTATTAAAAATTTATTTATAATAAATGGCATTGTTTTTTTATTCCAAATGATTGGGCAACAGATTGGGATTGGTGATGGTATTACTCTCAGTGATGTTATTACCAGGTATTTTGCACTTATTCCAATCGGTTACGGATTTTATCCGTGGCAGCTAATTACTTACCAGTTTATGCACGGCGGTTTTATGCACATTGCATTGAACATGTTTGCGCTTTGGATGTTTGGAATGGAGATTGAGAACATTTGGGGTTCTAAAAAATTCTTAATTTTTTATTTGATGTGCGGAGTTGCTGCGGGAATAGCCCAGCTTATATTTCCGCCGTTATTGAACGAAGCATTAGCCCCGACCATAGGTGCTTCCGGTGCTATAATGGGTGTGCTTATAGCGTTTGGAATGTTATTCCCGAACAGATATATATTTTTATACTTCTTTATTCCGCTTAAAGCAAAATATTTTGTAGCTATTTATATTTTGATAGAATTCTTTTCAATACCAAGCGGCGGAGATGTTGCACATCTTGCTCATCTTGGCGGCGCACTTGCCGGATTCCTATATATACTATACGACAAGAAAAAGGGTACGATGTACGGAAATTATTTCTCCGGTACCAATCAAAACAAAAACAGTAATATATTCGATTCTTTAAAGAATGCTTCAAATGTTTTTAAGAAAAAGAGCAGCCAAGTAGAAGACGCAAACTTTTATGAAATTAATGGCGATAAAAAAGACGAAGAAATTAGTCAGGCTGATATTGATAAAATTTTAGATAAGATAAGTCAGTCAGGTTATCAAAATCTTACCGACCGCGAGAAAAGAATATTGTTCGAGGCGAGTAAGAAGATGAAGTAAGTTCAAGTTCAAGTGCAAGGTCAAGGTTAAGGTTAAGAATTGAAATAGAAAAGATAAAAATGCTGAGGCAAAGGGTAAATAATTAAATTGGCATAATTGAGCAGACCAAATTATTTGATGATACAAAAAGACATATTAAAGTCTCTATACTTTTTACAAATTACTATTTTGCTTTTTCTTTCGGGGTGTTCAAAAAATAGTAAAATTGATGAGGATAAATTCATAAAAATTTATACAGACATTGTTGTTGCTCAAGATACAATAAAAGCTCCGTCATATAAATTTGACTCATTAAAAACAGTTGTTTTTAATCGATATGGAATAACAAGCAAAGATTATAATTCAACAATAGACTATTACAACCAGGATCCACAGCGGTGGGAAAAGTTTTTTGATAAAGTTACAGCATACGTTGAAAAGCTTAAAAAGCAGAGTACACCGGCAGAGAAGAAAAATTTTCCAATAGAAAAAAAGGATTAGTATTTTATTGTTAGTGCTTTAGTGAATTAAATTTTGCAACTGCGATTCTTATTAACGGGTAAGTAATTTCATCAGGCAAACGTTGTTTCAATTCTTTCAGATCTTTATAACCAATCTTAATTTCTTTAATTATTTGATCAAATAAATCCGGTTTAAAAAGATGTTTAATTTCAGTAGCTGGTTCATATTCGAGAATAGTTTCAATCTGCATCGAGACAACTGCTTCAGAAAGCTGACGGAGAGAAGAAATATCTTTCAAAGAATATTTTTTTGAAAGCAGATTTAATGTTTCCTTTATATTTTGAGGAATGGTTCTATCTTCAATTTTTTCTTTAGGTTTTTTATCTTTTTCCTTGATGAACTCCCTAACTATTTCCAAGAAATCATCTCCGATTTTGTTGAACATTCTGTGATTGAATCCCTTAATTGAAAGCAGCTCATATTTTTCTTTAGGCATTTTATCAGAAATTTCTCGAAGCACTTCATCCGGACAGATAAGGTAACCGGTCTGCATAAATTTATTTGCTGCTTTAGCACGAGCTTCTCTTAAGAGGTTGAACAGTTCTAAATTAGTTTCAAAATTAATCGGTTCAGGTTTATCTTCAAATATTAAACCTTTCTCTTGTAAAAACTCGATTCCGGAATCAGTTATATACAAAAAGTTATTATCATTTCTTCCCATAAATCCTGTCAGCAAAATATCATGAAATGAGGATTTAAGAATTTCTTTTTCATAATTACCGCAACAGCCATAAGTTTCGAATGATTTATATTTTTCTGTTTTACTCGAACCGCGGATTACCGTAATCAGCGAGTTTTCATTCAGCTGAAATTTATTTTCATTTAGCGTGCGAAGAATAATTTCTTTTATATATTCATTTGTTGATTCGGGAAGATTCTCTTCCAGCTTACAGCGGTCGCATTTGCCGCATGAATAATTTTCGACAGCTTCGCCAAAATATTTTAGGATATACTTGAATCTGCACTCACTTGTGTAAACATAATCTTCCATCAATTCTATTTTTTTTCTAAGGTGAAGATAATTTTCATTTATCTTTTTATAATCAAGCCTTAAGCGGCTAGAGTTAACACGCGGAGAAGTTAGAATTACACTTTCCTTTGTGCGAGGTTTTAGATATTTAATTATTCCAAGATTATCAAGAGTTAATAAAATTTCTTCAATATCGGTTTCTACATATCCAGTAATTTCTGAAATTTGTTTTGAAGAAATATTAATCTTATCAATAAAAATTTTGCTGCCGTATTCTCTGAGCAAGTATAGAACAATTTCTTTGATTAAGTCTTTCGAATTATTTTTTATGAAATCTTTAAGCTTATTTTTTTCGAAAAGAATTTGAATTGAAGATTTATTTTCAAACTCAGAAGGCTGCTTTAAATAACCACCTTGCTCAAGAATTTTTAATGATGAATAAAGAAGCCCTTTGCTTATTTCTCTTTTAGCACAAGTCGAAATGAAGTTTATGTTCAAAGGAATTTCGCTTTTAGAAATGTTCCCTTCGGCAACTTTCCCGTAATCACAAATAGCATCATAAATTTTTTGAATAAGTTCTTTATCCGGATGTGAATTTGATAAAAAGAAATTTTGAATGTTAATATCATATTCGTCATGCAGAAGATAGATAAAAGAATTTTTTCCATCTCTGCCGGCTCTGCCGATTTCCTGATAATAATTTTCAATAGAACCCGGAGTGTTATAATGGATTACTAATCTTATGTCCTTTTTATCGATACCCATTCCAAATGCATTTGTTGCGGCAATAATCGGAATGTTTCCCAGCATAAAATCTTCTTGAATTTTTTTCCTTTCCTCGGGAGCTAATCCTGCGTGGTAATATGCACAGTTTAATCTGTGAAGGTTTAAGAACTCTGAAATTTCTTCCGCACGTTTTCGTGAGGCGGTATAAATTATTGCCGGGCTTTTGTGGCGTGAAATTAATTCAAGGCATTTTTCTTTTTTCCGTTTTGTAACTATTACATTCAATTCTAAATTTTCTCTTTCAAATCCTTTAACAAAAATATTCGGATTTTGAAAGCCGAGCTGTTCAATGATATCCTTAACAACTTCAGGCGTAGCGGTTGCGGTAAAACCGGAAACTTTTTTAATAGAAACATAATCTACAAATTCTTTTATCTTTCGATAACTTGGGCGGAAACTATGGCCCCATTCGCTGATACAGTGTGCTTCATCGACAAACAAATAGTATGGATTTAGGTTTTTAATTTTATCAGCGAAGAGAATATTGTCTAATCTTTCCGGTGCAACAAAGAGCAATTTTATTTCGCCGAAAGAAATTCTTTTCAAAACTTCTTCAGCTTCATAAAAGCTCATCTGGCTATTAATAAAGGCAGCAGCAGTTCCATTTTTATTAAGAGAATCAACTTGATCTTTCATCAATGCGATGAGCGGAGAAACGACAATTGAAAAATCATTTGAAATAAGCGCAGGTATTTGGTAACAAATGGATTTACCTGCCCCGGTAGGAAGCACCGCAAGCACATTATCGCCATTAATAATTGCTTCAATTATTTCCTGCTGGCTATGCCTGAAAGAATTATAACCAAAATATTTTGATAATGCTTCTTTGGGAGTTAACAATTTTCGATATAAAAATTATGGGTTGATTAATTATAATTAACTTTTTAAAGATACAAAAAAATGATGTTATTCATTTTAAGCAAATTGATTTTTGGCTGAAGCGGTAAGATGACAAATCAAGCAGCGGTGTATAGCGAGGGAACAGATTGTAGTTGCAAGTTCATCTCGTATAAAGAAAGCTGAATAATTTGATTAATTATTTATTCACTTGATAAAACTTCACTTGTAAGATTTAACAGATCATTCTTTGTAAACGGCTTTGATAAATAATGAGTTAGGTCTTGAGATAAGAAAAATTCTTTATCGGATTTCATTGCATAGGCAGTTACTGCAACAATAGGGGTTTTGTCATATCCAGGAATCTTTCTAATTTCAGAGGCTGCTTGAACACCATTCATTTCTAAACCTAATCCAATATCCATAAATATTAAATCATATTTATTTTGAGAAACTAAATTAATTGCTGAATGACCATCTTCAGCAGAATCAATGAAGTAATATTTATTGAGAACCATTTTCATGAATTCAAGATTTGTTTTATCATTTTCGACTAAAAGGATATTTATTTTTTTACCTGTCTTAGGCACTGTTTTTTGGATAGTATCAATGTCATCTGAAGCATGAATAATTTCATTAATTTCAGTTGCTGGAAAATAGACAGTAAAAGTAGAGCCCACATCTAAAGTACTATCAACTGTTATTATGCCATTCATTAGTTCAACTGTTTTTTTAGTAATTGTTAGTCCAAGTCCTGTGCCTTCATATGAGCGATTAAGCCCTTCACTCACTTGCCGGAATTCTTCAAAAATAATTTGCAGACTATCTTTAGGAATTCCAATTCCTGTATCAGCGATTTTTATTACTGCCCATAGTTTATTGTCGATGATTTCCGATGTTACAATTACATTAATACTGCCTTTGGATGTGAACTTAATAGCGTTGTTAAGAAGATTATTCATTATCTGTTCGAATATTCTTTCATCCAATTTTGAGGCAACATTATTGTTAAGAATAGAAAGATTGAGAGATAATCCTTTTTTCTTAGCAGCACCTTCAAAGGATTTAGTAATTATTTGTACAGAAGAAGAAATATTCAGATGTCTGAAATTAAATTCTGCATTGTTGGATTCTATACGCGAGAGGTCGAGTAATAAGTTTAAGGTATTCAGAAGTCTATTTGCACTTGAATTAATTGTATTTATCATATACCTATATTCAGGATCAGTAATTTCTTCATGCAGAATTTCCGTAAAACCGAGGATGCCAATCATCGGTGTACGCAATTCATGGCTCATATTAGAAAGAAAATTAGTTTTAAGCCGGTTCATCTCTTCAGCTTTTTCTTTTGCATTAAGTAATTCAAGCTCAGTTTTTTTTCTTTCGGATATATCTCTTGATACAGATAAGATTGTGTCAATTTTCCCTGTCTCCTTGTCAATTATTTTTTTAGACGATGATTCAAACCAGGTATAATTGCCATCCTTTTTTCTTGTTCTATAAGTTATGTAAAAAGATTCCTGGGTTTCTATAATTATTTTTCTTTTGCTTTGTATAGATTCCAGATCATCAGGATGTAATAACTCAAAAAATGATTTCCCGATTACTTCTTCCGGTTTATAGCCAAGCAGCCTTTCGATTACAGGGGAAACATAAGTGAAAATACCGCTTTCGTCTGTTGTTGCAATTATATCTGTTGAATTATCGGCAAACAACCGGTATCTCTTTTCGCTTTCTTTCAGTTGTTCGGTAGCCATTCTTCTTGCAGTAATATCCACATGAACAACAACCATTCTAACTGGTCCTTCACTTTCAAATTTTGTTACTCTACCTTGAAACCATTTATTACAATTATCAAAATTGCAGTTATATTCCTGAATATATTCTTTCTCGTAACCATTTAAAACCGACATAATCCCGGTTGCAAATTTTATTGCTTCAGGATTATTTTTTTGGCGACAATGTTCAAGATAATTTTCATTTGATGCTAATCCTTGAGGTACAGGAGAATTTTTTATTGATTGATTCTTCCATGATTTGTTTGCTTCCAATATGATTCCATTTTCATTAAGAATAGCAATTTGTACAGACATTGCATTGACGGTGGATATAGCGAAACGCTCCGACTCTTTCAATGCCTCTTCAGCTTTTCTGCGTTTTTCTCTTTCTTCTGTTTCTTTTATAGCTCTTAAAATAGCAGGTACCAGCTTTGCAGGCTTATCTTTTAGTACGTAGTCAGTAGCACCATTTCTTAAAGCTTCAATTGCGCGGTCTTCCCCAATGTGCCCGGATACATAAATGTAAGGAATATCCGGAGCTAATTTTCTTGCAATCTTCAAAGCTTCAAGTCCGTTAAAAGATGGGAGGGCAAAGTCGGAAATTATTAAATCATATCTCTCTTTTATAAGCGCTTCTTCGAAGTCTGATTCATTATCAACCCTTTTTATTCTGCAAAAAGTTATATTCGAATTAATTGTCTCATGAATTAAAACTGCGTCTTCTTCGTTATCTTCAAGGTGAAGAATTTTTATGATATTAGCCATAATACCCCCATAGATATTACTTATAATTTATTTTTCTTAATGCTTATTAGCGGAGGTTCATTTATAACCGCCCAGAATAAGCCAAGCTCCTTTACTGCACGGATGAATTCTTCAAAATCAACCGGCTTAACCACGTACGCATTTACTCCTAGACTGTAACCTTCGACCAAATCTTTTTCTTCCCTTGATGAAGTTAAAATCACGGTAGGAATTATTTTAAGATTATCATCCGACTTAATTTGCTTCAGCACTTCAAGCCCCGTTACTTTAGGCATTTTTATATCCAGAAGTATTACAGCAGGATTCCCTTGCAGACGGTTTGCAAATTCTCCACGGTAATATAAATAATCCAGAGCTTCCTCGCCGTCCTTAACAACTACAACTTCATTCGCAAGATTGAATTCTTCCAATGCTGCCATAGTTAATTCTATGTCTCTTTCATCGTCTTCTGCAAGTAAAATTCTTTTTAGCTCATTCATGATTGTTTCCCATTCTTTTTGAGGGTAAAATAAAAAGCAGCACCTTTGTTAACTTCGCCTTCTGCCCATACTTTTCCATCATGTCGGTTAATAATTCTTTTAACGTTAGCCAGACCAATACCAGTGCCTTCAAATTCACTTTCACTATGAAGCCTTTGAAAAACGCCAAACAGCTTATCAGCATATTTCATATCGAAGCCCGCACCGTTATCCTTAACGCTAAAAATATATTCATGCTTATCAGGCTTTACGCTTATTTCAATAATTGCCTCGTCTTTTTTCTTGGTATACTTGACGGCGTTTGAAATTAAATTTACATAAGCTTGTTTCAGCATAGACGCATCTCCATAAACAACCGGCATCTCATCAATCTTCCAAACTATTTTTCTTTCTTGTAATTCATCATTCAGGTCATGGATAGCTTCGTGAATAATATTATTTAAGTTTACTTTATTCTCATTCATTTCGGTCCGAGCCATTCGTGAAAATGAAAGTAAATCGTCAATAAGCAAACCCATTTTCTTTGTGGATTCGGTTATATAAGAAAAATATTTTTTGTTCTTATCATCTAAGCTAGAGCTAATATTTTGTTGAAGAAGCTGAACAAAGCCTGTAATGTGTCTTAAAGGTGCACGCAAGTCGTGCGAAACTGAATACGAAAAAGATTCAAGTTCTTTATTTGCATCATCAAGTTGTGCGGTTCTATGTTTTACTAATTCCTCCAGGTGCTCACGGTATAGTTTCAATTCTTCTTCTGATTTTTTTTCATGAGTTATATCTTTAGATAAAATCAATACTCCTTCAGGTACCGGCTCCATATTTAATAAGAACCAGTTCTTTTCACCATTCGGATAGATAAATTCATTTTCCATAGTAAAGGGAATTTTGTTTTTCATACATTTGCACAACTCTGAAAACATTTCTGTTTTTTCGATACCAGGATAAACATCTATCATTCTATGGCTAATCAAATCTTCTTTTGCTTTCCTTCCTTGTTCTGCTGCAGTATTATTGATATAAAGATAGCGGCAATCGTTACTTATAATTTGAAAGCCCTCCATCATATGGTCTAATGTAGTTCTATAACGCTTTTCAGCTTTTATTAATTCTTCTTGAGCTAGTTTCCTTTCTGTTATATCTATAATGCTTGCAAGTACCGATATACCTTCTTCATTTTTTATAGGATTAAGTCCTATTTCAACAGGGATTTCACTTCCATTTTTGTGCAAGCCATAAAGCTCTTTTCGTTCACTTATCTTCCGTGGTTTTGGATCTTTGAAGAAATTATTCTCGTGTTTAATGTGAGTGTTTTTAAATCGTTCAGGAAGTAAAATATTGAGCTTCTGTCCAATTAATTCATTACGCGAATAACCAAATAGAGTTTCTGTCTTTCTATTAACAAGTGTTATTATACCTTGCTGGTTAGTTAGAACGATAGCATTAGGAGAAGACTCTATTACAAGCTTAAAGTTTTCCTCGGTTCGTTTTTTTTCAGTAACATCGTTAACTGTAACTATTCTTCCTTTTATACCATTGTGTAAAATGTTGTGGGAAATAATTTCGACATCTATGACAGAGCCGTCTTTTTTCTTATGCCTCCAGCCCGAAGACCATTGGTATTTTGAAGTTTCATTTTTTACGTTATCCAAAAGAAGTTTAACATCTTTTTCAGGCCTGATATCTTTAAGTGTAAGTTCATAGAATTCATTTTTTGAATAACCATACTTTTCAACTGCTGCATCATTTACTTCTAAGAATTTTAGAGATTCCAGGTCGTATATCCACATAGGATAAGGATTGGATTCAAAGAGAATTCTATATTGTCCATTTTCAATCATTGGGGATAAATTTTTTGATTTCATAATTAATTATTTATAAAATTCTCTAAGAATTAATTTTAACCAGGTCTCAGCAGGAATTGTACAAATTAGGTTACTTAGAAGCTTTTCCGCAAAAGCTTTGGTTTATTTTATTAAACGAAAAGATATTTATAAACTAAACTAAATTTGTTAATAGAAATTTACAAAGTCAATATTATTGTGATTTAGCAGTCTTGCTATCAAAAAGTTCCTGTTATTTTATAAATTTTATTGCTTAGGTGAATGAATTTTTTCCGCAGGCATTCCAATTCAAAGCAGCAGCAAGATTTTCCAAGAATATCCACGAATAATATTTCCTTGTACGTTTGCTTTTTTAGTTATATTTGTATTATAAAAAAACTAATTAACAGAGTAAATTTTATTATGAATTCTATAGCAATAGAAACATCCGGATTAACGAAGGTTTATTCGTCATCATTCGGAAAGCGAAAAGTTGAAGCGCTTACAAGTTTAAGTTTAAATGTTTCAACCGGAATGATCTTCGGGCTGCTAGGCCCAAACGGCGCCGGCAAAACAACATTGATTAAATTACTGCTTGGAATAACTTTCCCAACATCCGGCAGAGCTAATATTTTGGGTGAAGACATCACCGGATATAAGATGAAATATAAAATAGGATATTTGCCCGAAAACCATAAATATCCTTCTTACCTAAGCGGCGGTGAAGTTATGCAATTTTTTGGCAAGCTTAGCGGTATGGACGGTACCGAATTAAATAAGAAGATTGATGAATTATTAGAACTTGTTCAGCTGGCAAAGTGGAAAAAGACAAAAGTTAAAAATTATTCCAAAGGAATGATGCAGAGACTAGGTCTTGCCCAAGCGCTCCTCAACAATCCGGAATTAATTTTTCTTGATGAACCTACGGATGGAGTTGATCCTATCGGAAGGAAAGAAATCAGAGATATTTTAGTTGAACTAAAAAATAACGGGAAGACAATTTTTCTTAACAGCCATTTACTTTCCGAAGTTGAACTAATTACAGACAGAGTGGGAATATTAAATAAAGGAATACTTCTTCGAGAAGGTGACGTGAAAGAAATGACACAGAATAAGGAAGAATATAAAATCAGCATTGAAGGGAACTCAATAGATAAGCTTGATGATGAAATCTTAAGGAAAGCAAGCTTCGCGAAAATGAATCAAGATTATTATTCTTTCAAAGTTGAAAACACACAGGAGTTGAATAAGATTCTTGATCTGCTTCGAACAAATGGAATCGTTATAAAAGAAATGCTTCAGCAAAAAAATTCACTTGAAGAAATTTTCATCTCATTAATAAAAGAAGCAGATAAGGAGAAAGCTCAATGAAAAATATTTGGATAATGACCTGGTTTACTTTGAGAGAAGCTTTAGCTAGAAAAGTTTTTATTTTCTTTTTAACAATATCTGCTGTGGTTTTAGTTATAATGGCTGTAGTGCTTGGCTTATCGGATAAAGCTTCATTTACAATGAATGTAAGCGGCGGCAATATGCAATTTACCAATCCTATAAACATGATTGAGATGATGATAGTTTCTCCTTTATCAGGGCTGTGTCTTCTCCTGGCAATTTTTGCAAGCGCAAGCTTTGTTCCAATCATGTTAGAAAAAGGAAATATTGATTTACTTCTATCAAAACCGGTTTCCCGCGATCAATTATTGTGGGGAAAATATTTCGGCGGAATATTGGTAGTCCTTATCAACATTGCTTTCTTGGTAATCGGTGTTTGGATGATTATCTCTATAAAATTTTCTTATTGGGATTTTTCATTTCTTACAATAATACTTGTAATAACTTTTACTTTCGCCGTACTTTATTCAATAATTGTACTGCTAGGTGTAACCTCTAAAGGATCTACGCTTGGGATGATGGTCGCATATTTTATTTATATTATTCTCAGTCCGCTTCTTTATTTAGGTAAAGATAAATTGCTTGTATTTATTCAAAGTGATTTTATAAAATCTTTGATCAAAGGCGCATATTATGTTGTTCCGAAAACTCAGGAGCTGATGGGACAGATAACAAAAGATTTAGCTTCCGGAAAAGGAATAGAAGATTATCAACCGATATTAACATCGCTGGCTTTTCTTATTTTAACAATGGGAATAAGTATCTCAATTTTTAGAAAAAAAGATTTTTAAAAGTATAAATATTTAGTTATATCGTCATTCCAGTTTTTCAGGTTAAATTTAATTCAGTTTAATATGATTTATTATTCAACGATCTGTAAATATCTTTTGGATTATTTCTCTTTATAGAGGATTGTATAACCATAATGGAAGCGGTTGTATTCAGGTGCTTGAACAACTTTTGAAATATAAAATTGGCATAATATTTGGAAAAATTTAGTGACGACTTGATGAAAAGATAGGATTAAAAAATGCAAGAACAGAATTTAAGATTAGAAGATTTACTTGGGAAAACGAAAATTCCCGATGACAATAAAGGTGTAATAAATAATGTTGCTATTATTGGTGCCGGAATTATGGGGCAGGGAATTGCACACACAGTTGCTGCTGCCGGTATTGATGTATTAATAATCGAAAAGGACGCTGAACATCTTGATAAAGCAAAACTAAACCTTTCAGAAACAATTGACAGAGAAATAAAACGCTGGGCGCTTACTCAATCAGAAAAAAAATCTATCCTAAGCAGAATAAAATGGGAAATATTGCTTAATCAAGTTGCCGAATATGATTTGATAATTGAAGCTGTGGATGAAGATTTTAATTTAAAGCAATTAATATTTACTGAACTTGATTCGCTTGCTAAAAAAGAAACGATTTTTGTTTCGAATACTTCAACATTGAGCTTAACAAAATTAGCTGAAACTACAAGCCGGCCAGATAAAATAATCGGGATGCATTTTCTTCATCCGGTTCCTAAAGTACCGCTTGTTGAACTTGTAAAATGTCTTCACACTTCTAACGAAACAGTTGAACAGGTAAAAACATTTGCTGCTAAGATTGGGAAGACAGCAGTTGAAGTTTATGAATATCCTGGTTTTGTAACAACAAGAGCAATCGTTCCATTATTGAATGAGGCGATGTACATTTTACTTGAGGGCGTTGCAACAGCGACAGACATTGATACAGCAATGAAGTTGGGATACAATTTCCAATACGGCCCGCTTGAAATGGCTGATATGATGGGACTTGACGAAGTATTAGCCTGGATGGAAACACTCTGGAAAACTCTTGGTGAACCGCGGTATCGTGCTTGCCCGATTTTAAGAAAACTAGTCAGAGAAAGAAAACTTGGAAAGAAAACAGGTGAAGGTTTTTATAAATATGATGAGAACGGACAGATTATTAATTAGAATTGAACGAAGAAAGAAATTATTATGAAAGTGTTAGTATTAAACTGCGGCAGCTCTTCGATTAAATATCAATTCATTGATACTATAGAAAAAGTTGCGCTTGCTAAAGGCCTTGTTGAAAGAATCGGCATGAGCAGTGCAGTTCTATCTCATACTCGTTACGACGGTGATACAATTAAAATTGTTGGAGAAATATTAGATCATCAAATTGCAGTTGAATATGTTCTCGGTGTAATGTTAAGCAAGAACCATGGAGTAATTGACAATAAAAACGATATAGAAGCGGTCGGGCATAGAGTAGTTCACGGAGGTGAATCATTCACCGGTTCGGTTTTAATAACCGATGAGGTTATTCAAGTTTTGCAGGATAACATTGAATTAGCTCCATTACACAATCCGCCAAATCTAAAAGGTATTCAAGCTGTAAAAAGAATTTTACCTGATACACCGCAAGTTGGAGTTTTTGATACGGCCTTTCATATTAAAATGCCGCCGAAAGCATTTCTCTATGGAATACCATATGAGCTTTATAAAAAATACAAGATTAGAAGATACGGCTTTCACGGAACATCCCATTTATACGTTTCAAATAGAGCCGCTGAAACGTTAGGGAAAAAAGTTGAAGATTTAAAAATTGTAACTGCTCATCTCGGTAACGGCTGCAGCATGGCTGCAATTGATAAAGGAATTTCAGTAGATACAACAATGGGCTTCACTCCGCTTGAAGGATTATTAATGGGAACTAGAAGCGGGGATCTGGATCCTTCGTTAATTCTTTACATTATGGGTAAAGAAGGATTATCATTGAATGAAGCCGGAACTCTTTTAAACAAACACAGCGGACTTATTGGTATCAGCGGGGAAAGCAGTGATATGCGCGAGATTCAAAATGCTATGAAAGAAGGGCATAAGCGATCAACATACGCATTTGAAATATTCTGTTACCGAATTAAAAAATATCTCGGTTCGTATGCAGCGGCAATGGGCGGCTTAGATGTATTTATTTTTACCGGAGGAATCGGAGAAAATTCAGTTGAAGTTAGAGAAGAAGTATGCAAGAATCTTGAATTCCTTGGAATAGAACTTGACTTGGATAAGAATAAAAATAAAGAGGAAATCATTTCTACAGAAAAATCAAAAGTAAAAGTAATGCGGGTTCCAACAAATGAAGAGCTTTTAATTGCCCTGGATACAAGCCATATTGTTGAAGAAATTCAAATCAAAACTAATTAATATTTTTATGCAATTTAAATAATTGAATTTATACCCGAAATTTTATACTCTTTATTTATCATTTACAATTTTATATTTATAAATAAAAAATTGATCAAGGAATAAAATGGATTTTGGAATTAAAGGTAAAGTAGTATTAGTTACAGCTTCAAGCAAAGGTATCGGGCGAGCTGTTGCGGAATCATTCGCAGCGGAAGGCTGCAGTTTAGCAATTTGTGCAAGAAATAAAGAAGAGCTTATTAATACTGTCACGGAAATCAAAAAGAAATACGGAACAGAACCGTTTTGGAGCGTATGCGATCTCAATCAATTAAAGGATATTGAAACTACTGTTGAATCTGTAAATAAAAACTATGGGAGAATAGATATACTTGTAAATAATTGCGGTGGTCCTGATCCTGGCTATTTCCAGCAGCTTGTCGACAAAAACTGGCAATCCGCTTTTGAGCAAGTACTTTTAAGTGTGGTTCGTTTTTGCAATCTAACAGTGCCGGATATGATTTTAAGAGAATGGGGAAGAATTATTAATATTACATCAACTACAGTTAAACAACCAGTAGATAATTTAATGCTCTCTAATACATTGAGAAGCGGAGTTGTTGGATTTGCAAAAACATTAAGCAATGAAGTTGCTAAATATAATATCACTGTTAACAATGTTGCTCCTGGCTATACACTCACAAACCGCATTTATGATTTAGCTGTGAATAAAGCCAAGCTTGTTGGGAAGTCGCATGAAGAAGTACTAACTGAAATGGCAAAAGAAATACCAATGA
Source organism: Bacteroidota bacterium (assembly GCA_023475265.1). Taxonomy (GTDB): domain Bacteria; phylum Bacteroidota; class Ignavibacteria; order Ignavibacteriales; family Ignavibacteriaceae; genus FEN-1297. The sequence goes on from JAMCWE010000192.1 coordinate 17,891, forward strand.
ACAGATTAGCAGGCCCGGAAGAAATTGCTTCGGTAATTGTTTTTCTTGCTTCCAAGCAAGCGGGATATATTACAGGCAATACGATTCAAGTAGACGGCGGATTAATTAAAGCAATGTACTAGTTCAATTTAATTCCTCATAGCAGAGGACAAAGTAATGAAAAGACAACTCGAAATAATCTTATCTCCAGATAAGCTAAATGACAAAGCTGAATTATTAAATACTTCTGCAAAAATTTTTAAAAAATCTGTTGAAGAAATAAATTCAGTTATTGTAAGAAAAAGATCGATCGATGCAAGAAGGTCGCCGGTGTTCCGGCTTCTGTGCGATGTTTATATAAATGAAAATCCAGCCGGCGAAGAAAATAAAATTCCTTACGTTCCGATTAAAAGCAAAAAGAAAGTGCTCATTGTAGGTTTCGGGCCAGGCGGAATGTTTGCAGCATTGCGTTTAATTGAGCTTGGAATAAAGCCAATTATTTTTGAAAGGGGAAAGGATGTTCAATCAAGAAGAAAAGATTTAAAGGCAATTCAACAATTTCATGAAGTAAATCCAAATTCAAATTATTGTTTCGGTGAAGGCGGAGCCGGTACTTACAGCGATGGTAAGCTTTATACAAGATCAACCAAACGCGGCAATGTAAATAAAATCTTGAATATTTTTGTTCAACACGGAGCCGATCCGGAAATAGTAATTGATGCACACCCGCATATCGGCTCTAATAAGCTGCCCAAAATTGTTAAAGCCATTAGAGAAACAATTATTAACTGCGGCGGAGAAATTCATTTTAATTCGCGTGTAACTGATTTTAATTTTAAAAATGGAAAAGCTGTTGGTCTAACTGTAAACGATCAAGATGAGTATGAAGGCGATTCGATTATAATCTCCACCGGACATTCGGCAAGAGATATTATTTATCTTCTGCATAAAAAAAATATTACACTTGAACAAAAACCTTTTGCAATGGGAGTGCGGATAGAACATCCTCAATCATTGATTAATGAAATTCAATATCATACAAAAGAAAAAGATGAAAACCTTCCTGCAGCAAGCTATAATATTTCATGTAATATTTCCGACAGAGGAATTTATTCTTTTTGCATGTGTCCTGGCGGAATAATTGTTCCTGCCGCTACTTCACCGGGAGAAGTTGTTGTTAATGGAATGTCACTATCAAGAAGAGATTCTCCATTTGCAAATTCCGGTTTTGTTATAACTGTAAATGGTAACGATACAAAAAAATATGAACAGCATAATCCTTTCAGCGGAGTAATGTTTCAGCAGGAATTGGAAAAGCTTGCTTTTGAACTTGCAAATAAATCTGCCGATGGAGGACAAAGCGCGCCAGCTCAGCGTGCAACAGATTTTGTAAATGGAAAATTGTCATCAACACTTCCTAAAAGCTCTTACATACCAGGACTCACTTCAGCGCCTTTGCATGAGGCTTTACCGAATTTTATTAGTAATGGAATAAAGCAGGCGCTTTTATTTTTCGGTAAAAGGATGAAGGGATATTATTCCGATGAAGCTGTGTTAGTTGGTGTAGAAAGCAGAACAAGTTCGCCTGTTAGGGTTCCAAGAGATAAAGACTCATTTATGAATCCTCAAATTGAAGGACTATTTCCGTGCGGCGAAGGCGGGGGTTACGCCGGAGGAATTGTATCTGCGGCAATAGATGGAGAGAATTGCGCTAATGCTGCGGCAAAATATATTTTAGCTAAATAATTTGAGTTACTTAAAACTTATCTTCTATATTGAATAAAAAAATAAAGTAGGAGAAATTAAGAGCAAGCTCAAAAGAAAATTCAAGTTCAAGATCAAGTTCATGTTTAAGTTTAAGAAAAGATAAAAAATTATAATCTGAAATATCAATTAGACTTGTTCTGAAATATTTTTTGTGAGAAAAATCATTTTTTTAGAGAATTTATTTCTTAGATTTTTTTGAAAAAGTAAATCATATTATCTTTGAATAAAATTTATTAAACATTCAAACTTTAGGAGATCAAGAAGTGTCAGCTATTGATGAAGAAAAAAATAATCCGCCTTTATGGTTAATAGTAGTTGGGATAATTATTGTAAGTATAGCCGCAATATTTGTAATGTTAGCGCCGACAAAACAATATACACAAAAGAATCAATTCTACCTTCATGAAGCGCAAGGAAGTGTAATTTATAAAACTGATAAAAACCAAAATAATTTTGATTATAAATCTTTAGATAAAGTTTTAATCGGCTGAAAAAAATAGACTAACAATAAAATTTATTTTCTTCAAACTGTTTTATAAGATTATACTATTTCCTTTTCTTTTTAATAGCGGATTTTTTCGGACTGACTTTTTTCTCTTTCGGCTTTTCGGATAACAAAGTTTTTAATGCAGCCAGTTTATAATTAGCTTTGCCGGAAGATGCTTTTATCTTTTCAAAGAAAGAAAATGATTTTGATGCGCTGAGCGAAAGCTTGCTGTAATTTTTTCCAAAAACATTCATTGAAACAAATAACCAATCCAATAAATCTTCGAATCTTTCCTTATTAAAATAAATTGTTCCTTCAAACTCATTTAGCAAAATATAATCGCATGCTTCTTTGCCGCTTATTAAATCTGTTATGAATTTTAATGAATCAGCTTTTCTCTTTGCAAGCTCTTTAATTATAAAATCATTTTTGGAAATCAAAGCTTTGATTAAGCCGATGCTTTGATAAATCTTTTCTATGTTTTGATTTGAAGATTTAAAAACCTCGAATAATGGTTTAGTAAAATAAAGCTTATCAAACATTTCAATTTGAATTCCATTTTTGCCGAAAACTTCCTTAAGTGTTAAATAAATAAAAAAAATTTTAGCATTGAAATTCTGGCTGTCATGAAAAACAGAAATAAATCTTTCGATGTAATCCGGATGTTTAAGATTTGATCCTTTTATTGATTCATTAAGATTTGCTACAAATGATTTAATTTCTAAAATATTATTTTTAAAAGTTTCAATTATTTCTGAACTATTGTTTGAAAGCTTTGCAGCTTTAGAAAATTCGTTTAAAAATATTTTATATTTTTCCGATTGTAAATTTGAGATTGAAAAATCTTTCGATATTCCTTCAACAGAAATACACGACTTATACATTTCATCAAAGAAATCATGGCTGAATAAATTGATTAAACTTTCATGCAGCGGAGATAACCGTAATTCTTCCAAAGCATTTTGAATAGATACTACACCATTTCCTTTCAACAAATTGTTTAGCTTTTCATATTCACCCAACTCGTCATAAATTTCATTGAACTCAAGGAAGATTTTATATTCAAAACCGTTTAAGTTAATTGAAAATCCATTTTCAAAAGCATCTCTGCTGGAAATTAAATATTCAAGATTTGTTCTATGTTCCTTGAATGAATAATAATTTTTGTAATGATAATTGAAATCCAACGCTTCTGCCAGCTTTTTAACCTTATGATCTTTTGCGCCTTCTCTATCCACTTTACTGACGGAATAATTGATTGTTCCTGAACATCTCTCATATGCATTATTGTAAAGAACTAAAACTTTTTCGTTCCCCGATTTATTTGAGAACGCAAAAACATTTTCATTAATATTTCCGAACTCATCATTAAAATCATAGAATTGGAAATTTTCAACCTGACTAAATAAATTTCTTTTTTGTATGAGATGGAAGATCTCAGCTTCATGCCGGCGAACAAGATATTCATCCGGAAATTCGTTGTAGTAAGATCGTTTATATTCCATGCCGTATTTTTCAGATAAACCTTCGATTTGGCCGTGAGCGAACATTGGCAGTCCGGGCAACGTTACCATCATAACTGCTACTCCGAAATACTTATCGCCTTTACCAAATTGATTTACGGCAGTTTCTTCATCGGGATTGCTCATGAAGTTAACATACCGTTTTAAAATTTCAGGATTAAACTCCAGAGTGTTTTTGATCAGCTCGCGGTATTTAGAATTTTCTTCTTTCATAAACATGTGCATGAAAGCGCTGTTATAAACGCGATGCATTCCGAGAGTGCGAACAAAATATCCTTCCATCAACCAGAATGCTTCGGCAAGCAGAAGTGTGTTCGGCATTTCCGAATTTATCCTATCAACAACTTCTCTCCAGAATTCATTGGGCATCGCTTCATCAAAAGCTTCTCGTGTCATTGAGTAATCGGAGCGCGAGGGGATAGCGCCTCCGGTTCCCGGCTGAGGGAACCACAACCGCTGGTAATGTTTTTTTGCAAGAGTCATCGCTGCATCAAAACGAATGATAGGAAATTTTTGTGCGACATGCATAATCGTTTGGATTAAAGATTCTCGAACTTCCGGATCTAAAAGATTTAATTGTGCAGTATCATTCCACGGCATATGAGTTCCGTCGTTGCCGTGATAAATATATTTTACTTCGCCGGTGAATGAATCTCTTCTTTGAAATACTACTGCAGCATCTTCTCTTGAATAATATTTATCTTCAATCCTTACTTCAACTCTGGAATCATCAGAAAGATTTGGGCCGTTGAAAGAATAACCGGGATAGGGGGTATAATCCGACTGCAAAAAATAATTTGGCTTTTCAACAATCCATTTTGAATAAATGCCGGTATGGTTTGGAACCATATCGCTTGCAAGTCTAATGCCTCTTTGTCCGGCACGGCTTCTTAAATTCTGGAATGCATCTTCGCCGCCTAATTCGCCTGCAATTATATAATCAAAAAGAGAGTAAGCCGAAGGAGCCGCTTCCGAATTACCGGTGAGCTGTTTTATTTTTTTTGATGCATTGCTGCGTTCCCAAATACCAATCAGCCACAATGAAGTGAAGTTCCACTTTGCGAGCAAATCCAATTCTTCATCCGGAATTTGATCAAGTGTTGTAATTGATCTTCCATATTTTTTAGAAAGCTGATCGAGCCATACAAAAGTATTTTTTGCAATCATTACGACTTTAGGCATCCATTCAATATCGGCAGTAAATTTTTCATATTCAGAATAATAAAAACGTCTTTCATCATCAGTTAAAGATTCGCCTCTTGCAAGCTTAGCCCTGAGCATTCGCAAATATTCATCGTCATAAATTGGTACGGGCGGAGTTGGCTTGCCGCCGCCAAACTGGAGGAATAATTTCAGTTCTTCAAGAATTAAATCTTTGCTTCGTAAAATTCTATCTCCAAATTTATCGAAGATAAATATTCTCCATTTCCTAAGTATGAAATCAAGCTGTTCTTCAAGGCTGTGGGGATTGCTGTGGATTGGTTTTTTTAAAAAAGAAATAAGGGTTACATTCTCCGGGCTAAAAAGTTTTTCTTTATCGAAAAATTTTTCAGATTCATTTAGTAATGATTGGTATTTAGTTCCTTCTGATAATTTTTTATCAGTATAAAGCTCATCAAGATTTTTTACAGCTGGATTAATATTTGTTAGATGAAGAAGCAGAAGCTCTTCAAAAATAATTTCGCGGTTTGATTTATTATCCGTTCTTCCTTCTAAATATTCTTCAGGTTTAATCTTACCTTTGTAGACATCGAGAGGTGGAAAATCTTTTGTAAATTCCAGGCAAATTTCTTTGAAGTTGTTTTCACCTAATTGAGATTGTAAATGTTCGATGCCCCGCGAAAGCACTCCCGGGTTTTCTTTCTCTTCATAAATTCTAATAATGAAATGAAATATTTCATGAATTAATCCGAGCGCATTTAACTGTCCCGCGGAAGTAAGCTGATCGAATTTCTTTTCAGCTTTTCTTTTAGTATTAATTTTCTCAGCTAATAGCCTGGCTTGACGAAAATTAGCAATAACCAGGTCGCCGGTAATAGTAAATAGATTTTCATCAAGCTGATATTTATCTCTTGCGTTTCGTATAACATGAAATTCAAAAGTAATCATAGTTAATACTGGAAAAAGGAATAATTAATAGAGTAATTTTAATGGTTTAATATAATAAATCTTAGGTGAAAAGTTATTGAATACTCTAATTCTTGAATGGTCAAATTGTTAAATTGATTTATTACTTAAACAATTCAGTAATAAAACAATTAAAATAATTTTTTATTGACATTCAAAAATATTTTTTAGAACTTAAACCCGACAAAATTTTAATAACACATGAAAGGGGCTCTTTCAAATGTACACTCACTTAAAAATAACCAATTGCAATAATTCATATATCTAACTTTAGAACTAATTGCATGATTAAATGATTAGGAAGATGACATGCAATAATAGGGGCAATTAGTTCTTTTATAACAGCGGGATCTGACTACTTACCAATTACGATTTAATTAAAACTTCAAATTTAAATGACGCTTACTTTTTGTAAGTCAATAAGACCGGATATTAAAACGGCTTTTTCTGTTCTTATAATCAGTGAAATAATTTTTTGGACTGCCGATCAGAAATATAGAATGATCGAATCAAGTTTTTAAATGATTGAAACGTCTTTTAGAACGACCAAAAGGATTTTTAAAATGACCGTTTCAACATTTTAAATGACTGAAATGGTTTTTAAAATGATTGGTGGAAGTTTTA
>JAMCWE010000103.1 GCA_023475265.1 Bacteroidota bacterium
TGAATGGCTTAAATAGTCTTTCACCCAATTCTTCAAAAATAGTATCACTCCCACCAAAATTAGCTGGTATGCCTCTATTACCTAAAAAAGCTATTTTCATAATGAATTTTCCAATAAAATGAGTTTTTACTTATTGAGTGCAGTTCGGTAAACATTCACAAGGTTTAGAGCTAACTTTTTAGGATCAAATAAAGAAATCCTATTTAAGCCATTCATGACTATGGAAGACCGCAGATTAGTGTCTGTTATAACCTTCTCAGTTGCTGCGATTATAGCATCCTCATCGTCGGTGTTAACAATTAAACCAGCATTTCCACATACTTCAGGAATCGAAGTGCGATTGGAAGCAACGATTGGTGTGCCCATTGCCATAGCTTCTATAATAGGTATACCAAAACCTTCAGCAACGGACAGAAACAAAAAACAAGAAGCGTGCCTATATATTGCCTGAAGTTCCAAAGTTGAAAGATTCTTTAAATGTGTCACTAAATTTTCAGTTTTATCTTCTACAAATTTTCTCCTAATCTCTTGAGATCCGAAGTCGTCTGGTCCGACAAGTACTAATCCATCTACTAAGTCTAATTTTTTTAGTTTTTTAGCTATTCGAGCAGCAAGCGGAATATTTTTTCTCGGGTCCATTCTGCCAACGGTTAATAAATATCTCTTAGGGAGTCTTGTTTTTAATTCGGACCAAATATTTTCTATTCCATTTTCATCTGAAAACAGCCAGGAACTTCCAATGCTTACAGGAACTACATGGATTTTTTCATCACTAATTTCGAAATGATTCTTTATTCTTTCTTTTGAATAATTCGAAATAGTAATTATCTCTTTTGCAACCTTTGCGGAACTCTTTGCCAAAAAACTGAATTGCATTTTTCTGAATCCAGGTGAAAACTCAGGAAAATCTAAGTAAATCACATCAGGGATGGATAGCACTAAAGAACTTACACCTTTAAGTGGTCCATAGTAATTCATATGTAAGAGATCACATTTGTCTCGTAAAACCATATAAGGAAATACGCACTGAATCCTAATCATCGGTTGTTTTATTGGTATCTGATAATGAGAAAAATGATTTTTTGAAAATAACGCTTTAGTATTCTGGGGATTGAAGCTATACAATATATATTCATTATCAGAAGGTAATTCACCAATCAGATTAGTCCAAAGCGAGACAGTGCCTTGATAAGGTCCATCTATTGTGTGTAGATCTATACCAATTCGCATTTTGAAAATATATATTAAAAAATGTTAAGTAGTTTCAACAGCATTCTTGCACATTATAAGTTCTAATATTTAGTAGCTATTATGATATCTTGATAGCTAAGGAATTCTTTCCTACCAGACCAAGATCTATAGTGTATCGGTTTTCTAATATTTAATCCATTTTTTTTATACAAATCTAAAATATAAGTTTCATGATAACTTACTGCATCCTCATGTATTATTTTATTGACAGTACGATATTTTCCAATGTCATATTTAAAATCTAATGTACTCTTATTTGTCTGAAGAAGTTCTAAGGACTCCTCTGTCAAAAGGAAAAAAGAAATCAAGCATCTACCTTCCGTTCGTAGCACACGAGAAATTTCAGATAAATAATTTTCCATATCTTTTGGTAGCATGTGAGTAAATACAGAACCTAACACTATAATATCGAACGAACCATTTTCATACGGAAATTTATATTCAGAAGCTTGAAATCGACCGTTCGGTTTATACCACTCATTATATACATCCGCCAGTTGAAAATGAAAATTTTGATATGCCCTCGAAATGTGTTTTCTACACCATTCTACACCAACTTCCACAATCTCTAAGCCCTCATACCTACTAGTACTATCCAAATATTTTGTCAAAGGGATAGCTTTTCTTCCAATTCCACTTCCTACATCTAAAATTCTTTCATTTGGTTGTAGTTCACAAAGTTTTATAAAATAATTTAGAAACTCTTCACCGTTTTTTTTAAATTCTAATACCAAGATATAAGCCAAGTAATAGTTATTTGTTATTTCCTAAATATTAATCCTATCGATGTTTGTAACAAATTAGCATACCAAACCCAGTCAATATCATTGTTTTCTAATAGAATTTTGATGTTAAACTTTGGTGATCCGGGTATTATTTCATCGGATAAGGAACTATTAATTAATTTTAAATTTGTATTATTTAATAAATAATACAAATCAATATTGGAGTTATCTAAGTTTTGAATTAGTTTATTATTTTCGAATCCTAAAGTAGGGGGATAATAATCCATAGTAATAATTAGTTTTCCACCAGGTTTTAAAACTCTGGTCATTTCATTAAGCATTGTAAGATGTAATTCTCTATCGTAATTGTTTAATTTTGTTTGTCTAGGCAAATTTGTTTCCTTATAACGAACGTGCTCCAAGACAGACACACATATTACACTGTCAAAATATTCATCAGGGTAATCAATTTTATCGATTGAATTTAGTTTATAATTAATTTTTAGACCATATTGTTTAGGGTAAGCATAAGAAAATCCTTCAACACCAATTCCAGTAGTTCCTATATTATCGGAACAAAAGGGGTCAATTCCATAAATATGAGCCTTACGACGAGCAAGGAAAGGATCAACACTTGACTTTCCGCAACCTGCATCTAAAATCTTTTTATCTTCAAATGGATACAAATTCATTATAACATAAGGATATTCCCATAATTTATTAGGTGAAATAGGAGTTGCACCATACTTGTACAATAATATTTTTTTTAATATGCTCCTTGATACTAAATGATTCTTCTCTTTTATTGATGCATAACCGCTTCTTTCAAATAAACTACCCCAATTAAATTTATCCTTTTGAAATGTTTCTATAAACCTTGTTCTTTTGGATAAAAGTTGATAAAATAAATGTTTTATATATTTCTTATTTAACATTATAATTTTCCTATAATTTATAGGGCTTTTTTTGCCAAAGCACATTCAGTCATAATAAAAAGGATTTATGTATCCCTTCCGACGATTTCTACTTATTGATCGTAAACTAATTTAGTACTAACATTATTGCCCATTACGAGAACCATCAAACATTAATCGCGTTGGCGGAATCATGAAATCTCTTCTTCCCAATAACAGATCAATAAAATCTCTCGGGAAATAGAGTAAATTAGCTAGTATGTATTTTATTGGACGAGGGATAATCGATCTAAAAAATGTCTTTATTTGATTCATAATAATTCCTAAAATGCTTATATATTATTTAAGTAAGACAATAAATTTAATACTTTACTATCCCAAGTATTATCCTTTGCGAATTGTACTCGTGGAATAATTTGCTTTTCCAAGTTATTTTCAGATAATGCAACATCAATCATAGATACAAATTGCTCAGGTGATTTTGCAATATAAATTAATTCTGAAATGTTAGTAACTTCCGGATAATCTGTACAAACGATTGGTTTTCCTTGACTAAGATATTGAATTAATTTTAGTGAATTCATTCCTTGAGTATAAACGTTTCGCACATACGGAACTATACAAACATCAAATGATCTTATATAATCAGCGATTCTTTCTTTTGGTACAGGTTGGATGTGATAAAAATTATTAAATTTTGCTAATTCTCTCACTGTATTATCAAGAGGAGGACCAACAAAAACGAAAGAATATTGGGATCTTTTTGATAGAATGAATTTCATAAGTTCAATATCTACGGGATTCCTTGCTATTTTTCCGAGGAAACCAATTATAGGTTTATTAATTCCCTGTAAATTCTCTATAGTTGGAACAGACGAAGAAAATCCAAATAGTTCTGAGTCAATGCCATGTGTTATTTTTAATAAACGTCTAGCATCTTTTTGATGTTTCTTAAATAGATAATCTGAAACAACAATAGTAAGATCAACTTCCTTCACTAAAGATCTCTCCATCTCATTTATAACGTCTTTCCGACAGATGTCCATGTTATAACCTAATATCTCATCAACACAATAATAGATGGAGAATGAATGCGGAATTTTTTTTATTAGTGGCAGGGCTGTGAAATCAAAGGTCAAAATAATTAGATTTTCCTTTATTGAAGAATTCATAAATCTGGATATTTCTCGAGCAAGCTTTATTCTGTTAATTTTATTTATTATGGGAAATAATCTATCAAATGGCAAACGAGGTAAAGGTGAATATATAGATAAATTTCCGTTTTTGTGTTTGTTGCGATCCTTTTTTTCAAAAATCCTATCAAATTCTTCTGGATACTTGAGGAATGATATTAAACTAGGTTCTTTCTCTATATACACAACTTTAGAATACTTCGAGAGCGCTGTAGGAAAGTAGTGCCTTGCATACCAAATATTTTGATCATAATACGCCCAGCTTAAAATTAAAAATTCCTTATCGTTCTCCATATTCACCTTTAATATTTCATCAGTAATTAGCTTAATTAGATATTTTGCTTTTTTCTGTAACCTGCAACTCTAACAGAGCAACTATTGTCCAAAAAATAATAGCTATAAAAGGTGTTTGCCATACAGGATAAAAAAAACCTCCGAGTATTATCATTGGTGTAACACCGAAAAGACCTAAAGCCAACGATTTCCAAAACTTATCAATTGGCTCTTTTATTTTTTTAAACGCCATTATAAACACAGAAATAAATATTAAGAGATAGCTCAAAAGTCCGAGATAACCTAACTCACCAAGAACAGCAGTAGCGTCCATATCAAGCTCTTGCCCGATGTCTTTTTCTCTAAAGCCTAAAACCTCATTCAGTTTAGGGGCACCCAAACTTAACCCTGCTGTGCTAGAGTACATTCCTGGTCCAAATCCTAGCAAAGGCGTAATACTTTCGTTTTGAAGTTTTTCTATCGTTAAAAATGAAAAGAGAAAACGACCCGTACCTCTTTCACTGAATTGATCTTGGATCCTATTATCGAATTTAAATATTAAAGAAACATCTGGGCTAAGTTGAAATGCAAATAGAAATATAATTAAGAACAGCGGCATTAAGGATAATGTGTAAATAAGTGTTTTGTTTAAATTGGTTTTTAGTTTTTTGAATAAAACAAATCCCAGCCCTAAGGGAAGAAGGAAGAGAGCAAAATTCGCAGAAGTTAGTACTATTCCAATACAAAATAGAGTAAATAATAGGATAAAAGTTGATATTGATAAATATTCACTTTGAAAAAATCCGAATGTAAATACCGCTGCGCTAGAAAAAATAAAGCCAAGAACATTTGAAGCACCAAAAGAAAATAATCCAAAAGCTGCATCATCAAAACCATAAGGTAGTTTACTATTCCACGAAGCAAGCTGATAAATACAAATTGGAATCTGGATCAAAATAAAAATATAAACAAACTTAAAAATTTTTCTTTTCTGCTGTTCAGTAATATTAAGTTGAACTAATAAATAGAAAAATAGAATAAATTGAGCGAAACTTCTAAGACCCAACACACTATTTAATACAGGCGATCTATTTACTATCCAAGAACTAAGCCAAATTATTAATAGAAATAATACACTGTAATCCAAAGAAGTTCGATACCATTTAGTATGTTGGACAATTTTGATAATTATTATTTTAAGCATTAAAGTAATAAGTAAAATTTCATCTATCCATACAGCAGGTTTTGGAAACAATTCTAATGTCCTTGTAAACCAATATTGGAGAAATACTGTTATGATAATTGCATAGATAAAATAGAGGTCATCTTTTATACCTAATAATATCAAAGAAATTAATACAACAACAACGACCCAAAGACTGGGGAGAAACATCTGTGCGATATAAAAAATAACTGCACCAATAGCACTTAGTACTATACCTATAATAATTTTTTTTTTCAAACCAAAATATCCGTCAAAACATTATTGACCATTTCCTTAAAAGTTCCAAACCATACTGTAGTTTTTTAGTCTACAATGTAATAAGACTGTTCTCGATTTCATTATTATTGTACTATTTTCAATTCCTGTAAGGAGAAAATGTTAGGAATTTCGAGATTATAATTATTGTTTTAATCGCTATAAAGAAATCAAGACTCATTGCTTTCTCCTTTTTAGAAAAAATTACCCATTATGCTATTAAAAAGATGTGTATGAATCGCACACAAAAAGTGATCTTCCCCCCAAAAAGTAGACAGTTTTTTAAGTTAGTTAAGTTAGTATTTCATACTCGACTGGCGCATTGTATCCGATAGCCGAGTGTAATCTTTTCCTGTTGTAAAATATTTCTATGTACTCAAAAATACTTCTTCGCGCTTCTTCTCTTGTGCGATATTTTGTTCTATGTACCAATTCAGTCTTTAACGTGTGGAAGAATGTTTCTGTAATTGCATTGTCGTAACAGTTTCCTTTTCTACTCATGCTTTGTATAAAACCATTGTCTCTGAGTAGCTTTCTAAAACTTTCACTCGTGTACTGTATCCCTTGATCTGAGTGAAAAATTATTCCTTTCTCTACTTTTCGATCCATCAATGCGTTCTGTAATGCCTTCTCAACTAAATCTGAGTTTAGGCTTTTATCCAACTGCCAACCAATTATTTTTCTTGAGCAAATATCTATCACAGCTGCCAAGTACAACCATCCTTCCGATGTGCGGATGTATGTTATGTCACTTGTCCATACTTCGTTGGTTCTTTGTCTGTTAAACTCTCTGCCTAATATATTCTGCGACTTCTCTCGTACATGATTGCTGTTTGTTGTATTCCGATACTTCCTAAATATCTTTGCCGCTATACCGTATTTACTCATCAATCTGGCTATGCGCTTCTTGTTGCAGTTTATTCCTTGCCTTCTTAACTCCGCTGTTATCCTTGGGCTCCCATATCTTTCTTTACTTTCAATGAACAATGATCTGATCATTTCTAGAAGCCTCTTGTTTTCCCTAGCCCGTTTGCCTTTATCTCTGCTTTTTCGTTTGTAATAACTGCTACGACTTACTTCCAATACTTTACACATCTTCTCTATGCTGTGTTCTTCTTGGTGCTCTTGCAAAAATTCAGCTACTTCAAGGGCCCTTGTTTTGAGAAGATGCTTACAGCCTTTTTTAATATGTCACGCTCCTAGGTGACATCGGCTAATCTTTTTCTTAGTTCTCTTACTTCCTTTTCCTGTTCATTTACTTTTTCTTCTTCCTTATTCTTGGGGCTGTCTTGCTTATACCACCGATATATTACTTGTTCTGATATACCCACAAATCCTTGGATATCTCTGATACTTTTTTATCTCCAGTTTTCAACATGTTTAGAACATCTGATTTAAATTCTTTGTTGAACTTTCTTCTTCTTCTCACTTCCATAGACACCTCCTTATAAGTAATTTAATACTTTTTTTCTGTGTCTACCATTTGGGGGAAGCTCTACCTATATCTAGTATCTTCATTGTATTACCTCAATTAAATGATTATTTTTAGTATGGCATCTTCAACAGTACGGAAAATCTCCTCGACAGAAATCCCAACTAGACAGTCGATTCTAAAATCACAGACAATATTAAACTTACCTTTTCCATGAATATAACAAGGGCTACAATAGAGTTTCTTGTTAATTATATAAATACCGGGATCATCTAAAGGCCATGGACCTGTAACGTTTTCACTTGTGGGACCAAATAGGGAAACAACAGATTTATTGCAGATCCTTGCAACATGCATGAGACCAGTATCGTTTGTTACAAAAAGTGAACACATAATCACATTTTGGATAGCATCTATCAAAGAAGAAGGTTTCAAAATAAAAATATTCTGGGAACCGCGAAGTGTATTCAACGATTTAAGCAAGTCTTTGTCTTCTGGTCCTATGAAGAAATGTATTTTCAAATTCTCAAACTTGTTGGTTAACCTTTTCGCAAGCTCGATAAAATTATTGATATCCCAGCGTTTAATTCTCATTCCGTTACCTGAACCAGGATGAATTCCAATATTTATCCAACCATTATTTATTAAATTTACAGAAAGTTGGGGTAAGGCTATATCCATTTTTTCATCTCGTGCTTCAATACCAAGCAACTGAAGTAGCTGAAGATTCTGTTGTACTTCATGGATTCCCGGATTTCGGGTTGTATAATGTGTTAAAAATAGGCTCGTCTCCTTCTTCCATAAATATCGATGACCAACTCTCAAAGGCACACCCCCAAGCATGGCAGCAAATGGTAACCAGAACTTCAAGTTGGGATACAAGAAAAAAACTACATTTGGCTTTTCAATTCTAAAAATTTTCACAATACTTAAAAAAGACCACCAGAAACGCCAATCTAAAAAATTCTTTGACGATGTAGGCATAAAATCTGAAATTATAAGATCATCTACCAAATGTGAAGACATAAGTACTCGCCCAGCTTCTTTTGATCTAGCAAATAATAAAATCTTAACTCCAGGGAATTCCCTACGAAGATTTTTTAAGAATGGAATTGAAAGAAACAAATTACCAATACCCATAAATTGAGTTACGAGAATTTTAGTTATTCGTTTTTCTAAATCAGTTCCAGTCAAGTAAAGCTACTGATATATTAATTTATTAATATTTACCCAAAACTTCTGTCGTTCATTTTTAGGATCAAATTTTTGGGATTGTTTTAATGATCTTGCCGCAAGATCCATACTTAAGGAAGGGTCTGATATCACATGGTAAATTGCTGATGCTAATTCACTGGAGCATTTTGGCTCATTAATATAATATGCTGCGTTTTCAACAATCTCAGGTATAGCGGTAAGTTTAGTCGTAACAACAGGAATGCCTGAAGCCATTGCTTCGATAAGTGGTACACCAAATCCTTCATACAAGCTGGGCATTACAAAAACATCACAGATGTTATAGAAGTCTGCTAGTTGATTTTCATCGGTATAGTTAATAAATTTTACATCGTGAGAAAGTTCAAGATTTCTCACCAATGCTAATAATCGGTCTCTAGAACCAGGCCACTGAGGTTCACCTATCTTAATAAAAATGAAATCATGTATACTTTCTTTTAATAATGCTAACGCTTTTATCAAAGTTTCAATATTTTTTCTGGGTTGATCGGAACCTACATTTAGTATTATGAATTTATTAGAAGAAAACCCAAGTTTTGATCTCAATTTATCGCGATCCTTCTTAGCAATTGGTCGAAACCGATTCAGTTCATTGCAAATATAAATCACTTTAACTTTCGCAGGATCTATTTTCAACTTGTTAATAATTTCTGATTTTGAATAATCTGAAATAGTTATTACTTGGTCCGCTTTCTTTACCGCCTTATATAAAAACTGTAAAAGCCATTGTTGCATCGGTTTGGGATAACGTGTATATATGGATAAATCAATAAGGTCAAAAATAATGACAAATTTCGTCCTTTTGCGCAAAAACCTAATCTGATGAATTAAGTGTTGACTCGTGATGAGAATAGGTCCAGTGGCTTTGCGAATTCTGTGTACGAATAGCAATTGGAATGGAATATAGAGGAATTGATTAATAACGATTCTAAGGAATTGATTAAACCTTCGCCCTCCACGTTCAGAAACAATTATTTTTCTATAACAAATAGCAGAATCAAAAGGTTCTAATATTTCATGAACGAAACGTTTCATTCCGGTAATATTTCCAGTTTCCCAATCGAAAAGACTTATGATTGTCAGTTTTTTATCTTGTTCTTGCACAGCCTGGGTTCCCATCACCATCATTGCGGTTTCCTATATAAGGTGTTCTAAAATTGTTTCAGCTAGTCTTGATGCAGTTTTCCCAGTACTCGCGTTTGTCAGAACATTAACAAGATTCTTCCTTCCTTTTTCATCAAGTGATCTATCCTCAAGATAAGAGTATATGAATTTGAATAATTCTTGCTCGTTATGGGCAAGGCGGACACCTCCCGACTCGATTACCGCTTTATAATGAAACTGATGGTGCCTGATGAGAATTTGTTCCCTAAAGCGCTCTGGTTCACTATTACTAAATGCAATATTTATTACTGGTGTTCCAAAAACTGCTGCCTCAATAGTTATTGTCGAAGCAACATTTATGAGAACATCTGAATATCTTAAAGTAGAAATTAAATCCAGTAAACCTTCCTCCGAGGTCTTCCACGTTGTCAAATTGTAGTTGGAGAATGGAATATCTAATATTAGCCGGCCATCAGATTTGTACCTCTCATACAACTTTTTATCATCTAATGGATGTACTCGACAAAGAAATTGAACCGACTGGACAATTTTCCCATCCTCAAGTCCTTTTAAAAGGAGATCGATTAAAAATGTATTATCTGTTGTAAATGATGGCGGAGATGTAGCCATTGTAATTAGTCTTTTATTCTGATCCAAGTTTTTTCTTTTAAAAAAAGAATTTCTATCCTCATGATATTTCTCCATGTAAAAAAAATCAAAATGAGGCGGTCCAACTACTGAAATTTCGTTACTCCTAAATTTGTGTTTTTGCAGTGCCACTTTTACCATCACATTGTTCCAAACGACTAGATGATTGGGTTTATCACCCATTGAATATTGAAGGTTGTCCCAACTTGCTAGTAAACAAAGATTTTTTATTTTTTCGAGATTAGCTGCTATAAGGATAGGGACTTCAATCAGTTTATGCGCTGTATTAATTACAACCAATTGTGGTTTATAATTCTTTAGTAACTTACGATAGTGTGAAATCGGCAAGAAAACTTCCAGCAGTTTACGCCATATGAATGCAAAAAATTTGCTTGATCTAAGCAAAGAGGCAAATAATTTTTTCTCACAAAAACTATAAATTTTTCTACCCAAGCGGTCTAATCTAACATCCAGCATTTTGTCGAATATCACATTTATATTGGAAAATTCATCTCTATAATCTTCATCATCAATAAACGGCGTTACAACAATAAATTTAACGTTATCCATTTCAGAAACTTTAGACAGAACACCTGTTTTTACAATATCCCTAAAATGGCTACCAGCAGGGAGCGATATAAAAATGCATCTTTTATTTTCCATATTCATAAGTAGACCTTATTAGAGGAGACAATTCTTGAAGTGTAGAAATCAATGTTACCGCTTGTTGCTCGAGACTATTAAACTCATTTTTCACCCCAACGAAGTTACACCCAAAATATTTTGCCATTTCTAAGTCCACCAAGCCGTCACCAATAACAAGCACTTCTTCCGGCACTATATTATCTTTCTTCAAGATCTCAGCTAAAGAATTGATCTTAGTCATGGGAAATCCGTAAATTCGTTTGAAATAACTTTCCATTGAACGTGTTTTAATTATCCGCATAAGCGAATCAAAAGGAGTCGATGAGATCAAATATAACCCATATGATAGGTAAAGTTCACTTAAACAATTTCCTGCGCCGGGTATTTCTGAAACCGTGGCTACACAAGATTCGACAATATTACCGTACTCATTAATATAGTAATCAATCAAAGAACTAATATTCTTACTCCCAATACCGGTATTTAACTCCTCGACTACTTTTCTAATAATAAAAAATCGAGAATCTTCTCTATGGTTTTTTAACACCTTTTTGGCGATTGATCCAGCTTTACTGTTTTCAGGAAACAATTTGAAAAAAGCATCATATTTAATTTTATTGGAGTCGACAAGAACACCATCAAAATCAAAAACAACTATTTTAATCAATCCTTTACTCCTTGAGGTAGTATTAATCGAATTGATGCACACCCCAATTGGTCAATTTTGTTTTCCTTCGTTCGCGTGATAATTTGTTAATGGATTTATCTTCGTAAAATGAGTCGTCGTTAAAATGTGTTGTCGAGACTTCCTCAAAAATAACACCACTATTTGTCCAGAATTTATGCCAAACTCCTTGTTGAACTATAAGAGTATCACCAGGGTAAAGGGTTTTTTTGTTCCCCCCAATTTCTGTCTCAAGTATACCCCACAATACTTGAAACGTTTCTTCTTTCTTTTTGTGATAATGATAAGGGTGTTGTTGATTAGGTAATTGAATGATCAGTTTTTTGCAATACGCTCTATTTATTACATCAATAATGACAGCACCAATCGCTCTAAAGTTTTCGAGACCGTACTGATGAGAAAATTCAATAGAGAAATCATTACCTACAACCACTCTTGCAGCATTAAGCATTCCTTTTATTTCATGAATCGTTTGATAAATAATTTCTTTTGGAGCTGGGGGTCTATTTGCAAGTTCATCACTAATAGGTTCATTCTTCTCGTAATCGCGATCAGATACAAAATCTTGTTTCCAGTCGCCACTCTTTAATTGACCCGGTTGAAGAGGCATTGCAAAGAAGACTTTCGATCTTGCAATAATTGAACCCTTTTTAATGCTATCAATTGCAAAGACGCCACGCATTAGAGACTCTAAAGCAGCCTCTTCGTTATGATCCACGGGAGGCCGTGACTGAGCACCACAAGCTAAAACAGTATTTTTATATGCTTGAAGCCATTGCACAATTTGTTGAGTTGTAGAAGAATAGTTATTCAGTTTAAATTTTTCCGTTTCAATGCCAACATGTCTCTCAAAAATCCTAGCCCCTTTTGCATAAGCAATCGTGATCGCAGTTAAGTTTTCAGGTTCTTCATGTGTAGAAAAACCTATTGTAACGTTTGGATACCTATCTCGCATCACTGCAATTTGATTTAACTCTAATTTTTCCAGAGGTGTTGGATATATGGAAACGCAATGCATTAGTGCAAAGTGTACACCGCGATTCTGAAAAAAACTGACCACATTGTCAATCTGTTTTAAATTCAATCCCCCTGTTGAGCAAATTACAGGCTTTCCTGTTTCAGCAATTTTTTCCAGCAATGGCCAATCATTTGCAGAGCAGCTTCCTATTTTCAAGATCTCCACGTCCAGATCAATTAACCTATCCACCGAATCTTCATCAAACGGTGTGCACATTGTAATCATCTTATTTTTTTTAATTTCTTTTAATAGTGTTTCAAATTCCAATAAGGTCAATTTCGTAGAAAGAAACCTTTTAATGTGTTTGTTGATATTATCGTTTTTATATTCTGGGTGAATGAATGTTGAAAGATCTCTCAGTTGTAACTTTATTGCAGCATTTATATTCTGAGTTTTTGCAATGTCAGAAAATTCACTGATAATTTTTATTCCATGTTCCAAGTTGCCTTGATGATTATTAGCCATTTCAAAAATAAAAAGATCATTAAAATTAAACTTATTATTCATGATTAATCTCCTATCATGTGGTTTTTAATGAATGAGATTATTGTGTCGCTTGAAGTTTGTTAAGACCAATTCAGCAAGCTTTAGATCTAAGTAGTCATCAATATCTATCGAAAAAGTTTTATCCATCAAGAAAGGTATAATCTTCTTCCCAGACATAGAATTCTTATTCATAATGGTTTCATACCTTATGACGTCAATAGAAGCATTCTGCCAATAAACTGTGGGGAGTTTTTGACGTGGTAAATTAAATGACTCTTTCCCTTTTATATTAAACAACGGTTTTAAGTACCCATCGTGTATTTTCCACATTTTAAACGGAGATTGTGAGGGCGCACAAATACTTCTTAATGAATCAGCACTACGGTTATCTATTAGCATACTGATAGCTTTATCAATATCTGATACTCGGCGAATCGGAGCTGTTGGCCGTAAGTGTACAACAATATCCGGGAAATATTTTTCACATGTAGCAAGCCATTTTAAGGTATGTTGAAAAACCGGAAGATCTGGTGTGTTATCTTGCGCAAACTTTAGTGGTCTAATAAATGGCACTATTGCACCATATTTCTTTGCAATCTTTGCGATTTCTTCACTATCTGTTGTTACAATGCAACGATTGATCAATTTTGATTGTAAAGCCTGTGTAATACTATGAGCAATTAATGGCTTTCCGCAGAGATTTACAATGTTCTTCTTAGGTATAGACTTAGAACCTCCACGAGCAGGTATTATGCAAAGGATCTCCATAAAGTAATTATTACTATTTAATTTTTATCGTATATAAAATATTCTACATCCACAATTTTACCACCAACTTTTGTCTTCTCAGTTCCTTGTACTTTCTTAAAAATTTCATAATCACATCTAGCTTTACTGGATTCAAATATGGATTCCCAATATTTTCTAGGTTGAATTGTTGAATGATATTCAATAACATTATTTTTTGAACTTGAATGCAATGAAATGGTGCAAAATATGTTTTTTTTTGAGACTCTAACAAGTTCAGATATAGCTGCAGCTACGTTTTTGGTTGGGATATGCTCCAATACATCCGTACAAAATACTAAATCAAAACTATTATCTGGAAATGGTAGTTTTTCAGCTGGTGCACAAAATACTTTACCTTGCTTGTACAGATCGTTTAATTCATGTTTAATTAACCAATCTGAAATATCTGTTCCTTTTGCATCATACCCTAATCTGATAAATTCACGTAACGAAAAACCTGATCCGCAACCTACATCAAGAACAGTTTGAAACTCAATATAACCAACAACTTTTTTTATTGCGTGGTCAAAACCGACTCTTGTAAGATGCTGATATTTCCTATAATACCTATTATATTTCAATTGCTCGTGCTTAATAATCCTATCTCTGGGGAAAAAATTCCAAAATTTATCTAAGGTCGACAAAATTATACGGCGAAGATAATAAAAATTAGATTTTATGATTTTACTATCCACTTTTATTAAACCAAAATCAAAGTTCATTTAGGTCCTTACTTTTTTATTTATGTTTTTATAAAATTATCTATAAAAGGCTGCATATCGATAAGGTTTCAAGCGTAGTTTAGAAAAACCAACAAGTTCTCTAACCTTGTTAAAAGATCTTGAGGAATAAATGCAAACATGTACATCTGGATCTTCAAGATAAAACCAGTCCTTTCCTCCTTCCTTTGCTTGAGGGCTATCTAGCCAACCTGTTTGAATCAAAGCACACCCATTCGGTCTCAGAATACGCTTGAATTCATACATTGTATCCATAGGATATGTGATATGTTCAATACTTTCAATAGAAAGAATTAGATCAAAGTAACTCGATTCAAAGTTAGCATCTTTGAGCGATTTTCGAATTATATAATCTTTTTCAACGGGACTGAATGGATCAACACCAATTGCATCATGACCGTCATCCCTTAGCATTTCTACTCCCAAACCATGCCCACATCCGAAATCCAATATCCTTAATTTACGTTTGCAAAAATTTGGTTCTCTTCCACAAATTTCAATAAGACTTGAATAAATCGTAGCGCTATGCCAAAAGATTTTCGAAAAGGCTATGGAGGTAAAAAAACGCCAGCGTTTTCTTACCTCGTCAATTCTACCCTGATCCCATTTGGCATTCCTCATTTCATGATTTTTAACTTTCTGTTCATCTAATGCAACACTATCTAGAACAACGCTGAACAAAAAATCACATGAAGGGCAGTAATAGTAATTTATTCCCTTGATTTTGTATTTAACCTCAATATTTTTTGATTGACAAATTTTACATTGCAATATATTCATTAAAAACCTTTTTTATTTAAAACTTTAACCAAAGTTTCATAAACCGTTTCTACACGAATTGCTGCACCGCAACTTTTTGTGGATTGCCTACCTGGATCGTCAGAACTATTCCAGCCTTGTTCGATAATGCTACCAAATTGATCACATGGCTCCTTTGGTTTTAAATCACAATGTTTATCACATTCCAAAGCATGAACAGTCACATGCAATAGATTAGAATTATTAATATATGGATTAAGATGATATTCTGGGGCTACTCGTTCCACAGACAAAAGACTCAATAAGAGAATTGTTGTCACTCCAACACTTGCCGCCAAATGAAAAGGACCATTTGCGTTACCAATCGCAACATCACATCTTCTTGCAAACTCAGCATGCTCACGCAATGTCAACGGTCTACCATCAATAATCGGGATATCCCTTTTACCAAACCAAATTGGGTCTACAGAATATTTCTCTTTTATCATTTGAGTTAGAGCAGCAACCTTTTCACTAGTCCAAGACCGCATTGCAAGTGAATCAACTCCTTCGCAAAATAAAATTCGTGGCTGCGGGTATTTCTTTATGATTCCATCTATCTTCCTTTTATCTCCCTCCGTAGTATAAGTTTTGTAGTTACTATAATAAATGTCTCCTTCCCCCAATTTACTGAATAATATACGAAGAGGATTACTAAAACGGTTTAGCTGAACAGAGTCTATGTCCAAGAATTTATCGTATATGTTTTTACTTACTACTTTATTTAGGTATTTAAGGTTCCAGGTTTTGATACAGCGATCATAACAATATGTACTAAGAAACCTTCCATCAAGATCTACTTTATTGGAGTGAAAATTAATAACATTGTCTACAAAAGGATTGGCAACAATCAAATCAACACAATAACCACTCCTTGAACTTTGAGGTTCGCCCCATATTCTTACATATCTTCTTCCAACAAACGGCCATTTAGAAATAAGCTTAATTTTAACAGTTCTGTTAATTGAACATGTTGTTAACACATCAACCGATGCTAGCGGATATTTATTCTTGAGAGATTCGACAATTGGAGGGACAAAAAAGATAAAGTCACCTATTCCACCAACATGTTTTATTAATACTCTCACTTCGAACCCCTACGCTCTTGCCGTGTATAGAGTTCTGGATTTAGGGATGGATCATTATACATTTTAAATTGGCGATAAATTTTTATTTTTTTCTTGCCGGTTAGACATTCAGCAATTAATTGTTCAAGACACAGAGTTAGATCATCTCTTTGATTCTTTAGAATCCCAAGTTTTCCAAGGCACTTTATTTGATGATCATGTCCAGCATCTTTTCGTCGCGACTGTTCATCCATGTGATATATTTTTAGCGATAGAATTGATAGTCGATCAATTATGCTACCAATAGTCTCAGAGTTTTGCGGTACATTTAAACTGTTAAATGCAATTCCCTTTTTTTCAAATTCTTTTATTAGAACTAAATCAATTTCTTCAATTAGATCATTTCTTAGCTGATTCAACTTATCAATCGCTCTTTTGGCTTCTACAATAATTCGTTCAGGAACATCCATTCTTCTGGCAATGTCTTCTTGGTGCCACAGGTTGAAGTTGGCTTTATGTTCTTCAAGAATTTTTACTTGAGTTGGCTCTATCTCAATTCTTTTATACCGATCTATAGTCGCATCTTGATGCCACAAAATGCAAAACTCATCATGATGAGAAAGTATTTTTTCTATATTAACTATGATATCGTTATTCATAAAATTTTTCACATCAAAATTAGATTATAACTTGAGAAGACTTGATTATATGCCACCCCTATTCCTATTACTGGGTAGAATATTCTGAATTCTTTGTCTTAACTTGGCAAACTCATTAATTCGAAGGATTAATCCCATCGCAAAATAAAATGGCAACACCATTACAAGTAACAAGACCAACTCAAAAAAAGGATTCGGGAAAATCAGTCCAACCATAGTTGTAATAGCTTTCGTCAGAACTAAAACAATCACAATTAGAACTAGAATCCTGAGAAAGGAACCATTCGGCGATTCAACTTTTGTTTCAAAAGTCTTAGTAAGAAAAAAGCGATAGGAAAAATAACCTATAAGTGGGATCAGCGTTGCAGTCCATGCAAGTCCATAGAGTGCAAACAAAGAAACCAGAATAATGTTAAAAAGGATTGTTGCAAAGCTTGTCACAGCGCTGACTGCAACATTAATTTTGGTATTTTTTAACGCAAATGGCACCTTTTGAATTACTGCTAATGGTATTGCTGTCAGAATACCCAGGTTATATATAGTAAGTAGGTTAGAAACTGTTTGACTAGACTGCTGAGAAAAATTACGTCCATGAAAGAGAATATGGATTATAGGATCGCTCGCTACGCACACTATAATTATGATTGGTGTTATCGCTATAAACATGTACTTAATACTCTGCCTGACCATTTGACCTACTCTGTTGGAATTATTCGATACTTCATTCAGTAAAGCCGGGAAAAACACAGTTGGGAAAATGCTAATCAATACATTTGACATAGTTGAATATATACGCGACGCATAATTCAACAATGTTACATCACCAACATTTTGAAGTGATGCTAAACGATTATGAATAATGATTGAAATCTGTGTAATCGCCAAGCTAAATAAAAAGGGGAACAAAAGACTAAAAACTTCCTTCAAGGCTGGATCATACAATTTTAACTTTGGTCTCCATATCATCCCCTCCTTCAAAGCTACTCTAAAAAGAAATAAAAATTGAAACAATGATGAAATCAAGAGGCTGGTTGGCAAAACCATTATACCACCCCAATTTTGGCCGATTACTACTATAATAATTGTCAATATGGATGCCGAAAACTGAGCAAGAGCAGTGATTATGAAAATTCCTCTATATTGTAGTACAGATGTAAGGATTATTGACATTGACCACAGAATATTAGCTGGTAGAATTATACGTAGAAATAAAACAGTAGCTTCTCTTGTCTGTTCATTGAATCCGGGTGCAATGAGTGCTACGAACGGTTTCGCAACTAGATATGCTGCCAAACAAAGTAAAAGACTCAACAAACCTATAGCATTTAAAGTATTCGACGTAATATCCCAAGCTGCCTTTTTATCCTTTTGATAACTTGATGCAAAGATAGGCATAAACACTACAGATGCCTGTCCAAGCAACATAAATTTTTGTAGCAAATCAGAAGAATTCCTAGCCATAAAAAAAGCATCTGTCATCTCATTTGCTCCAAAATAATGCGCAATAAGTGACTGATACAGTAAAGACATCAAAGACCCGAGAATTGTTAATAAAGTAAGCCCTATTATGGATTTTATGCCTGTATTTATCCATTTATTAGAACTACTCATCCAAGAGGCTTATTTAAATCAGTAAATAAATCCCGGATTCTTTCGGCACCTTCTTCATAATCATATTTCTCAAGTGTTCTATAAGCGTAGTCAGTTACCTTATAATATATCTCTTCTGATTTTAACAATTGTTTTATAGCATTCAAAGCTTCTTGATTTCCAATTATATCATCAAATGCAAGTGTAGGAAATAATTCAACTTGCCTTCCAGCATTCACACCGATGCAAGGTGTTCCGACAGCCGCTGCATCAGTAGGCACTCTTCCGTTGGTCCACCAGTTATCCATATTGATGATCAATTTACATTTTGAAGTTTCAAACAGATATTTTTCCCAGCTTAAATTAGGTAAAATTTCATATTGGGCACCTTTCAATACTTCAAAATTAAAATCATTTGTTCCAATTACCCTAATCTTGAATTGAGGTAAATCACTTTGAATTTTTTTTGCTAACAAAGCAGACCATACATTATCCATTCTTTGAGTCGAACCACCAATAAAAATTACATTCTCCTTTTCTAAGTAATTTCTAAAAAATTTTTTAGTGTATTCAATTGGATAAAGTTGTGGAAAATATATAATTGGCTTTTTACAAATAAGTTCAAAATATGATTCTGTACCAGGATTTACTACCACAAATGCATCTCCAGCATTAATAAAATCCTTGAAATTTCTAAACCAATTATTATTGCGCCAAAATTCTCGAACCCTTCCAAGGTTGAAAGTTCCGTAGGTAGTCAACAATACTTGAGAAGGGAACCGTTCTTTAATAGATTTCGCAAGATCTGCAAAAACATCAGCTACTTCATAGTGTATACAGAGCAAAATCAAGTCGAACTCTTTTAGATAATCAATATTTGCAAAATGAAGTGGGTCCGCACTTCGTCGTACTAGGATTTTCCTTATTTTAAGTAATATTCTTTGCCTTAATAAAGCCTGGCGTTTTATCAGCTCATTGTATGATGGATCATTTTTGCCTTCAACTATCCACCGCAAAGGTATATGTTCGCCATGTAGTGCGCTTGTCCATGTTCCGTAAGATGTATTATCAATTTCGGTGTCAGGATTACAAAGATAATTTGGTTTGTTTTCCTCTGCTTTCCAAATCTTTCCGGATTTTGTGCGATATTCTATGCAGGCGAATTTCATTATTTTGTCACAATAGTTGAGTTTTTCATTTTTCTAAAATATTCAACTGTCCGATCAATTATCGACTCTAGAGAATGCTTCGGTTGAAAACCTAAGTCATGGCTAATTTTTTTGATATCAGGAACTCTTCTTTGCATATCTTCAAAACCTTCACCATAGGCTTTGGAATATGGAATAAATTCAATTCGCGAATGACTTCCAACTTTTTCATTTATCAATAATGCAAGATTACGAATTGAAACTTCCTCTGGATTTCCAATATTGTAAACTTTGCCAACGGAAATGTCATTGAACGCAGAAAGAATAAGGGCATCGACTGCATCATCAACATAGGTGAAACATCTAGATTGTAATCCGTCTCCAAAAACAGGTATCGGTTTGTTCTCCAAAGAAGCAATAACAAAGCGTGGGATCACCATACCATAACTCGGTGATTGACGGGGTCCAACAGTATTGAACATTCTCATAATTGTAATCGGGACTTTCTTTTCTCTCCAATATGCGATTGACAAATATTCATCCAAAGCCTTTGAACAAGCATAACTCCAGCGCCCCATAGTAGTTGGTCCAAGCACCAAATCATCTTCCTCATTGAAGGGGATTTTATTAGCTTTTCCGTAAACCTCAGAAGTTGAAGTAATAATAACTCTTTTTTTCTTTAGACTCGCATATTTAAGCACCAATTCTGTTCCAAAAACATTAGTCTCTATGGTTCGAACTGGGCTTTCAACAATTAGGAAAACGCCCACTGCAGCTGCAAGGTGGAAAATCACATCAGTCTTATCAATAAGTTCTCGTAAAAGTGATTCGTTGAAAATTGATTCGAAATAATAATCAAAATTCTTATTCGCTTTTAGACTATCAATGTTAGTAGCACTTCCAGTAGAGAGATCATCTATAATGGTTACGTGGAACCCATCATTTAGTAATCGTTCGGCTAGATGTGATCCGATAAATCCTGCACCGCCAGTAATAAGAATATTCATCACTTTCTCCTTGATATGAATTTTAATATCCAATTTGAACTGTTCAAAATTGTTGTTCGATATTCACCATATGTTATTACCCCCAGTATTCCCAACAAGACGCTAAAAATAAAAGCAATCATTATTAGAATTGCTTTCTTTGGCCAACTTTTGAAACCTGGTGTACGGGGTGGGTCTAAAATATTAACTACAGGTGTATTTTTAATTTCTTCAATTTTGCTAAGCTCAAAATTTTTCGCTAGCTCTATATAAATTGTAGAATTTATTTCTACTTCTCTCTGCAGTCTCACCATTTCTTCTTGAAGCAATGGTGAACTTATCAAAATTCTGTTTGATTCTTTAAATTTCGTAAGCTCTGATTCCGATTTGTCAAGTTGTAATTTTATTTCTTTCAATCTGGATTCTATCCACATCCTCCTTTCCGATGCACTGGTCCGTCGAGTTTGACGTAAATAAGAATCAAGGTTATCAACGATTTTGGATAGAATTAGAGCACTCGCTGCCGAATCAGGAAATTCAATGGAGACTTTTATCGAATTAGTTCGACTGTCTACACTAAGCTCAATAATTTTTATTAACTTCTCTAATGCAAGTTCCAGTTCAATATTTTTATTAATATTGTACAAACCCCAGAATTCTACCAGAGTTTGTAGTTTATGATTAATTTTAAATTTATCGTACAAGATATTTTTTAATATTGTTTCACTAGTAAGGATTGTGGGGTAAAGCTGTATGTCTACATCCCCATCTCCAGTCCCACCTGCACGAATCCCCGCTAATTGAGCCAATTCTCCAAATTTGCTGTCTGAAGATTGAGGCAAAAGTATCGTGCTACATTTGTAAAGTGGTTTAATAAAAAAAGATGTTACGAAAGTTAGGCTAGTAGCAAAAGTAACAAATAGGATTAAATACAATCTGTATTTTATTACATGACTAAAAAGTCTCTCCTTAAAATTCGTATTCTCAATATTTAGTGAATTAATTTTGACCATACGCCTCATTCTCCCGTTATCTTGCTTATCACTGCTAACAAAATCAATTGCATACATCTAAAGCAATTACATTTCCACAAGACTTTTATACTAAAATATTTTCTAATCATAGTAAAACAAGATTATAAAAATGATTACGATAGATTAAAATTAAATTTTATTCTTTACTTAATTTATCATAGTCTGCTTTAGTCATCAGCCCAACAAGTTCCTCAAAGGTAACATTTGGCTCCCAACCAAGAATTTTTCTCGCTTTAATTGAATCTCCTAGTAAAAAATCAACTTCGGAAGGTCTATAAAATTTTTCATTTACTTTAATAATTATTTTATTTTTCTCTTTATCAATGCCGACTATTTTTTCTTTCTCCCCTTCCCAAACCAAATTAATACCAATTTGTTTAGCTGTTAAGTTAATGAAGTCTTTTACAGAATGGGTTTCTCCGGTAGCAATAACATAATCATCAGCATTTTGTTGTTGCAGCATAAGCCACATAGCTTTTACATAATCCCCTGCAAAGCCCCAATCTCTCTTAGCATCTAGATTTCCCAATTCAAGAATCTCTTGTTTTCCTAATTTTATTTTTGATAAACCCATTGTAACCTTTTTTGTAACAAACTCATCACCTCGCAGTGGCGATTCATGATTAAATAAAATACCTGAGCACGCAAAAAGATTATATGATTCTCTATAATTGATTGTCATCCAGTGAGCAAAAAGTTTAGAGATACCATATGGAGATCTTGGATAAAATGGTGTTAATTCGTTTTGAGGAGTTTCTCTTACTTTGCCAAACATTTCAGAGGTAGAAGCCTGATAGAATTTAATTTTGGGATTAATTTTTCTTATAGATTCCAAGATGCGGAGTACACTTACTCCGGTGATATCTGCAGTCATAATCGGCATTTCAAAAGAGGCACCGACGAAGGATTGAGCAGCAAGATTATAAAATTCCTGAATATCATTTTTTTCCAAAATACGCATAATATTCGTAAACTCAGCAAGTTCAAAATCAACAATCTCAACCTCATTCATAATATTTAATTTTTCTAATCGCCACAATGAGCCACTTGCAGTTCTTCTGTCTCCCCCAATAACCTTGTATCCCTTATCCAACAAAAGTTGTGCAAGATAAGCACCGTCCTGTCCGGATATTCCTGAAATAAATGCTGTTTTCATAATTTCTCTCTCTAATTATCAAATAGCACTGCAAAATTTTACCACTTAATATTTTTCTTGTTACCATTGTCTCTATTACTTCCTACTGATTTCTCCCGTAGGGATCCCGCTTTTCGGTGATGAGTTCTTATTTCCATCTTTAATCCAGTATCACAACTTTTATTCTTTGTTTTTTTATCTTTATTTTCATTTTTTGTTACTACCTACTAATTTCTGACTACTACCTACTACCACCCACCACCGTCAACACACTGCCATACCTCGTCATCGCAAAATCTATCTCGTTCAAATATACATCCTCCCACCCGGCAGTTTTTCCAAACCATTCCACAACATTTACTATCACGGTATCCTCAAGAGAAGCTAAATATTCGTTTCTTTCATTCACAAATTGTTTATACCCAATTCTTTTTATTCTCTGGTTCCTAACATAATTAGTCGGCATTAAATGGTCATATATATCATACGTTCTTGCACTCAGCGGTACCGGTTCATACTTGTTCAGTTTGCCAAAAGTAAAACTTTTATTACACGCCATCCACTCAATTCTTTTGTTGACGGATAGAATCACAGCCATCGCGCCTTTATACAGCTCCGCATACCTCAACGCCGCCGCTGTCAGCGTAACTCTAAATTCCACCCGCCATCTCTTTCAATCGTTTCCCGTCTACCACTTGCCTCGTAGCACTTTAACCTCGCCGATTGCTGATGGGCAGGTCCAAAGAGCGCTAAGTTTTATAAGTTATTTACTGCTCGTATTACGCCAGAAAGCGTAACGCTACTAAGCATAATGTGCAATAAACCTCTTAAAAAAAGGATCGCCAATAAAATAACGTCCTTCAGTTTTTTCTACAATTCCGGACTCAATTAATCCCGCAAGAGCTTTTTGAGTGGTTGACGCTGCAGTAAGACGAAATTGTTTAGTGTAGCTTGAAGAAAATACATTCTCACCGCTTATTACTAGCGCTTTCAACATTTTTTTTTGGTATACAGATTGTTTGTCATAAAGTTCGTAATAATAATCACTTTTCAAATCAACAATTTTTTGGGCACACAAGGTAATAAGTTCTTTATCAGTTTTTAGCGTCGAATTCACCACATACTGCCAAACTTCAGCAGCTAATTGAGAATTTGCACAACATCGGTAACACTAAATAAGCAAGACATCGTGCACTCTTAGTAATAGAGAATTTGCAGACATGGTGCACAAATCTTAGAGGGTAAAAATATTTAATCCCGCCTTGTCGGGAT
>JAMCWE010000059.1 GCA_023475265.1 Bacteroidota bacterium
TTTTCCAGTCTATATAATCATTTAGCCTTTGAAGAGGATCGCCAAGTTTGGTTAGCTTTTCCATTAAAAAATGATCATCAAATAGACCAAGCGGGTTTATATTTTTCATATTTTGCTTACTTTTTTTACGCAAAAATTAAGAATCTTCTCGAACTTTGTAAACAATATTTTATTAACTTTTTGGCGTTTGCTTTGTATTTAGGTTTTTAGAGATGCCCTTAAATGACTTTGATATATAGTCTGGATTATAAGCAAAACCATTCGGTTTTGAAAAAACAAATCTATCTGAATTTCGATTTGTTATCTTATCCCTGGTTGCTAACTTCGTTAGCCTTAGGTACAGCTCGTTAAATAGAGGAACTTTCCTCTGAGCTTTACTTTTGGTTTGGAAATTATCATCTCCGACTGTTATTATCTTGTCCGAGAAACCAATATTCTTCCATCTAAGATTTAAAATTTCATTTAACCGAAGACCGGTATGAAATGCAAAATAATAGATTTCTTGTTGAATTGAGTTTTTGGTACTTGATAATATTTGATCAAGCTGACCTTTAGTTATATACGTAGGAAATTCACATTGTTCTTTCCTTAATTTAATTTTAGAAAATGGATTTTCCTTAATATAACCCCAATCCAAATCCTTATTAAATGCTGCCTTTAAGTTCCGATAGTAAACCCGGTAACCTTTAGGTGCACTTTCTTTAAGCCAGGATAGGAATAACTCAGCGTGTCTAATTGATATTTCATCGATTGATTTATTGGTACCAAAATAACCAATTAGATGTTTGAGAGTCAGTTTAATCGATCCATAATATGAAGCTGAACTGTTAGGAAACATGTATTCAGAGTATTCCTCACTGAACTTACCTAACTCATATTTCGATTGGATCTTTTTATATTTTATTTTGGTCAGCATTTCTAAAAGGGTATCGATGTCTTCAATACTCTTATTACTTAAGTTAAGCTTTAGAGAATCCGACACTATTTAATACCCTATGTTTTTTAGTTCTTATTTTTTTCTCCTTTATTTTCCCCGGACCCATCTAAATTTTTAGATGTCAATAAAAATTTCAATGAACATATGAGTTGTAAAATTATAAAATAATTTTTGTTCTTCAAATCATTTCATGAGAATTTCTATAATTTTTCTATCGCGGCAATAAGATTACTGCTATCTAAATGTGAATAAATTTGGGTAGTTTTTATTTCACTATGTCCTAAAAGTTCTTTCACTACATATAAGCTTACACCTTTACGAACAAGGTTGCTTGCAAAACTATGTCTCAAGGAATGGAAATGAATTTCATCAGATAGTCTTGCTTTTCTAACAGCATACTTGAACACATGACTGAATGTTGCCGGATGGTATTTATAACCGTTTTCGTTTGTAATAACATAATCAGAATGTTCAGTATTTTTAAGTTCATTTAATAAAGGTAAAATATTTTTACTGATTGGTATGATTCTTTCTCTTTTACTCTTTGTAACAAATTCATCCGTATTCTTAATTATAATATTACTGAATTCAAAATTTATATGATCCCATTTCAAATTCGCTAACTCATCTTGCCTCATCCCCGTGTAATATGCTATTAAGAATGCGTGTTTTAAAGCTGTGACATTAACAAAAACTAATAACTGAGTAAGTTCATTTTCAGAAATAGTAACTGGAAGTTTCTTAACTAACTTAGGTGATTTGATTTTACTAAATGGATTGGAGGTAATGTAATTCCAGGAAAGTGCCTTGTTAAATGCGGCAGCTAATGTTCGCTTATAAAGCAGAGAAGCAAATTTAGCTCTCTTATGCGTATGAATTATGAATCGTTCGGCATCTATATTTGAAATTTGTGAAATCTCCTTATCCCAAATAAATTCTTCAAACATTTTAAAAGACAATCTTATACTTCTTATATATTTAAGCGAATATATATTATCAGTATATTTCAGATACTCTGTCTTGAATGATGAAAGTGATACAGACTGACGGAAAGATTTTTCAACAAGTTTATTTTTGAAATCTTTAATAAACTCCATTGCTTCCGCTTTAGTAGACTTCCCTGTCGACAAACGTTTATTTTTTTGTTCATCAGAATCAAAGAACTCGACATAATAAATATTCTTTCGTTTAAATATGAACATATGACCTCCTATATATAGTTTGAAAGAATGTTCATATCCACAGCTTCACTGTACAGTGACTTGTACAGTAAAATTTTACTTTAAAATAGAAAAACCGTCTCTACGTAAGACGGTTTTCTTTGATTTTGACTTATTTTTGAGCTGGCAGTCGGATTCGAACCAACGACCTGCTGATTACAAAGGAGCTTTCGCTCCCTTTAACTATTTATAATTTAATTGTTTACAATTCAGTGCAATAGTTTTTGCAATAGAAATATTATTACAAATTTTATTCTACTTTTTGGGAATTTTACTAAGGTTCATAAAAAGTTAATAAATTCGTCTGGTAGAATCCTTCAATATTTTTTTTGGTATCTTGTTTATTGACTTGGAGAAATACATTTATTCTAACATGATCAAATATTGTTGGATTCCAGCCAGACGAAATATCATGTTCAGTTAATCATTTAAAAATAATTTCATTTTAATTTGTTCTAATTGATAAAATATTGTTAGAAGAATGTTGATGAGTGAGTTTATTAATTTGTGAAGATTAGATTTTTAAAGAGGGCTTGCGACTTTCTTATGTTGCTAAAATGTTATTTAAACAAATTATTTTACCAGCTCTTGAATTATAAACTGCTCAACCATTTTAACGTCTTCTTCACTTCCGATAAACAATGGCGTTCGTTCGTGCAAAGATGTCGGCTGAATTTCCATTATCCTTTGTTCCCCATCTGATGCTCTCCCGCCCGCTACTTCAACAATAAACGACATAGGATTGCATTCGTACATTAATCTCAATTTCCCTTTTGGATGGCGGTGATCTGACGGATACATAAATATTCCGCCATAGATAAGATTTCGGTGAATGTCTGCTACCATTGAGCCTACATAACGGGACGAATATGGGCGATCAGTTTTTTCATCTTCTTCTTGTAAATATTTAATATACTTTTTTAGTCCCGAATGCCAATACAAATAATTACCTTCGTTGATGCTATAGATGCGCGACTTCTTAGGAATTTTTATATCGTCATGCGAAAGTAAAAATTCCCCGAATGAAGGATCGAGAGTAAAACCGTAAACACCCTCACCGGTTGTATAAACCAGAATTGTACTTGAACCATAAAGGACATATCCGGCTGCAACTTGTTTTATGCCTTTCTGAAGAAGATCTTCATGAGTCCCTGGTTTATCATCGGGAGTAATGCGTTTATAAATTGAAAAAATTGTCCCGATACTATTATTAACATCGATATTTGATGAGCCATCTAACGGATCAAAGAGAAGCACATATTTTCCAATCTTATGCTTAGCAGGAATATGTATAATTTCTTCCTCTTCTTCTGATACCATTGCACAGAAATGACCGCCATGATCCATTGCCCGGATTAAAATATTATGTGCAAACACATCAAGCTTTTTTACTTTTTCGCCATGGACATTATTGTCGCCTGTATATCCAAGAATATCTACGAGTCCAGCTTTGTTTACTTCTAGAGAAATAACTTTTGCTGCAAGGGAAAGATCAGAAAGAAGTCTTGATAATTCTCCAGTTGCTTCAGGGTGTCTTTTTTCGCCTTCAATTATGTGGCGGGCGAGCGTCATGAATTGTGTTTTGGACATAAAACCTTTTTGTCAGTTTATAAATCAAATGCTTTTTCTAATTCATCTATTTCATTTTTTCCTATCGGAACAACATTACCAATTGATTTTGAAGCAATAACTGATTTTGCTGAAAACTCAGCGACTTCTAATCTGTCGTAACTTTGCAGCAATGAATTGCCCGTTACTATTATGCAGTTATTTTCACATAGAACTATCGGAGTACTTTCAGAAATAAAATCTGTAATTTCAGGTGATTTTAAATCTCCTCTGCCATATTCTAAACCTTAAGGTAATTTTTGTATATCTCTTAATACAAGATAACTTTCAGGAATTGTACGTGAATCAAATTTTGCATCGCTTACACCAAACGCCAGAATATTTGGCGGATGAGCAATTAGAATTGCATTTATTTCAGGATTCTTTTCATATATTTCTTTATGAAGATTTACGCTTCGGCTTGGTTTTTTCCCGGCTTCCCTTTTATTGCCTTCAATTAAAACCAGGTCCTCTTCCGATAAATATTTTCTGTCCATTCCCCAAGGAGTAATTATGAACTTATCAGCTTCAACTCTTGCTGAGAATGTTCCTTCCATACTTGTAACAAGATTTTGCGAATAACTTCTATGTATTAAGGATATAATATTTTTTCTAATTTCCTTTTCCTTTGAAGAATGATTTGCCGGTTCAAATTCTTCTAAAGTAGATTCCTTGCGAGAAAGTTCAAGATCTTCATTAGACAAAACTTTAACCTTTCCGAGAATATTTGCCTTGAGCGTAAGTCTTGCACAATAATCCAATGTTTCAAGTCTCTGGAATGCATGAATTAAACTATTTCCTACTGCTACAATCCCATGATTTTCCATTAATACAGTATCATGGTTTTGTTTAAATACTTCCGCAATTACTTCTCCAAGTTTGTCGCTTCCTGGAAGTGCGTATTTTGCATAACCAACTTTACCGCATATCTCACTTGCTTTCGGTACAATATGTGTGTCCGGTATTTTTCTTGTGATAGCAAATGAAACGAGCGCTGGGGGATGAGCATGCACAATTGCTTTTATATCAGGTCGTGCTTTATATATTGCAAGATGGAAAGGGAACTCAGATGAAGGCTCATGAATGCCTTCTATAATTCCATTTGGCAAAACTCTCACAATATCTTTCGGTATCAACGATCCTTTATCAACTCCTTTGGGAGTAATCCAAATTGATCCATCTTCATCGAGGATAGATAGATTACCACCCGATGTAGTTGTCATCCCGTTTTGATAAATCCTGTTGATAATTTCGATAATCTCATCTCGTGGATGCAAAAATTTGAATTTCATACCTTCTCTTTTTAAATTATTAATATTTAGCGTTGGACAAAAATGATTTTCTTGACAATAGATTTATTATGTATTAAATTTTGTATCAAATTAAATACAAGGTAAGTGATGGAAACAATTAGATTTAATGAAGATGTCTATCCGATAAGTGAATTTCGTACTAATACAGCCGGTCTTATTGATAAAATAAAAAACACAAAACGCCCGATTTTGCTTACACAGAACGGTAAAGGAACCGCTATATTACTTGATGTAAAAGCTTTTGACGAGCTGATAGAAAAAACTGAATTTATAACAGGCATTGCTAAAGGTTTGGATGATATTCAAAAAGGTAAAATCATTAATCATTCGGAAGTAAAGAGACGGGTGCAGAAATACACCAGATGAAATTAACCTGGTCGGATACAGCAGTCAATCAACTTGAAGCAATTGCCGATAGTTTATATCAAAATAACCCGGACTCTGCAGCAAAGTTTGTTAATAACATAATGAATCGCATTTCAAACTTAAAGCTATTTCCTGAAAAAGGCAGAGTAGTACCTGAGATTAACGATAGATCACTTAGAGAAATAGTATACAATAAATACAGGATCGTTTATAGATTATCGGATAAGATTGAGATTGTTTATATACAACATAGCGCAAAACCACTAGATGATACTAAGTTTGATTAGCTAAGATCCATCCACTGTGCTGAAATATCCTTTCTTCAAATATTTTTGAAAGTGGGATTTATAAATGAACAACTTAGAGTGAACACAGAATAAGAAAATGCATCGTTAATTTCAATCCATATGAAAAACTTTTTCTAAAGGAATAGAAACAGGAGACGAATCTGGATTTGTTTCCATAATATCTTCCATGTACTTCCACCACTTTTGCACTATTGGATTAGAGCCCAAATCCTGTGAAGAATTGTCTCCTGCCTGATATTGAATGGCAAAGAGAGTGTTTGTTTCTTCGTCTAAAAAAATAGTATAATCTCGGACACCGCTTTTAGAAAGTAACTCTTTTAACTCAGGCCATATAGCATCATGCCTGTGTTTGTATTCTTTTTTGAATCCAGGTTTTAATTTCATTTTAAATGCAATTTTATCCATGAACTTTCAATCCATTATTTATATTAGTTTAATGACTAGCTGGTTGAACACCTAATAGGTTTCCATATCCAACAATAATTGTAGCTGCAACAAGAGTAAATATTGCAAGCCCTAATAAAAACTTAGATAAGCCGCTGGTATTCTTCCACTCTTTTAGAAAAATGCCCCATAAAGAACCAAATATAATTATGCTTGCCATGTGTAAAGTCCAGCTCGAAAACCGGTATTTTCCCATTTGCGTTTCACCCATAGTATAGAAGAAAAATTGGAAGTACCAAGTTGTTCCGGCTAGAGCGCTGAAGAAATAATTCGTTAGTAACGGAATACGTGATGGCGGGTCAACTTGATCAAGTGCAGCAACTGCATTTGTCGCAACTTGAGGTTGAACGCTATTTTCTGCTGCCTCATCGTGGCTGAAATATTCACCGAATGTTCGATTCTTAATAAACAGATATGAACACCACACTAAATTTGTCACAAAGCCCCCCGCTGTGATTACAATTATTTTAGGTAAGCCAGTCCAAATCGGATTAGCGCCTAGATGCAATGCTGTAGTAGATATTGGAACTGCTGAATCGAGTCCGAAAGCAAAGCATGAACTCATTACGCCGGAAAATATTGCTACAAAAATCCCCTTTCGTAAATTAAACTCTTTGATTGAGCTGCGTTTCTGCTCGTCGTTCATTTCTTTTTCTTTCGATACACCGGCAGCAGCAGTAAGCACAATACCCATTAAGGCAAATACGGATCCAATTAGAATAACCTGTCCGGGAATTGCGCTAAGTTTCGCTCCAATGGTTCCATCAAATATTGGAGGAACATAAGTGCCGAAAAGAGCAGTAAGTCCCAAAATTATTCCGGTACCTAAAGACAGCCCAAGGTATCTCATCGTCAATCCGTAAGTCAAACCTCCTGCACCCCAGAGCATGCCCCAGAAAAATGTCCATGCAAGAACATTGGTTGGTTGTTGACTCAAAACCTGAGTAAGATGTGGTACCAATATTAAACCAAGTACCCATGGTGCAATTATCCAACTGAAAACACCACCTAGCAGCCAATAAACTTCCCACGACCATTTCTTAACGGCTTTAAACGGTACATAAAAGCTGCCGGAAGCCAAGCCTCCTAGCCAATGAAAAATTACACCAAGAATAGGGTTTGCAATCATCTAAAGACTCCTTTAAATCAATAATTTAATTTAACAATTTTAGGCATTCTGAACCTTCAATTTTGGGAGGTGAGGAATATGTCCTTTTATACCATAAAATACTATAAACAAGTAACAGAGAACCGGCAAGATAAATGCGTGATGAATGCCGATGCTGTCTGCAATAAAACCTTGGATTACCGGAATAATAGCGCCGCCGACAATTGCCATGCAAAGAATTCCCGAACCTTGTCCGGTATGTTTTCCCAAGCCGTCAATTGCTAAAGTAAAAATTGTCGGGAACATAATTGAGTTGAATAATCCTACCAACAGAATTGACCACATTGCCAAATAACCAAAAGAAAGCATTGAAGTAATGACAAGTACGCTTGCGACTATTGCATTAAATGCAAGTACACCGCCTGGCTTAATTTTTCTTTGTACATACGAACCGATAAATCTTCCCAGCATTGCGCCGCCCCAGTAAAATGAAACAAACTTGCCTGCATCTGCTGCTTTCAATCCCAACACATCCAAGCTTCCGAAATAATTTACCAAGAAGCTGCCGATAGAAACTTCGGCACCGACGTAAACAAATATTCCGATAGCTCCGAGAATTAAATGTCTGTATTTCCACGCGCTCTCGTGATGTGAATCGAAGCTGCTTCCGTCTCCTCCGCTTGAACCGATGCTGCTTGCTTCAATTTCGGGAAGTTTTACAATAGCAAAAATTCCGGCAATAATTAATAACGCAGCAGATAATCCAAGATATGGAACTTGAACAGCACTTGCTTCAGTTAATTGATATGCTGTTAATTGTGCCGGGTTCATTTTTTGAATTTCCTCTGTGCTTTTAACTGCAATAGAAAGAAT
This sequence comes from Bacteroidota bacterium, assembly GCA_023475265.1. Taxonomy (GTDB): domain Bacteria; phylum Bacteroidota; class Ignavibacteria; order Ignavibacteriales; family Ignavibacteriaceae; genus FEN-1297. The sequence continues at coordinate 8,178 of JAMCWE010000059.1, forward strand.
CAAGAGAGATCCGAAATAAGGTGCAATAGTTGTTCCTAATGAATTAAATGCTTGTGTAAGATTTAATCTGCTTGATGCTGTTTCCGATTTTCCTAAAATTGCTACATAAGGATTTGCCGCAACCTGAAGCAGCGTAATACCTGTCGCTAAAATAAAAAGTGCAAGAAGAAATAAAGGATAGGAACGAGTTCCGGCTGCGGGATAAAATGCTAAGCATCCGACTCCTGCCGTTACTAATCCGATTATGATGCCTCTTTTATACCCTATTTTTTCAACCAAAATTCCGGAAGGAAGAGATATCAATGCATAAGCGCCAAAGAAACAAAACTGGATAAGCATCGCCTGTGCATAATTTAATGAAAAGACTGCCTTGAGATGCGGGATTAAAATATCATTTAAGCAAGTTAAAAATCCCCACATGAAAAATAACGAGGTAAGAATAGTTAATTCGGTAGTATAGTTTTTTTCAATTTTATTAAATGTTTTGGTAGTTGTTAATACCGGACTAGATACAGCCATTAAAATTCCTTAAAAAATAATGAAGCAAAATTTAAATTTTACCAACCATTATTGGTTATTATTAAACATGTAGCATTAGCTTCAACAATCAAAATTCGCTAACTACTTTTCCATGTTCTAACCATGCTAGCATATTTAATACAAGATAGTTCCAATCTTGAAAACCCGGATGTAAAATTGGCTCTCCATTATTAGGATCATAATACTCGTGAAGTGTCCCCGTTTTTTGTAAATCTTTTCCAAATAAGATTACAGTTTTTTCTGCTAATTCTTTTGCCTCTTTATTGAATCCGTATCTAACTAAACCTCGCCATACAAGATAGTTAGAAATTCCCCAGATTGGTCCATCCCAATTGGATGGATTTCCGCTGGCTCTAAGGCTATACATCTTTTCCATTTTAGAAAGAGTCCTTACACCATATGGAGCATTAAAAGTTTTTATATTGTCATAGTGTTCTTCAACAATTCTTTTCGCCTGCTCTGGTGTCGCTATTCCTGCCCACATAGGAAGAAAGTCAGACCAGACATCAATCCTTTGAATCAAGCAATCATAATTTCTTGGGCTTCCGCTCTGAAGTTCCCAACTTTCATTGTTTATAGGAAGTAAATCCAAATCAACACTGTAAAAGGAACCATCTCTTGGATCCCAGCAATTTTTTTGTATAGCTTGTTTCAACTCATCAGCGTCTTTTTCATATTCCAATGAACGTTCTGAATAATTCAGTTGTTTAGCAAGATATGCCATTGCTTTTAATTCTTTATACATTAAGGAATTCAAAAATATTGAACCTGAGCTTCTTGGTGGACGGTAAAATGTACAAGGATCATTGTCGCCTCCAATGTAATGATCAGTTTGCCAAAAATACAAACCAGTTGCTCTATCTCTATCGTGCGATCTATAATTATTAATAAAATATTGAAGCTTTGAAAAATCTTCTCTAAGCCATTCTGCATTACCTTCATTCATTTTGACTAAAAAAGCGGCATGCTGCGCAAGACAAGGTTTATGCATATTTTCCTTATAAATATCTTTAGGTTTTAAGAATCCTTTCATTAGTTCAGACAATTCATTTTTCCTTTGTATAACTATTGGCATCCATCCATCAATATCACAATAACTTAAAAAATTTAATATACAACCTTGTTCATATTTAACTGCTTCTTTTTTATCATTTTCAGATCCGTGTTGAGTTAAAATTTGTCTTAATGCAATATCACTTAACCAAGAGTCCCAATCCCATAATTGATCGGCATAAGAACTGCCTGGAGTTAAGAATGGATATTTGAAATTTCCACCTTTTTCTCTATACATTTTTTTAAAGTCTTTATAAATATATTTTTTGATGATTTCGCTGTATTTTTTCCAATTCAACAATGTCGAATCAGTTTCAGAAAGGTTATTTCTCCGGTCATCGTCAGGAGAATTTAAAGAATTATTTTGTTCGTTAATATTTGATTTACTAGTGATATGAAGAATACATTTTTTACCAGATTCTTTTGCACATAGAATGTTCTCTTTTTTCACCTTTATAATTTCTTCCCCATTTAAAAATGTAATTTGGCTATTAAATATAAATATCAATATTACAAACAGCGCGATTAAATTACTTTTCAACATTAGTTAAACTCCATAATAAAAATGAATAGATTATAATTTCTAAAAAAAATAAAAATGCTCTATTTCCATTGACTTGAATAAACATCTTAAAAAACAACATGAGAAGTTAAAGTTCTTTTAAAATTCTTGCTTTATAATTTTCAAACGAACCTAATTTAATTTTTTATATTTGCAGTTAAGCCTAAATTTTTAAAAGAAATCCCGCAATCGAAAGTTCCTGATACTTCCCATCCAATAATAATATTAGTAATATCCATATCATTGAAAGATGAACCCTTTAAATATCCCTTCGCTTGAGAGTCCTTTATTGCATCTATAAAAAATGGTAGTAAATTACTTGAAACATTTATCCACTTCTTACTTTGCATGTTACCTTTGTATAGTCGATTACTTGCAAGTGAGTAAATAAATTTTCCAGTTGCATCTTTCTTCCCTTTATCCTTGGCTTCATATTGCGGTATATCTTTGTAACGATAATCATATATCTGCAACTGAAACCATAGATAATCTTCATAGTCTCTTGAACTTTTATTTAAATTCTGAATTATAAAAGTTACATGGAAATGTGCAGTTTGAAGTTTGGGATTATAGGTAGCTGCATCCATTTTATTTTCACAGTACAATAACTTTGTATTCAAATTAAATTTCATAGACTTAATTTTGTTAATATTTATTGGCCGGCGGAAATTTTGTTCAAGTAGTAGGTGCGGCCATGCCTCACCGGTTTTTCTAGCTGATAGAAATTCATTTGAGCCGAATATCTCCATATCTACTTGTGAACCACCATTATTATTTATAAAGGTTATTCTTTTACCTTTGTTAGCAAAGGTTACACTATCGCCGTAATATGTAGGTTGTGCACCTTCCAAATTAAATTTGCTGAACCACTGCGCAAGTTTCCATTTATAATTTAAATTGCTCTTTCCAAAAGGATACAATGTATCAACTACGCCTTTACTATGGTCAACATATTCCAGACCAATACCACCTGAAAAATATTTGTCAGCAATTAAATCTACCGTAGTATCCATAGTTTGTGAATATATGGAAACACAAGAAAGAAATAGAAAAATAAAAAGCTCTTTAATCATGCTTTATATTAGTTAGATTATAATGAATTGCAAATACACAATTATTTTGTTTTTATTGAATAAACTTTCACATAAAATGAAATAACAAATTTGATAATATTAACTTTACCTAAAATTAATCCTTGCTAATTTTTTGTTGTGGCTGTTAATCTTAAATCTTTATATCTAAATCCACAGTCAAAAGTGCCTGTAACTTCCCACCCGATATTCATACCGGTTATATGCATATCATTTACAGATGAACCTTTCAAATAACCTCTTTCCTGAGCAGTATTAAATGCGTGTTTTATAATAGGGTATAAATCTTTAGAAATATCTATCCAATACATATTTTGAAAACTGCCGGCATATATATCAGAACTTGCAGGACAGTATATAAATTTTTTCGTAGCATCTAACTTCCCTTTATCTACTTCCTTATATTCCTGAATAGTTCGCCAACGATAATCATATAAGTGCAATCCAAACCAGAAATAATCTTTATAATCTGAAGATTTTTTATTAAGATTTTGAACAACTAAGTAAATAGAAAATTGCGAAGTATGAAGTGACGGATTATAAGACAGACTATTCATCAGATTTTTACTAAACATTAAACGCGCATCAATTTTAAAATTTAGTGTTTTTATATTGTTCAAACCTACCTGATTCTTAAAGGTCTGCTCTAGTAAAATATGCGGCCATGCTTCCCCTTCTTTTCTAGGAAAAACATATTCTTTAGAGCCAATAACTTCCATATCTATTTGTGTGCTGCCTTTAATCGGCATGAATGAGATTGTTTTGCCCTGATTAGAATATATAACTTCTTTATTAATTTTTTTAGGTATAGTGCCTTTTAAATTATATCGGCTAAACCATTGAGCGAGTTTCCAGGAAATTCTTGCATTTCCTTTTCCAAATGGATATAAAGTATCAATAATACTTTTATCAGCAGAATTTACGCCTTCCAATCCAATTCCGTTTGAAAAATTTAAATCATCTATTAACTCAATTGATTTGGTTTGAGAATATATTAGGATGCTGAAAAAACAAAATAGACAGAATGACAAAATTATTTTCATATTATTCTTGGAAGTTATTTTTAATTAATGGTTTAATTTATTTTATTAGTAACATTTTTTTTGATATTGAAAAATCACCGGCCTTGATTCTATACATATATACACCAGATGAGAATTTAGAAGCATTGAAACTAACTGTATAGTTACCTGGCTTTTGTAATTGATTAACTAATGTTGCTACTTCTTGTCCTAAAATATTATATACTTTTAATGTAACAAGTCCATTTTTAGGAATACTGTACTTAATCTGCGTCGATGGATTGAATGGATTAGGGTAATTCTGAGACACAGAAAAATTCGTTGGTGAAGAAAATTTATCATTGTCAATTTTAACAGAAGTTGTGTTGGAAGTGAACGATGTGAATCCAAGATTTTTAAATTGGAGACCAGAATTAAAAGTTCCCGGAATTTCCCATCCTATATTCATACTTGCTAGACACATATCACTAATCGATGAGCCCTTCAAATAGCCTTCGGTCTGTGCTGTCTGGAATGCCTGTAATATTAAAGGATATATATCTTTTGATATTGTTATCCAATTCTGATTCTGAAAGATTCCTGCATATAACTCACTACTCGCAATCTGATAAATAAATTTTCCAGTAGAATCTTTTCCTACATCTTGAGCTATGTAAGCCGGAATCTCCGTATAACGATAATCATATAATGGCAAACCAAACCAAAGATAATTTCCATAATCGGCTGAACTTGTATTTAAATTTTGTATAGTTAAGAATACCTGAAAATGCGCTGTATGAAGATTCGGGTTGTATGTCGATGAATCCATTTCATTTATACTATACATTAATCTTGCTGCGATATTAAAAATGACACTGCTTACACTATTTATCTTTAATTGTTTTTTGAATTTTTGTCCCAAATATAAACTCGGCCAACCTTCATATGCAGTTCTTTCTGAAAAATATTCCGCTGATCCAAATACTTCCATATCAACTTGCGTACTTCCATTAACTGGCAAAAATGAAATCCTTTTCCCTGAATCGGCATAAACTACGCTATCACCTTGATAAGAAGGTTGGACACCAGCCAAATTAAATCTACTTCCCCATTGAGCCAATGTCCACGAATATGAAGAATTCCCTTTACCAGATGGATAAAGAGTATCTATTACACCTGGATTAATTACACTATTACCTTGCAATCCTATACCATCAGTAAAGTTTAAGTCAGAGAGTAATTCTATTGGTAGATTTACATAATTGTTACCGTTTAACATAACCGAAATATTATTGGTACCAATATTAGCAGTAACAACATCGGGTTTGTAGTCTCCATTCATATCGGCAATTACTACTCCTCTTGGATTAGTACCTGTACTAAAATCTGTCTTTGTAGTAAAACTTGGTATTGAGGCTCCAATTGCCGTTGTGTCTAATAAAACGGAAATTGTATTGGCATTGTAGTTTGCTATTACGACATCAGGTTTACCATCTCCATTGAGATCGAAAGTTGCAATTGCAGTCGGACCAGTTCCTGTAGTAAAATCAGTCTTTGCAGAAAATGATGGAACAGATGCACTATCAGTAGTTGTGTTTAAAAAAACTGATACTGTATTGCTGCCATAATTTGCAGCAACAATATCTGGCTTACCATCTTTGTTTATATCAGCAACTGCAACTGTGGATGGGTTAGTTCCAGTTGTAAAAGTATTATTAGCCGAAAAGGATGGAATTGATGCACGATCAGGTGTCGTGTTTAGTAAGACCGATACAGTATTTGCACCATAATTTGCTGTTGCAATATCAAGTTTACCATCTCCATTAAAATCACCTATAGCAATCCATCTACAACTAGAGCCTGTGCTAAAATCAGTTTTCGCTGAAAATGATGGGGTTGAAGCTCCATTTGATTTTGTATTTAATAAAACCGATATATTATTAGAGACGGGATTTGCTGTGACAATATCCAGCCTACCGTCTCCATTCAAGTCTGCAGCTGCAACATAGTAGGGTGTAGTCCCTGTAGTAAAATTTGTCTTGGCCGAAAGAGAAGGTGTAGAGGCACCATTTGCCGTTGTATTAAAGAAAACCGACACTGTATTGTCGTTAGAGTTCGCTACTATAATATCTAATTTGCCGTCGCCATTCAGATCGGCTATTGCGACAGAGATTGGACCACTACCGGTTGTAAAGTCAGTCTTTGTAGAAAAGCTGGGAGTAGATGCACCACTGGAAGTTGTATTTAAGAAAACAGATATTGTATTAGAAACATAATTTGCTACAACAATATCCGGTTTACCGTCTCCATTTAAATCACCATATGCTACTGAAGCTGGACTGGTTCCCGTATTAAAATCTGTACTAACTGAAAAATTTATTGCTTGTGGGTAGAGCGAATGTATAAAACAGATTAGGCAAAATACAAATAACTTTTTCATACTTTTGAGTCACTTAAATGCAGAGATTATTTTTTTCGTTAAAGAGAGGATAATTATTTTAAACTAAAAGCCAAAACATGATCAGAGATTGCAGTAAAAAATTTTAATGAAGCAGAATTGCTTAGTATACCTGGTATTTGGCTAATACCAAATTTTTCCCCTTCTTTAATTGGCAAATTCGTTTTTAAAAGGACACAGAAACGTTGAGTTTGATCTGACGAGATATAGCCCTTCATTAATACTCTTCCCATTTTCCCGGCAATTACATCATCCAGCGCTACACCAAAAATTTCCCTATCATCCTTTGTTGCAATTTTTAATTCTCCTGATTTATTTTTTACTACGACCATACCTTTCTCAATATTTTCGCTAGATTTAAGAGTATCCAGATAATCGGAGAACTCCGGATAATAGTCATTCCCAACAGCATACAATGAAATATTTGCAACAGTTCCTAACACTTTATTCATCAGGGCTATTATTTGATCATTTGAATAATCTGAAGGCGCCCATGGATTATGTAATCCTGTACCCGCATAATTTTTATTAAAGATAATTTTGTATTTCTTACCATTTATTATTACAACTAATATCTTGTGATGAGCTGAGCAGTCGCCAAGCCGCTTACCCAAAGATTTAATATATGTATTATCATAAGTAGGTTCATCGCCTACATCTAGATATCCTGTAGCATAACCTTTAATACTGCCTGAACCATCTCTATATGAATATCCTTCATCTTCAATTTCACCATTGTATTTCACATATTTGCCAATCTTATAATGTTTGTCTTTTATAATTAAAGGAAATGCACTACACTTTGGATCAAATCTTACAGTGCCATCAACACTATTTGAAGTAATCTTTAAAGTTTCTCCTTTAAATGAGGATTCCCATAAAAATGGACTATTGCCAGAACCCTTAATTTTAAAATTACAATGATTATAGCTTTGATTTTCTAAAGAGGTCGGTAAATATGGCCAGTCATCAGCTTGCATTATATATCCTTTATTCCAAGTACAATTATTTATAATTACTTCATCGCTTTTCTGACTGCCAAGATTTTGAAACATTGCCAACAATTTTTGATCGCCAAGACCCACGAAAATGCAATCATTAAAAATCAGCTTTGCTCTTTTCGTAAAATTTTTATTATTATGAACGTAAAGCGGCCAGGTTGTAGATTGAAAATAACTACTATCCACCTCAAGTACTTGTCCATTTGACATTCCTAGTCCCAATGGATGATAACTTTTCCAATTCAATGCATCATTTGAGTTTCCTAAGTGTAGGAGTTTTAAGTTTTTTAATTTATTATAAGTGTATTCCATCCCCAACCTACTGCCGTCCATATGAATTGGATATCGTAAATTTTTAGCAATGATTGTCAAATTTTCTATACTAGCTTGGTTAGCATTCCAAAATAAAGTTGAATATGATGCATATGAAAAATTCTTACCTAGATTGTCCGGTAACTCGCCATCTATAATTACACTATCTCTGACAGTTCCTTTAATAGATACATAATCCTTACCGCGAATAAATGCGTAATTACCAGAAAAACTCCCTGCACTATTAAATTCGCTTGTATCTAATGCCTTATAAATACCAGGGTAAATTAAAATCTCATATCTTTTATTTTCTGATGCATCATGAATACTTTCGATAGCATCTTCAATAGCTCTATTTCCGGCAAAGTCACAATCTTTTCCTGGTGTACCATTAATTTTTACTTTTATTACTTTAGTATAACTTTTTGATTGCCCAAAATTTAAGACATTGAAAATTGATAAATAAACATAAAACATTATTCTTATTATATATTTCATATTATCAATCGGATATTTTAATGAAAGAAAGAATTTTAGATTTAATTATGCAAGTGGTTTCGGCTAATTAAGAAACCACTTGTAAGAAAATAGTATTTCAATTATAAACCACGTTATTTTAGCAGCACCATTTTTTTTGACACAAAAAAATTGTCAGACTGCATTCTATATATGTATATTCCTGAAGAATATTTTGACGCATTGAAATTAATTATATAACTTCCTGCTTTTTGTTCTTGATTCACTAAAGTTGCAACTTCTTGTCCCAAAATATTATATACTTTTATTATTACAATACCTGTCTTAGGAACACTGTAACTAATTTCTGTTGACGGATTGAAAGGGTTAGGATAATTTTGAGAAAGTGAATATTTCGAGGGAGTAGAATTGTTTTTAATTTTTAAATTATTAATCTTATAAGAAGGCAAATTATTACACAATGCAGTTAATGCAAATTTATTAAATTGAAGACCGGAATTAAAAGTTCCTGGGATCTCCCACCCTATATTCAGACTTCCGATGCACATATCAGTTATTGATGAACCTACTAAATAACCCCTTGCCTGAGCTATTTGAAAGCCTTCCATTATATATGGATAGATGTCTTTTGATATGTTTATCCAATTCCCATCTGCAAAATTGCCCGTATAAATATCATTGGTACCGAGGTTGAAGATAAATTTCCCAGTATTATTTGGACCAAAATCTGAAGCTGCATATGCTGGTATTTCCGGATATCGATAATCGTAAAATGGAATACCAAACCAATAATAATCTCCATAATCCGAAGAATTTATATTCAGATTCTGAATTGTTAAATATACTTGAAACTGAGCTGTATGTAAACTTGGATTGTATGATGATCCCATCTCATTTATGCTAAACATTAATCTAGCACTACATCTAAAGACTAGACTGTTCATTTCGTTTATACCTAATTGCTTTTGCAATGTTTGCCCGAAATATAAACTCGGCCAGCTCTGACCTGCAGTTCTTGGTGAAAGATACTCTGCAGATCCAAAGACCTCCATATCCACCTGTGTATTACCGGTTATTTGATTATTACCGGTGATCTTCATAAAGCTTACGCTTTTCCCTGAATCAGCATATACTACACTATCACCTTGATACGAAGGTGGAACACCTGCTAAATTGAATCTGCTTCCCCATTGAGCTAGTGTCCATGAGTATGAAGAGTCCCCCATCCCAAATGGATAGAGAGTATCAATTACACTTGGGTTACTTGAACTATCACCTTGTAATCCTATACCATTTGAAAAATTTTTATCTGAGAATATCTCAATCGGTTGACTTATATTATAATTATTATTGAGTAATACTGATATATTGTTTGTACCGATATTATCTGTAATAATATCCGGTTTGTTATCACCATTTATGTCGGTAATAGTAACGCCGCGAGGATTAGTTCCGGTACTAAAATCGGTCTTAGAAGAAAAGGTTGGAATCGAAGCACCCTTTATTGTTGTATTTAACAAAACGGACACATTATTAGAATTATAGTTTGCAATAACAATATCAGATTTACCCTTGCCTTTTAGATCAGAAACTGCAACTGCAGTGGGACCTGTTCCTGTAGTAAAATCAGTTTTGGTTGAAAATGATGGACTAGTTGCACCAAATGGAGTTGTGTTAAAAAAAACAGAAACGGTATTACTACCATAATTATCCACAACAATATCCTGCAAACCATCCCTATTAATATCAGAAATTGCAATTGATGCTGGATTAGTTCCAGTTGTAAAAAGTGCATTAGTAGAAAAGCTAGGAGTTATTGCACTGTCAGGTGTCGTGTTTAATAAAACTGATATAGTATTAGCGCCATAATTTGCTGTTGCAATATCCAGTTTTCCATCTCCATTAAAATCACCTATTCCAATCCATCTGCAACTTGAGCCTGTGCTAAAATCAGTCTTGGCTGAAAATGAAGGAACTGATGCACCGCTTGAAGTCGTGTTCAATAAAACAGATATGTTATTGGAATTGGGATTTGCCGTAATGATATCGGGTTTGCCATCTCCGTTCAAGTTGGCTATTGCAACATAATATGGAGTAGCCCCTGTGGTAAAATCCTTTTTTGCTGTAAAAGAAGGTGTGGAGACACCGTTTGGGGTGGTGTTAAAAAAAACCGATACTGTATTATCATTGGAATTTGCTACAGCTATATCCAATCTGCCGTCTCCATTTAAATCTGCAATCGCTACAGAGATGGGTGCATTACCAGTTGTAAAATCTGTTTTAGTAGAAAAACTTGGAGTTGTTGTACTATCGGGAGTTGTGTCAATAAAAACAGATATTGTATTAGAAGCGTAATTTGCTACAACAACATCTTGCTTTCCGTCCCCATTTAAATCACCATATGCTACTGACGCTGGGCTACTTCCGGTATTGAAATTTGTCATAGAAGAAAATAAAGGGGTATACATGGTATCAGGTGTTGTATTTAATAAAGCAGATATGTTATTGGTACCAATATTAGCAGTAACAATATCCGGTTTATAGTCTCCATTCAAATCTGCAATGACCACTCCTCTAGGATTAGTACCTACACTAAAATCTGTCTTTGCAGTAAAACTTGGTATTGATGCACCGTTTGAAGTCGTATCTAATAAAACCGAAATTGTATTTGCATTGTAATTTGCAGTAACAATATCTGGTTTACCGTCTCCATTTAGATCAGAAACTGTAATTGCAGTGGGACCTGTGCTTGTAGTAAAATCTGTTTTTGAAGAAAAAGTAGGTGTAGATGCACTATCAGCAGTTGTGTTAAAAAAAACTGATACTGTATTACTGCTATAGTTAGCAGCAACAATGTCCGGTTTACCGTCCTTGTTTACATCTGCAATTGCAACAGCGGCTGGGTTGGTTCCAGTAGTAAAAATGTTATCCGCAGAAAAAGATGGTGTGTATGTACCGTTTGAAGTAGTGTTTAATAAAACCGATACTGTATTAGCACCATAATTTGCTGAAACTATATCTGACTTGCCATCTCCGTTTAGATCTGCAATTGCTACCCAACGACAGCTGGAACCTGTTGCAAAATCTGTCTTACCGGTAAAATAAGGAGTAGATGCACCGTTTGAAGTTGTGTTTAATAAAACCGATATATTATTAGAGACGGGATTTGCTGTGACAATATCCAGCCTACCGTCTCCGTTCAAGTCTGCAGCTGCAACATAGTAGGGTGTAGTCCCTGTAGTAAAATTTGTCTTTGCAGCAAAAGATGGGGTTGATGAACCATTTGTAGTTGTGTTAAAAAAAACAGATACTGTATTATCGTTAGAGTTCGCTACAATAATATCTAATTTGCCATCTCCGTTTAGATCGCCAATAGCTACAGAGATTGGACCGTTGCCTGTAGTAAAATCAGCTCTTGTAGAAAAGGATGGAGTTGATGAGCCGTTCGTTGTTGTGTTTAAAAAGACTGATACTGTATTAGAAACATAATTTGTCACAACAACATCTTGTTTACCATCTCCATTTAAATCACCATATGCTACTGAAGCGGGACTGGTTCCCGTATTAAAATCTGTACTAACTGAAAAATTTATTGCTTGCGGAAATATAGTTTGCATCATATAGAAAAGAAAAAAAAGAAAAGTAAAATACTTTTTCATATTAAATCCTTTTAATAAATTAAATAATTTATATGAGATAGCATTCTATAGGGCAAGAAGAATACAGTTCAAATAATAAGTAAAGTGGTCTCTTTCTTCAAGAAAGAAACCACTTTTATATTAAATAATTCTTTCGAATAAAACTTAAATTACTTTAGAAGTGTCATCTTCTTTGTTAAAGAAAAATCACCAGATTGGATTCTATACATATAAACTCCAGATGCTAATTGTGAAGCATTGAAATTTATAATATAGTTGCCGGGTTTTTGTTCTTGATTAACTAAAGTAGCCACTTCTTGCCCTAACAGATTATATACTTTTAGAGTAACCATACTATTTTTAGTAATACTGTATTTAATCTCGGTTGATGGGTTGAATGGATTAGGATAATTTTGTGATAATGAAAAATCAATTGGTGTTTGATTCTTTTCTTGATTAACAGCAGTAACAGAAATTTTAGTTTCATTTTCATTCAAAATGTGTTGCTTTATAGAAGCTTGATTTTTCTGCCAAATAGCTTTTTGAGTTGGGAACCAATTTAAATCACCAAGAGGTAATCCTTCAATTGATGCAGTTAACAATGTAGAGTTTGTATAACTTGCATCAACTCTTGGCCATTTTACAGGGTTGCCATAGCTTGTATCTGCGTGCCAAAACCAGTTACCCGCTTGCGCTGGTTGAGGACTAATCTTGGTAGGATCAAAGCCCCATTGTGCAATTTCCATTGTGGGCAAAGTCCAAGCAACTAACGAATCTTGAACTTTATAAAATGTTGCATCATTGAATTGAGGGTCAGTATTTGGCTTATTTCCCATTAGATTATCCCAATAATTATTCTCGTAAAAATTTGGGAAGTGCGCTTTATCGCTGCACATTTGAGCTTCTCTGTTAACTCCAGCTGAGTCAGATGGATACATTAAAGGAACAAGGTATGAAGTTGGTACGGGAGTTACACCATCATTATTTACTGTATGTGTTTTGGCCCAAGTAGTTGCGATTGCTTGAAATCTTGGGTCTGTATAATTGGAATTATATTCGACAAATAACTTTCTGTTCGATAGTAACTTACCATTACTTGAATCATAATAAGCCGTATCTTGATTAATTAAAGCAAAACGACTTTCTGGACCAGCGGTATCCCCATCAGGGAAATATACATTCGATTTAACTGTTGTTGGTGATGTACTATAATCAAAGAAAAGGTTGTTTGTAACAAAGTATTCATTCATGCGCCAGTCCCAAATAAACTGAAGTTTGTGGAAAATGAAAGAATTATGATTAATCCAAAAAACATTTTCAGAATCAGCGGCAAAACTAGAATTAAAAATCAAAAGCATACCTGTACTTAAAAATGTATTATTCTCAAGATATAATGTATCAAGTCCGTTTCTAGGGTCTGTACTGGTATCAAAAAGATTTCCCGTCCATTCACTGTTTAAATCTCCCAAATTTATAACTTGGCTATTAGTCATGAATAAATTTGGGTGTGGTGTAGTTGCCCAACGAATCATATTCGCCCCAGTAGGATCGAAAACACAACTGTCTATCCTAAGTGTTATAGAAGTTGGGCTAGCGCTCCAAAAAACAGTGGGTCCAAATACATCATTTTGGTTTGCATTAACAATAAATAGATTTCGCAAAGTAAGATCATTAAACATAGTGAACATTTGGGATAAAACTGTACCATCAGGGTTAGTACCTGTTTGAATTTCAGCTGGCATTTGACCAGCAGCTGGCATAGTTCCGATAATGGTTAAAGGAAATCCACTGTTTTGTATTATACCATTAAGCCCATACCATTGGCCAGCTTGAAGCCTATAGATTACATCACCTTGATGTGCGGCAATAGAATCATTTAAAGTACCGTAGCCTGGTGCAACATCTAAATATGTTTGTGCAAACATAGTTGCCGAGACTAAAAGAAACACAAAAAGAATTGTTAGTTTTTTCAAACAATCTCCTAAGATAATTGTTTGAAAAAATTTAAAGAAAATATCTTTAGTTTTTTATATAAAGTATTTTTGGTTTAATAAGAAAAGGCTCCTTTCTTAAAAGATGGCTGGTTAGGTTAGTTAAAAGATTATCACCCACTTAATAATAATGTCAACATTTTTTACCTCCATGTTAAAATTTATTAATAAGGTTAATTAGGAATCTGAAGAATGATTTTATAATTTGTATCGAATACCGAAATCCATAGTCCATCCATAGTTTTCTAAATAAGATGGCCTTGGATCTGCTAAATTATTTTGATATTCAACAGGGTTGTTGATATTGGCAAAATTAAACAACACTTCCAAACCTTCTACTGGAAGCTTTTGAGTAACTTGTAAATCCCATCTTGAAAAATTTGATTTGTGGACTTCAAATTCAACCATATTAGGTTCGCTTGTAATTATCTCACCAGTATATTGGTAAGATAACCATAAGTTAAATCCCTTATAATTATATCCGAAAGAAAAATTTGCTATACTTTTAGGCTGATTTAACATTGGACCAGAATATATAGAATCTATCGAGATTAACTTAGTAATCGGTCTCCCCCTACTGTCTTTACCTATAGTAACTAACTGAGTTTTTGAATATTCATAAGTTGTCTTAGAATTAATCAAAGTAAAATTTATATCTAATGAAATGTAATTGAAAGGCTGAGGTAGATACCATAAGTTTGTTTGTGCCTCAAGCTCTAATCCTTTTAGATAAACTGGAAAATTAAAATTTTGAGGCACTGTAATTAATACAGTTGAATTATCTGTAAAATATTGCCCTGCTCCAAAAGACCATGGTTGGCCAGGTGTTCTATATATTGAAGGAGTCCAGATCATATCCTTCACTTTTTTATAAAATCCACCAATAGAAACCAATCCTATTTTATCTCCAAATACCGCTACTTGTGCATCATAATTTGTCCAGAACTCAGGTTTTAAATCCGGATTTCCTGCCTGATAAAATTCTGTACCGCCACTTCTGTTTAGATAAACATTTGGAATCAGCATATTATAATCAGGTCTATTTAAAGTCTGGGTAAATGAAAATAATGTCTGTATCCAGTCAGTCGGTTTAAATTTTAAATGAAAATTCGGCAGTAAATATTCATCATTATGTGTTGAATCTATTGCATGACCTGAAGGGTGACTAAGATCAGGATAAGGTATCACTTCTATCCACCAGCCATTCAGGTTATCTTTGACTTTTTCATATCTTATGCCAGGAATAAATACAAACATATCTCCCAAATTAAACTCACTCATTATATAACCAGCATAATAATAATCATTCATTTTCTGAGTATTCATCTTTATTCCATACCAATCAGGATAGAAGCCAAGTTTACCACCTGAAAATGCAGGTGGCATTTCTTTAGGATTATTGTACAAGTAATAATTCGAGAAATTATTCCACCAATCAAAAATCTGATTTAATTTAGTAATATTAGGATACCAATTGAAATTGTATTGTCCTTTTAAAAAGTTACTTACTGCATAATCATATAATCCCACCATTGATAAAGTCCCAATAGTACTTATTCCTGCCCATGGAAGAGATTTTGTTGCATACTCTCCAAATTGGGGAATGTCTCCAATTACCGAAATACCTGCATGTTTTGAATCAAAATTCCTATCTCTTGAAGTCTCTTTATATTTGATTCCAAATTTTACATATGCAGAAATGTAGTCACCCAAATTAAAGGGAATTTTAAAGTTTATATATGTATCTATATTCTTTTCTAACAAATCGTTTGCCTGTCGATTCATATTATATAAATAGAAATTATTCAATGTCGAATTAGAGAGAGTAT
>JAMCWE010000240.1 GCA_023475265.1 Bacteroidota bacterium
ATGCTTAATGATTTTCTGGTAAGAGTTAGTTCCTTTAATCTTTGCAATTTTCCAAACGAGAGATAATTCCGGTACTGAATTAACCAATCCAGCAAGTTTTACTGCATTAGCAAATTTGGATCTTCCGGAAACAGCAGAAGGCGAATAGCTGATGTGGTAAGATGCCGGTTTTGAATAAACTACTTCTTTGCCGTATCTGATTCTTGAAACAGTTTCTCCTATCTTACCAGAGACCGGACCAAGTGGGTTATTTTTACGAAATGCCATTATGAATTAATGCTGAATTAATAGAGAATTAAGTATAGTTGATGCAGTTTTGATACGGAAGTGAAGCGCAGTTGAAGCGCATTTGGAGCGCAGTTGAAAGGGGGAGGAGTTCCGATTCGAAGTGACTTTGAGGCTTCTCATAAAGTATGGGTTCTTAATTTCTGCAGATAGCATATGGTTTTAACGATCGTTTTTACAGTGTATATATACCTCAAAACCGATATAGCAAAGAGAATAGATGTTCTCTGTTTCGTCCCTAAAGGGACTTTGGTTTATTTGGTATTCTTTATTTATAGATATTTTATCCCTACCGGGATTTTTAGCTCCGCTAGGAGAGACATATTAATAGAATAATGAACACACAATAGCTATAAAACAATTCACCAATTGGGTGAATTTTATTGCTCATTAAATCTATTATCATGTTTATATTTTTCTACCCTTGTATTTCCTATATCGGTTTTGAGATATATAGTAATACTATTATAGAGCCAAATTTTGCCATTTAAGATGCAAAAAACAATGTACTTTTAGTACAGTAATACAAAAATGGCTGCAGAAGACTTCAATTGTTCTGCTTTGCGCAAAATGAGAGTAACATTACTCCCAATAGCAACACCCCGAGATTTTACAAAAACAGCACAAGAAAACAAATTCAGATTGCAGTTTATTAGCACGGTTATTAACTTCCTACAAAGATACGGGGATTACTTCCATCTGCAGACGCCTCTTAAATAATCACCGATGACGATAGAATAAGTCGGGGGGAATAGATTGTGTATAAGATCAATTCCTTTTCAGTTAAACAAAAAATTTGTGACTTGTGTGCCGGAGGTGTAAGCAAAATGAATCAAGAAGAAATTACCAATAAACCAAGTAACAATGGAAAGATGAAAGAGTTTGTGGCGCATCGAAGAGAAAAAGATGGAGAGCCCCAGTCACTCCTTTCACATTTATACCGAACATCAGTACTTGTAGGAAATTTTGCAAATAAGATTGGGTTAAAAGACGCCGGACGAATAATTGGATTACTGCACGATTTCGGAAAAGCAAGTAGTGAATTTCAAAATTACATTAAGTCAGCAACTGGAATGATTGACCCTGATGCCGATGATTATTCCGATGCAGAAAAATTAAAAGGAAAGATTGATCACTCAAGTGCAGGTGCACAATTTATTTATCAGGTACTTTCAAAGAAGGGATCAGAAGGAATTATCGCAGCGCAATTTTTATCACTTTGCATTGCGTCTCATCATTCAGGACTAATAGATTGTCTCTCTCCTTCAGGTGAAGATAATTTCACAAGAAGAATTGAAAAATCGAAAAAGAAAACACACCTTGACGAAATATTATCATATCTCAGCGATACAGAAAAACAAAAAATAACTGAATTGGCTTCAAACGATAAAGTCGTTAGGCAAGTTCTTGATAAAATAAAATCACTTATAGAAAAAAATGATTCCAAAGAAACGCTGATGTTTAAATATGGATTGCTTGTTCGTTTCCTTTTTAGTTGCCTTATTGACGCCGATAGATTGAATACTGCTGATTTTGAATTCCCAAGAAATATTAAAATCCGAAATTATGGGAAGTATTGCTCGTGGGTTATTTTGTTGGAGCGATTTAATACTAAGTTACAAGAATTCGAAAACAAGATTGAACGTAATGAGGTTGATAATCTGCGTGATGAAGTGTCAAAGGAGTGTTTTAATTTTTCAACGAAGCCAAAAGGAATTTATCAATTGACCGTACCTACCGGCGGAGGAAAAACACTATCAAGTTTGAGATTCGCGCTGAACCATGCAAATCATCATAACATGGATAGAATTTTTTATGTTATTCCTTTCACTTCAATCATAGACCAAAACGCAGACGAGGTAAGAAAAATACTAGAGGATAAAGATAAGAACGGCAATTATTTGGATAGAATCGTTCTTGAACATCACTCCAACCTTACACCCGAAGAAGAAACCAAAAGACAAAATCTGTTAGCCGAAAACTGGGATGCACCAATTGTTTTTACAACACAAGTGCAATTGCTCGAAACTTTATTTGGCAGCGGGACAAGAAGTGTGCGAAGAATGCATCAGCTCGCAAACTCTGTTATTATTTTTGATGAAGTACAAACAATTCCCATTCGTTGCGTTCACATGTTTAACATAGCCCTTCGCTTTTTTATGAACAATTGTAATTCCACAATAGTACTTTGTACGGCAACACAACCTTTGCTTGACAAAATCGAGCCGATACAAAGGTCATTAAGTATCGCACAAGAACAAAAAATAATTCGAAATGAAAAAGAATTATTTCGAAAGTTGAAACGGGTTGATGTATTCGACAAGAGAAAAAATATCGGCGGCTGGACAGTTGACGAAGTGGCGAACCTGACTAAACAAGAATTACAAGAAACAGACAGCGTACTTATCGTTGTCAATAAGAAAGAATCTGCGCGCTCACTTTGTCAAAAACTTTCGGAAGAGGAGCCAACTAAAACATTTCACTTAAGCACTAATATGTGCCCGGCTCATAGACTAAATGTTTTGAATACGGTTAAAGAACGAATTGAGAAAAAACAGCCGGTTATATGTGTAAGCACACAATTAATTGAGGCAGGTGTTGATATTGATTTCGGAACTGTCATTCGTTATATGGCAGGTCTTGATTCGATAGCACAAGCAGCAGGTAGATGTAATAGAAATGGCAAGCGAGAAAAACTGGGGCGAGTGTATATTGTTAATCCCGAAGACGAAAACTTAGATTCCTTGAAAGACATTAAAATTGGGTCTGGATGTGCTGAAAGATTCTTTAGGGATTATGATAAAAGCCCGGATAATTTTGAAAATGACCGGATCGGTTTAAAGGCAATGGAACAGTTTTATACATATTATTTCTACAACCGTAAAAAACAAATGGATTATCCTGTAACAAGTAATAGCAAAGAAATTGGAAGAGATGATAACCTATTCAACTTGCTTTCTCTTAACAATCTTTCTATACAAGAATACCAAAGGATCCATAAAAATAAACTGCCGGTTATTCAGTTGAAACAATCTTTTCAAAGTGCGGCAAAGGCATTTTATGCAATTGATTCGTTTACACGCGGTGTTATAGTCCCTTTTGGAAAAGAAGGCGAAAATATTATTAATAAATTGTGTGATGCAGTAATGATTGAAAAGCAGTATAGACTTTTAAAAACAGCGCAAAGATATTCCGTTAATCTTTTCCCGAATGATTTTGAGGAGATGGAAAAGAAAAAAGCGGTACATGAAGTTCAGAAAGATTCAGGAATCTATTATCTGGATTATCAATACTACAGCAACGAGTTTGGATGGAGTAAAGAAATAGTAACTGAAATGAAAAATTTAACTTTCTAAGGAGGAAGAATGGAATTCAAAAACAAAGTTGAGTTCAAGGTATATGGTAAGTATGCACTATTTACCGATCCTCTCACAAAGATTGGGGGAGAAAAGTGTACTTACCAAATACCGACATACGAGGGACTGAAGGGCATTATCAGTTCGGTTTACTGGAAGCCCACTATTATTTGGATGATTGACAAAGTCCGAATAATGAAACCGATTAAAACACAAACGAAAAGCGCCAAGCCGGTTATTTACAGCGGTGGTAATTCACTTTCCATCTATACTTATCTATCAGATGTTGAATACCAGGTGCAGGCTCATTTTGAGTAGTGTGACATATTGAATGATTTAGAGCAGGACAGAAACGAAAACAAGCATTGGTATGTAGCAAAGCGAATGATAGAACGCGGCGGACGAAGAGATATTTTTCTTGGTTCGCGGGAATGTCAAGGGTATGTCGAGCCGTGCAAATTCGGCGAAGGCGATGGACATTATGATAATCTTTCTGAGCTTGCCTTCGGATTGATGTTTCATGGATTCGATTACCCGGATGAAGGTGATGGTGAAAACCTAATTGCTCGCTTTTGGTGGGCAAAGATAAAGAACGGTGTTGTAGAATTTCCTAATCCTGAAGAATGCACAATAAAAAAATTAGTGAGACCAATGTCATCACAGAAAATACAATCAATCGGGCTCGCAGAAGAAGGGCTTTTGGAAGGATATGAAGAACAGGAGGCAATACTATGAGCTGGATACAAAAGCTTTATGAAACGTACAATAATTGCGAAGGAATGATTGGCGCTGGTTCCGATGATAATAGTGTTCCGCTGCTTCCAATATGTCACACTACTCAAAAAGCGCAGATAGAAATTGTACTTGATTACGAAAGTAAATTTAGAAAGGCGAGAGTAATTCCTAAATATGAGGCGCGAACTATAATTCCCTGTACTGAAAATTCAGGCGGAAGAACAAGTGGTGAATGTCCACATCCGCTCTGCGATAAATTACAATACATAGCAAAAGATTACAAAGAATATGGCGGTAACAAAGATTCTTACTTCCAATCTTATATTGAACAATTATCAAAATGGGTAGACTTTGATAAAAATAAAAAAGTGAAAATCATATATGACTATGTAATGAAAGGTTGTCTCTTAGCTGATCTCATACAACATAAAATACTTTTCGTTGATGGAAACCTTAAACTACTAAAACAGAGAGAGGGGAAAAAAGAAAATAAAGACATTTTAGATATCCTTGATTTACTACCCGGAAGAATCAATAAGAAGGGAGAGATTGAAAATTGGCAGGCAGATGCATTTGTCCGTTGGTCTGTTGAAATTCCTGACGATTTGCATAGTTCAGTATGGAACGATCAAGAAGTGTGGAATAGTTGGATACAATATTACTCTCAGACAAAAAAGAGTAAATCGCTCTGCTATGTTACAGGAGAAGAAGAGTTCGCGCCTCATATTTAGGAATTGAAGCTACGGTCAGACGGTGATAAAGCAAAAATTATTTCTTCAGGTAAATCCCGAAGCAAGAATGGAGAAATAAAAATTGATGATGGTTGTGGATTTACTTTCCTAGGACGTTTTACTCACCCAGAGCAAGTTGCAAATGTTAACTTTGGAGTTACCCAAAAAGCACACTCGGCTCTTCGATGGTTAATTGACCGTCAGGGATAT
>JAMCWE010000231.1 GCA_023475265.1 Bacteroidota bacterium
TACATAAAAAACATTATAGGACAGTCGACAGAAAGATAAGGGAAAGTAAAGATGACTTATTCTGTACTATAATGTTTTTTATGTAAATCTGGCTGACAATGTCAAGATGAGGTGAGTTCATCTCATGTCAAGTATGTTTGCAAATGTTAGATTTGAATTTCTGTGTTAGTGTCTTTGCATTAAGTGGAGTGAGGCTTGCCTGACGGCAGGTAAAGCGGATTTTTTGTCAGCGGAACGAAGCAAGAAAAAAAGAAGTAAATTATTTTTCTAACTTTCTTTTTAGCTTGCGGAGTGTAGCATCGAAAAATATGCCCGAACGGAACGTTGAGTTACTTATTGACTTTGGAGATTTCGGATTCGATCTTTTTGTTGATTTCATCTTTGACTTGATCGAGTTTTTCTAAGAGAAGAGTTGTGTTGACTTTGTATTTCATTTCGGATTCGATTATGGAAATGCGCCTGTCCATTGAATTAAATGCAAAGGCAATTGAAATGATAAGTGTAACGATATACAGAAAGAATTTTATTAGTTCGATTGCGAGTTTTATTTTGTCTTCGTGTGCCATAATAAAAAGTCATTTGTCAATAGTCATTGGTCATTAGTTGTATTAAGGGATGAGTTGAATGAAATTAGGAAATCTGGTTTCATTAGCCCCGTCTTCACTTAGTTACGCCGGACAGGCATTGGTCATTCTCCTTTCCCGGATTGATTTTCGGAAAAGTTTTGAGAGGCTTTTAAGCCGAAGGCGGAGGTAAGCAGCGTTAGCTTTTCCCAAGTGAGAGTATAGAAACCTTTCGAATGAAATTCCATTAGCCAATCCGCTAGAAACCAAAAGACTATGATTAACAATGCGATTCTTGCGGAGCTTGGAGTTCCTTTGTTGTCGGAAATGATTTGTTTAAGAAGCTGTAAGATTTTTTGTAATGTTTGCATTGTGATTTTTTTCTTCGGGTCAGTCTCGGCAATGTTTTTTTAATTTTAAGTAACTTACTAAATCTGTTTCAATAACTGAATGAAACTATTGTATGCCGAGCCTCGACAGGAAAGAAATAGGAAGTGAATTTTATAAGCACTGTAGAAGTGAGGAAGGAATGTTTCACTGTTCTTTTGTCTTGATACAAAAGAACCAAAAAATCAAGACTACAAGTAAATTCCTAAAATTTTATTCCGTTACGCTAAGAGAAAATAACTCGCCCGATAGGAATCGGGCTCAAACAGATTTTCTCTTTTAACGCTCCACTGCATAAAATTTTTAGACGGAATTTATTTGATGTCACTTAAGAAAATATTATAACCTTGAAAACGTAATTATTTTGAGGCACAAAGAAAATATAAAATGAATTAAAGATGAATGGAATTACAACCAGCCGGTTGGGTAAGCTAGAATTATAGCTACGAGAGTATTTTAAAATAAAGCATATAAATATTCTTCGGGATAAGTCTACTGATTAATTAAAAATCATTTGGGATTCCAGTATTTGAAGCAATTTATTATATTTATAGATGGCGATGGAGTTCGCCTATAACCGTCCTTTCAAATTTTATGGACTGATAACTCCTACTAAATATTTTCAACATTTATTTAGGAGAAGCATGAAACAGATTCTTAAAAATAATCCATGGCATGACGTTACACCGGGTATTAATACGCCGGAAATTGTAAATGGAGTTATAGAAATTCCTATGGGTTCAAACGCTAAGTATGAGCTGGATAAGGAAAGCGGCTTGTTAAGGCTTGACCGGGTCTTGCTATCTGCCGTACATTACCCGGCAAATTACGGATTTATTCCGCAGACAATAGCAGACGACAACGACCCGCTAGATATACTTGTTATCTCTTCAATTGAGGCTGAGCCTTTAAGCATTATTGAAGCAAAGGTAATTGGCGTAATGCACATGATTGATGATAATGAAAGAGATGAAAAAATTATTGCTGTTGCTAAAAACGATATGGCGGTAAATTATATAAATAGTTTATCTGAGCTTCCACCACATACAATGACTGAGCTAAAAAGATTTTTTGAAGACTATAAAAAGCTGGAACACAAGCATGTTGAAGTGAACGAGTTTAGAGAGAAGGAGTTTGCTTATAAAATTATTGAAGAAAGCTTAGACAGGTATAATTCAAAATATGGGCACGAAAGGAATAGTTATGAAGGGAATTGAATTTAACATTTGGAGTAATGGAATAGTATTGGAATAATGGAGAAATAAGTTTATACCTTTTCTCTGTTATGTAAGAGATATTATAAAAAGAATTCTAATTAAATTCTTTTAACTTGTCCACCAGGGCTAAAAGCTTCTGGACGTAGCTGTCTATTAATTTGCTTTCTTCGGGGGTAAGGTTGCCATAGCGGGAAAGATTTTTTGAGGTGCTGTCTACTAATATACTCCAAAGATAAACAGCTTGTGATTGAACTACCCGGCTCTCGTAAGTTATTTGCGGTGTTAAGGAAAGTGTGCCAAACATTTCTTTGTTTACAGATTGTATTTCTTTAATTATCGCATAAATTTTTTCTTTGGTTTCGTTATCGTAGGATGTTTCAACGATATGAGTAACACTATGGTTTGAACTGCCGTTCAATATTGATTCAACTTCGTCTAATCCTTCTTCAATAAACTTGGCTGTTACGGATAAGCTTCTGCGGTGATTTTCCGGGAGTAATGAGTTGGAGTTCATATTTTATTTCTTGATTAATTTTAATGACATTGTGTTATGGACACCCGCTTCTCACTTTCGTGAGGACTGGTTTCGCGGAAATGACACATACACTAAAATATTATACATAACGTTTTAAGTAACCTTCAAGGTCTAAGACAGTGACCTTGAAGATTCTGTTTGCTTAATTAATTTTAATGAATTAATTGAAGCAAGATCGCTGGAAATTTCATTAAGCCGTGGTGCAATCGATTCTTCATTTTGATTTTTGTTTTTCAACGCCGATGTTATTACGGAATTAATATAAAAAATAATTTGGTCGATCTTTGCATCTATTTCATATTTGAATTTTAATGCAGCTTCCGAAATTGACATGCGATAAAACCCGGAGATGCTTCCGGAATTTACCATAGTTTTTTCTTCGACTTCTTTTTTCATTTTAGATAATACAAGCTTAACCAACATGCTTTGCGGGAGAAGGTAAGGAAGTATTTTAAGCAAATCTATTTCGAGGAAAAGGGGTTCGTCTTTTATCCGGTATATAAACTTTGAAGGCGTTTCAAATGTAATTTCTTCAAGAAGCAAAGGAGATGAAATATCAAAAAGACCGGAAGAAATATCCGAAAGCTTTTTGATTATGCCATTAATATTTGATGTTGATGCTCTAATAATGTCCAGGTATTTATCGTACAGGCTTGACTCAAACTTCAATCTCCATACCTCAAAGTCAGAAGATAATTTTGAAGCTAAGTAATCTTTTGCAAGATTAGGCAGTGCCGGTTTACTTGGATTTTGCAAAGACATAATATACACGGCAACAGAATCATAAATTAATATTGATTGGACTTTATTGAACTCTCTTATTTCGTCATCGAGCCATGAGATTAAATCGGTTACCTTTCCATTAAAGCTGTACAACTCGGATTTCTTTTCGATTAATATCATATCCATTTCGTAGTTGAACTTCTTAATTTTTTCTTCAAAGATATTGATGGGAGTTCTCAGAGCGCTCAATTCAAGCTCAAGAGAAAAGGATAATCGCGAAGCGAATCTGTCTAATTTTTTCTGAAGACTGTTTTGAAGAATAAAATATTTTTCTGTTTTGATTGAATCCTTTATTCCATTTTCGAGTTCTGAGATTCTGCTTGAAACAAGCATTGGCGAATCTTGCCTAAGTTTTGCTTCGAGAGCAGATTTAGCTGAGACGGAAAATAAGTTCAAGTTTAAGTTCAAGTTTTTATTATGATTTGAGTTTAGAAAAATATTTTCGGTGTAAGACAGAATCTCTTTAAGTTCGTTCTGTTTAACTAAATCGATTTTGTTCATTACGAATATGAACTTATCTGCATAGTTACGTACTTCTTCGTAAAATTTGAATTCTGTTTCGGTAACCGGCGGGTCCACAGACAGCACAAAAAGCGCAGCGTCGATTTTGGGAATAAAGCTCTCTGTAGACTTGGTGTTGTGAAGAAACATTGAACCGATACCGGGCGTATCGATTAAAACAATTCCGTCTTTTAAAAATTCTGAAGGATAAAATATTTCAACAATCTTTACTTTCTTTTCGTTGGAAGGATTGCCAGCTTCGGTAATAAAGCTATGCAATTCGGAATCAGGAATTATCAAACTGTTATCATCTTCAAAAGATACTTTTATAATTTTATCCTTACCGTATTTTATAAGCGTTACGCTAGAAGTAAGAGGAAGCACCGCCGCGGGAAGTATATCATCGCCAATCAAAGCATTTATTAAGGTGCTTTTGCCGCGCTTAAATTGACCAAGGACAACAAGGTATAACTGCTCATCTTTTATGCGGCTGATTTCCTCTTTTATGTCCGGGATAAAAAGGTCGAGCTTATATTTTTGTGATAGGCAGAGAAGCTCATTAAAATTATTATGGTATTTAGAAATGTCGCTCATATCATTTTTTATTGAAAATCATACAATCATTTTATAAATGGCATATACTCTTTGGAGTTTTGGAATAATGGAATATTGGAGTAGATGGCTTACTCCATTACTAAATCTTTCCGAGTAATGTCTTATTGTAAATTAATAATTCCATTTTTTGAAATACTCTGTTCTGTTTTAACAACAAAATTTTTGTCTTCAATTTTTTTAATACTACTTAAAGCAGCTTTGACAATAAAAGGGTCTTTACTAATTTTAGTTAATTCAATTAAATAAGGCAAAGCATCTTTGGCTTTCAGCTCACCTAGTATTTCTGCTGCTCTAACTGGCGTTGACGGTTCAGGATGCTTTAATGCGCGAATCAATTTCTTTATAAATGATTCTTGTTCAAGAACCGACTGATTAATACCACAATAAGGGCAAACATCAGTTCCTTTGTAAATTTCTTTCCAGCAGTTTGAACAGTAGTAAGTCATGGTCAATTAGAAATTAAAAATTCAAAATTTAGATTCCCACTCCCCACTTTCGTGAGGACATGCTTCGTGGGAATGACTTTTCGACTATTTAGGCTTTACAACTAATTTATAAATTAGTTGTGCAATAAAACTTTTTTCAAGCCGTCTTTAATGCTCTGCGGAAGCGGGCTTCTCATTAAATCAGCAATTGTTTTTTCAACATCATATTCAATTCTTTTAAGATGAATTTCTCCACCTTCGTAAACTGCATGGGGACTTTCCC
>JAMCWE010000116.1 GCA_023475265.1 Bacteroidota bacterium
TAAAGCTGTAACTTTATCATGGTTAAGAAATGGATTTTCTGTTTTTCTAAAAAATAAATCGATTTCGAAAGAATGGGAACAAGTTAGATGACGAGAAAAATATTTTTTGTTATTATTCTTTTAAGTACTGCCTTGTTTGCTCAAAATGATTATGTAAAAATCGACAACAATGTTTATCAATTTCTAGAAAGGATGGAAGCGCTGCACATTATTTCAGATTATAATTCTTTTGAAATACCCAAACCAAGAGAGGAAATAGCACATTACTTAAAAGAAGTTATTTCGAATGAATCACGTCTCGACAAGATTGATCATCAAATTCTTCATGATTTAAAAACTGAATTTGAATTTGATATGTACGGCACTTTAAATAATTCTCAATCTTATATTGACAGCACTTATGACTTGTTCTCACAGAAAGCAAAATATTTTTATTCTTATGTAAAACCGGATAAAATTAATTTATTTGTAAATCTGGTGGGCGAAGGTCAAGTGATTTCGCAAAATGATTTCGAAAATAAAACTAACCTGCATACTGAAATAGGTGTTGTTGGCGGTGAATTAAGAGGAACGCTATTTAACAAATTTGGATTTTATTTGCGAGGAACAAATGGAAATGTTTTTGGAAATAAAACCGTCGCTGAGTTACGACCGGATATAAAATACAATTTCAAATATTCATTAGATCAAGCAGCAGGTTTCTTCGATGAAACTGAAGGCTATTTAACCGCTGATTTTAATTATTTAAAATTAAAATTCGGCAGAGACCAAATGCAGATTGGTTACGGACCAATTAAATCAATTATAGATGATAATTCACCTGAGTTCGATTATTTGGGAATGAACATCGACTATGATTTTTTTCATTTCTCCTATTTTCACGGAAAGCTTTTAGGCGAAAGTTATTTCCAACCTGATTCAATTCAAGGCGGAATAAATGTAGTTGCCGAAAAGTATATTGGCTATCATAGAATAAGTTTTGATGTAACTAAAAAATTCAATTTTGGTGCCGGCGAAATGATTATCTATGGCGATCGCCCAATGGATTTATCTTATCTAAATCCGTTTGCTTTTTATAAATCCGTAGAACATTCAGGACAGGATAGAGATAATTCATTTTTATTTTTTGATGCAGTCGACCGATCATTTGAAGGACTGAAAATATACTCGACATTATTAATCGACGATATTGACTTTGGTAAAATAGGAACAGGCTGGTACGGCAATCAAACTTTATTTGATATAGGAATATTCTCATCAAATCTTTATAAAATTCTTCCGATGGATTTTGGTTTAGAATTTACAAAGGTTGATCCTTACGTCCATACACATAGAACTGCTAACAGCAATTTTACAAATTTAGGATACAATCTCGGATCAATATTGAAACCGAACAGCGAAATGTATAATATCAATTTAAATTATAGATTGACTTACAGAATTAATTTAGCCGCAGATTTTTCTTATATACTTCACGGTGCAAATCCGGTAAAAGCTGATGGAACTATTATTAATGTTGGCGGGGATGAATCGTTAGGACACAGAACATTTGATGCTTTAGGATCAAGAGTTTTAGACGGTGATTTGGAATACTCAAGAATATTAACTGCTTTGTTAACTTATGAACCAATAAAGCAATATATTTTTACGATCAAATTAATTTATTTGAATGAATCGCTTCAGAACTCGATAAAAAATAATCAGGTTCAAAGCTATTTCACATTATCTATAAAACTATAATTTTTTGGGGGACATATTATGAAGTTCGGAAAATTTAAAATCCCGTTTTCAATAATCATACTCACCTTAGGAATCATCCTTGGAACTCAAATTCAAAAAGTATTTTCAAATGATAACCTACGCGATAGCATAATAAAATTTAATGATGTTCTAACATATACTCAAAAATATTATGTCGATAATGTTGATACTCAAAAATTAGTTAATGCTGCAATTAACGGAATGCTAACCAAGCTCGATCCGCATTCGGTTTACATTCCGGCTAATCAAATGGAAAATGTAGAAGATTCATTTAGAGGCGACTTCGAAGGAATAGGAATTGAGTTTCAAATTATTAACGACACATTAACAGTTGTTTCGGCAATCAGCGGCGGGCCAAGCGAAGAATTAGGAATACAACCGGGTGATCGAATTATTAAGATTGCTGACAAATCGGCGATTGGAATAACTGATAATAAAGTCAGAGATCAACTTCGCGGAAAAGCGGGAACAAAAGTTAGCGTAACTATTTTGAGATATGGAGTAAAGAATCCAATCAATTTTGAAATTACACGCGCGAAGATTCCGCTGTATTCTGTCGATGCTCATTTCATGTATAATAGCAATACCGGATATTTGAGTGTTTCAAGATTTTCCGAAACTACTTTCGATGAAGTAAACAACGCATTAACTGATCTTAAAAAAGAAGGAATGCAACAGCTTATTCTTGATTTAAGAGGTAATCCAGGCGGCCTTCTAAATCAAGCTGTTAAAGTTGCAAATTTATTTATCGGCGATAACAAAAAAATTGTTTACACTAAAGGAAGACGATCTGAGTTTGATGAAGAATATGATGCAACAGATCAAGCTCCTTACAAAGACTTACCTTTGATTCTTCTTGTTAATAAAGGAAGCGCTTCTGCTAGTGAAATTGTTTCCGGCGCAATGCAGGATTGGGATAGAGCTTTAATAGTTGGTGAAACAACTTTTGGCAAAGGTTTAGTTCAGAGGCAATTTTCTTTACCGGATAATTCTGCTCTTCGATTAACAATTGCAAGGTATTATACTCCATCAGGGAGATTAATTCAAAGAGATTATAAAGATCTTAAAAACAGATCCGAGTATTTTGAAGATGCAGGAAATTCGAAAGAACCTGCCGGAAATAATCTTGAACACACCGCTGAAAAAGATTCATCACTCCCTAAATTTAAAACCTTTGACGGCAGAACTGTTTACGGCGGCGGCGGAATTACTCCTGATTATATTGTTAAGATGGAAGATGCAACTGAGTACACAATGAATTTGTTAAAGAATAATATTTTTTATCAGTTTATTCTAGAATATTTGGAAACCAATGAAAAGAAAATTGAAAAGACATACGGAAATGATTTAAATAAATTTGATAATAATTTTTCTTTTACAAATGATGAATTAAAAGATTTCATTAATTTTGCTGATTCAAAGAAAATTAAATATTCGGAAAAGGATTTCAAAAAAGATAAAGAATATATTGCGACAAGATTAAAAGCTGAGGTAGCGCGTACGATTTGGAAGAATAAAGGCTGGTATGAAGTAATGTTGATGGAAGATAATCAATTTCAAAAAGCAGTTACTTTGTTCGATGAAGCAAAAGAGCTGGCAAAACTAAAATGACAAATACATTCAAAGTTTTATTCTTTGTACCATTTATTATTTATTTATCTGTAATCAGAAATGCACCTGAAAAAAAATTATATGAAGTGAATTTTACTTCAAATAAACATCTTGAAGTAGGCGAGGAATTAACTTATGTAGTTAGTTATACATTTATAAAGTTAGGTGAAATTAAAATTATTGTAAAAAATAAAAAAGTTGTTGATGGCAGAAATTATTACAGCACGATAGCTTATATGGATTCATATTCCGGAATTCCATTCGTGGATTTGCATATGATTTATGAAAGCACTTTAAACCCGGAATATTATTCAGAGTTTTTCAGAGGAATAGTTAAGAAGGAAGATTATACAACTTTCACTGATTATACATTTAATTATGGAAAATCATTAATAAGAATTAAAAAGGGTAAAATTCAACCTTATCAATTATGGACTGATTCAACAACTTCTGCTAAAGAAGAATATCAAGATGGACTTTCAATTTTATACTTTGCCAGAATGTTCAGTGGAAGTGGAAAATCAATTAATGTTCCTTGTTTCGTGAACGAAAAAAAAGAATACACATTAATTAATTCATATACTCAAAATACTGGAATTTCTATCGATGCTGTCGATTATGATATTTCATGTGTAAAAATTGATGGTAAGATGAATTTTATCAGCGTATTTGGTTTAACTGGATATTTTGAAGGCTGGTTTTCTGATGATGCTGCAGCAGTTCCAATAGTTGCTAAATTACATGTAATAATTGGCAGCGTAAAAGTTGAATTAAAATCATGGAAGAGAGAAGGATGGGCGCCGCCGAAATTCAAAAAAAATTAGATGAAGAAATTAAACTATTCCCTTATCTGGATTTATTTCCAAAGGTTCACGAAAGTGTGTTTCTTGCTTCAGGCGTAAAGGTAATTGGTGATGTAGCTATTGGCGAAGATTCCAGTGTTTGGTATAACACAGTAGTTAGGGGCGATGTTCATTATATTAAAATAGGTAAATTGACAAATATTCAGGATTGCTCAATGCTGCATGTAACTAACGGGAAATATCCATTAAATATTGGAGACAAAGTTACAATTGGTCATTCTGTTACGTTGCATGGTTGTACTTTGAATAATTTGTGTCTTATTGGTATGGGTGCTGTAATTCTTGACGGCGCTGTTATAGAAGAAAAATCTATGGTTGCAGCCGGTTCGGTTGTAAAACCAAATTTCACTGTTTCAACTGGAACTCTTGCTGCAGGCGTACCGGCGAAAATTGTTAGGAATTTGTCTGATCAAGAAATGGATGAATTTGAAAAATCAGCATTACGATATAAGAAATATACTCAGATAACAAAAGAATCATTAAGAAATTTCAAGCTTAAAAATGTATATTAAATTTTGGGGCACTAGAGGCTCCATTCCGGTTCCCGGGCACAGTACTTTAAAATATGGAGGGAACACTCCATGTGTAGAATTAAGAACAAGTAATAATCGACTCATGATACTTGATGCCGGAAGTGGTATTCGTGAATTAGGAAAGCATTTAAGCAGTAATGGATTTGAAGATCCTATTGATATTTTTGTCAGCCATTATCATTGGGACCACATTCAAGGCATTCCATTCTTTTTACCTCTTTATGATAAAAAAAATAAAATAACTTTTTTTGGCGAAACCAGTAATGGTGAAAAAGTAAAAAGTATTTTACAAAATCAGATGACCGCTAATTATTTTCCAATCAATTTAAATGAAATTTGTGCTAACACTACTTTTGAAGAAATCAAGATAAATAGTTCATATCAGATTGATGGAATTAAAGTTGAAACTCTTCGTGCTAATCATTCTTCACCAACAGTAACTTATAAATTTATCGACGGTGAAAAAAGTATTGTCTATATGACTGATAATGAACTAAAATTAAATGACACAAGTGATAAGATTGATGAACGAAAAATTTCAAATTTAATTGAAATGAATAAAAGTTTAATTGATTTTTGTGCTGGCTGTGATTATCTTATTCATGATTCTATGTATGATGAAATTTCTATTCTTGGAAAAAAAGGTTGGGGACATACCGGAAATGTAACTCTAACTTACTTTAGCATTTTGGCAAAAGTTAAGAACTTAATTTTGTTTCACTACAATCCGGATTATACGGACGAGAAAATTGATAACCTATTAGAAAAGACAATCAATATCGCGAAGGGTGAAAGGGCGGAGTTAAATTGTATCGCTTCCAAAGAAGGAATGAGCATAGAATTTTAATCCGATAATTTTGTACAACAAATATTTTGATACGTGGTAAAAAACCTACAAGTAAATTTCACAGATAATTTTAAATCTTCAAAAATTCATTTCCATGAATTGGTAAAATTTTTGGAAGACGAATTAAATTTTGAAATCTCATCAATTCAAATAAATTTTATTTCATCTAAAAGAATTTTGGAGATAAATGTAAAATATTTAGGTCATAATTACTTTACAGATATAATTACATTTAATTATTCTGAACAAATAAATATTTTAGAGGGTGAGCTTTATATTTCTTATGAAGAAGCTAGTAAAAATGCACAGAAATTTGGAGTTCCCGAAAAGTTTGAATACTTTCGATTAGTAATTCACGGAATTTTACATCTTTTAGGTTATGACGATCAAAATAAAAATGCTAAATTAGTAATGAAACGATTGGAAAATAATTTACTAAAAAAATTTGTAAATCAATTGAATTTGAGATGATAAATAGATGACCACCGAGTTAGTTAAGATATTAGAAACGATAGTTCAAGCAATTAATAACAATTTTTCCTTTGAAGATGTGGAAAAATTTATAAAAATTGATAATAAATTTAATAAAACTACAGTAGCCGCAGCTTATAGCTGGATATACGAAAAAAGATTAAGAGAACTCTATCGTAAAAAAGAATTACAACCAAAGCCGTCCGAAAGTCTAAGGATTTTATCAAATGATGAGGTTACTGCAATTGGGTTGCAAAATTATAATTATATTTTACATTTTTATAACATTGGAATGTTAAATAATAATGATTTCGAGTTGATTATAGATCATGTAAAAATGTTTCCGGATGATGAAAGAAATACAGATAATATTAATTTATTAATTTTATCTGTATTTCTGGATTTAGAAAAAATTTCAACTCCGGGAAGCAGATATATGTTATATTCTTCCGACACTATAAATTAAGAAAGCTTAAATATATAATGAGTAAAAATCTTGTATTAGTGGAATCTCCAGCAAAAGCAAAAACTATAAATAAATATTTGGGTAAAGAATTTATCGTTGAAGCGACAGTTGGTCATATTAGAAATTTACCTAAAACGAAATTAGGTGTTGATGTAGAAAAAGATTTCCTGCCACAGTATGTTACTATTCGTGGGAAAGGAGATGTAATAAAAAAGATAAAAACATTAGCAGCTAAAAGTAAAAAAATATTTATTGCGACTGACCCTGATCGAGAAGGTGAAGCAATTGCTCAGGATGTTGCAGACATTTTAAATTCAGGCTCACAATCGAAAATCTACCGGGTTCTTTTCAACGAAATAACTAGAACCGGCGTTGAGAAAGCAATGAAGGAACCACGAAGTATAGATGAAAATCTTGTTTCTTCTCAACGTGCCAGAAGAGTTATGGATAGAATAATCGGTTATAAAATTAGTCCATTTCTTTGGAAAGCAATCATTGAAATTTCCGGCAATAGTTCATTATCTGCTGGTCGTGTACAATCAGTTGCGTTAAAATTAATTTGCGATAGAGAAGCAGAAATAGAAAAGTTTATCACCACTGAATATTGGTCAATATGGGCAGTGTTTGAAACAGAGAAACACGAAATATTCAAAGCAAAACTTTTCAGCATTGAAGGAAAAGATATTAAAATCCAACCTAAACCAGTTATGACAGATGAAGACTGGAAAGAATTTTTCGAAAAAAATATAAATTTATCTGACGAAGGAACTGCCACAAAATATTACGATCAAATTCTTGCGAAGAAACAGTTTCTTATTTCAAATATTTCAAAAAGAAATACTAAACGAAATCCATCTGCACCGTTTATTACCAGTTCGCTGCAAGCTGAAGCTTCAAGACGTTTGAAGATGCGCCCTAAACAAACTATGGCAATAGCGCAAAAGTTATATGAAGGTGTTGAACTTGGAAAAGAAGGTTTGCAAGGTTTAATCACTTATATGAGAACTGATTCTACTCGTATCAGTGAAGAAATGATAACTGCAGTTAGAGATTATATAAAAGAATCTTTTGGAAATGAATATCTTCCACAAACACCAAATATTTTTGAAAAGAAAAAATTAAATGTTCAAGATGCCCATGAAGCAATTAGGCCAACCTCTCTTAAATATGCGCCTAAATTTGTTAAAGAGTTTTTAGATAATAAATCTTACAAGATTTATGAGTTGATCTGGAATCGTTTCGTTGCTTCCCAAATGGCATCGGCAATAACGGAAACAACTGTAATTGAAATTACTGCCGATGAATTTTTATTTAAAGCATTTGGAAATGCAATTAAGTTTAATGGATTTCTTCGAGTATATGAAGAAATTATTGAGAAGAAAGAAAATGCCGAAGAAAAAGAAGAATATAGGAATGAAAATATTCCTTTGGGTCTGGAAAAAGGAAATGAATTAAACTTAAATGAATTGAAGAAGACTCAGCATTTTACCAAACCGCCAGCAAGGTTTACTGAAAGCAGCTTAATCAAAGAACTGGAAAGCAAAGGTATTGGAAGACCGAGCACTTATTCTTTAATAGTCGGTACAATTCAAGATAGAAAATATGTAGATCAAATTGAGAGAAAACTTATACCAACAATACTTGGAAAAGAAGTTAATAAAATACTTGTTAATAACTTCCCAAGAATTATCAACGAAGATTTTACGGCAAGCATGGAGAATGAGCTTGATCAGATTGCTCAAGGTGAAAACGAATATGTAAAAGTATTAAATGATTTTTATGAACCTTTCGCAGAATCATTAAAACATGTGGAGAATAAAGTTGAAAAGATAATCTGCGACCAATGTGGAAATGAAATGATTATAAAAGTGGGGAGATTTGGAAAGTTTTTAGCTTGCAGCAATTACCCGGAATGTAAAAATATTAAGTCATTAAAAGATATGGTTCTTCAGAATCAAGAGCCGGAATATACAGGCGAAACTTGTGAAAAGTGTGGCGCTCGAACAGTTTATCGAAACGGAAAATTTGGAAGATTCATAGGATGCGAAAAATATCCGGATTGCGATTATATTAAAAATATTACTCTTGGAGTAAAATGCCCTAAATGTAAAGAAGGAGATGTCGTTGAAAGAAAATCCAGAAGAGGAAAATTATTTTACGGCTGTTCAAGATTTCCGGATTGCGATTTCGTAAGCTGGTATAAGCCGGTTCCGCAAGCTTGTCCAAATGAAGATTCGGAATTTATGGAACAAAGATATTCAGTTAAAAAAGGTAATTACCTAAGGTGCCCAACCTGTAAAGAAGAATTTGTCCCTGAAGAAGTTGAAGAATTAGAAGAAGATAAATGAACATCGACAACCTAGCCGATGAATATTTAGAGGAGCTTAAGAACATTAAGCGATATTCTTTTTATACGCTTAAATCTTACACTGAAGATTTAAATGATTTTATTAATTACTGTAATAAATATTTTAAAATATCTGCTTCGGATATTTCAGAAAAATTTATAAAATCATATTTAATGACCTTGAATGAAAGAGAACTTGAGAAAAAATCCATATCAAGAAAACTTTCAACTTTAAGAGGAATGTTTAAGTTTGCTTATCAAAGAAATTACGTTAATTTGAATCCGACAGGAATGATTTCTAATCCTAAAGCTAAAAGGAAATTACCTGAGGTTGTTCCGACAAAATCAATTTTGGAAGTATATAATATAGTTGACAAAGAGGATAAAAATCCTAAATTAACTAAAGCAATAATTGAACTTCTTTACGGATGCGCCCTTAGAGTTTCGGAACTTTGCCAACTTAACAGAATTGATTTGGACCTTAAGGAGAAAATTATCAAAGTCCGTGGTAAAGGAAACAAAATGAGAATTGTTCCGATAGGCGACAAATCTATAATAATTATTAGTGAATATCTTAGCGATAAAGTATATCCAAATTTCATTTCGGCACTGCTATTTGATGACAAAGGGAAAAGAATTTACCCAAGATTTGTTCACAGAATAATTTCAAAGTATTTATCTAAAGTTACTGACATAAAGAAAAAGAGCCCGCATATTTTACGACACAGTGCAGCTACTCATATGTTAGACAACGGAGCTGATTTACGAGCGGTAAAAGAAATTCTTGGCCATGAAAATTTGTCAACGACGCAAATATATACGCATGTTAGTATTGAAAGATTAAAATCTACATATAAAAAAGCTCATCCAAAATCTTAATATTGGGAGGTCTATTATGAACGTGAAAATAACAGCTAGAAAATTTAAAGCCCATAGCACTTTGAAAGATTTTATTAAATCAGAAGTAGATTCATTAAATAAATTCAATGATAATATTTTAGATGTTAATGTTATTTTAAGTTTTCAAAACGCCAACAACAGCGTAAAAACTGTTGAGATGATATTGAAAGTACCAGGACAAATTTTAACTGCAACTGAATCGTCAGATGATTTTAAGAAATCTTCGGCAGGAGCGGTAGAAAAACTTTCAAGACAATTAAAAAAATTAAAAACCAAAAGGACAGTCAGAGTAAAGGCATGAAGATTGACCAAAAGTCCATATCTCGAAAAGAATATATTACAGTTGAATTTTTGTATAATAATATCAAAGATAAATTTAAACTAAAATTATATTCAAATAAGTCGGGATTTGATAAAAAGATTCATGATCAAAATCTTTACAGACCAGGATTGGCATTAGCTGGATTTGTCGATCTATTTACTTATTCAAGAGTTCAGGTATTTGGCAACACTGAAATGAGATATCTTGACCAGTTAACAGATGAAGAGAAACAAAAAACTCTGGAAAGACTTTTCAATTTTAATATTCCATGTATTATTCTAACTGATAATAACAAACCATTTCCATTGCTTATTGATTTATCCAATAAATATCGTATTCCATTGTTCACTTCAGAATTTGCCACTACGAAATTAATTTATCTCGTTGGTGATTTTCTTGATGATCAATTTGCACCTAAAATTTCAATACACGGCTCATTTGTAGATGTTTATGGTGTGGGTATGTTGTTTGTCGGAAAGTCTGGAATAGGGAAGAGTGAAGTCGCTCTTGATTTGATTGAGAGGGGACATCGCTTAGTTGCAGATGATATTATAATTCTTACAAAAAAAGGTGAAGGAATTCTAATTGGCTCTGGGACTAATCTAGTAAAACATTTTATGGAAATAAGAGGATTAGGTTTAATCGATGTTGAAAAGACATTTGGAATTAGAGCCATCAGATATCAAAAACGTCTGGAAGTAATAGTCGAACTAGAAGTATGGGATGATAAAGCAGAGTACACAAGAACTGGTCTTGATGGTAATAACGTCAGTATTTCGGATGTCGAAATTCCTTATATAAAACTTCCTATACTACCCGGTAAAAATATTACTGTTATTTCAGAGGTAATTAGTTTAAATTATTTACTTAAACATTACGGTTATGATGCTGCAAATCATTTTCAACAACGTCTTAATAAAAGGCTAATGGGAAATAATACGGATAATATCAGAGGTGTTGATTATTTTGAACATGATTTTGAATAAAATATAACTTAAAATCCTATTGACAAATAAACCTTTATTTTTTACATTCGGCTCTCAATTATGAAAAAATTATATTACTTTTCTAAGCCAAAACTTCAGTTTGTAGAGATAAGAAATTATAAATCTAAGCTGATTATATATTTTCTACTTTCTTTAGTTGTATTTAGTTCGATTATCAGTGGAGCTTATTACTTTATAAGCACCATAGCTAAATCTTCAAAAAGCCTTATTTCTTTAAGAGCTGAAAACAGAGAATTAAAGGAAAATCTAGATAGAATGTTAACATTGTATGAAAATCTAAATATTCAAGTTGATAGTCTATCAAAGACTGATAACAATTTAAGAATTGCCGTCAACTTACAACCAATTTCAAATGATGAAAAGATGATTGGAATTGGTGGCGGTTCTTTTGATAATTCTTTGGATTTTTTAACAAGTGTATCAGAAGAAAAGTTAAAACAAGTTCTTTCATATGTTGATGATGTTTCTCGAAAAATAAATTTCGAAAAAACTCAGTACATTGAAATTTCAAATAAGCTTAAGGAAAATAAACAATTGTACAGCGCAATTCCAGCAATAAAACCATGTAATGGTATTATAACCGACGGATTTGGCATGAGATTTCACCCAATATTACACATAAAGAGAATGCATGAAGGAATTGACTTTAATGTTCAATCAGGGTCTCCAGTATTTGCTACGGGAGATGGAACAATTGATTTTGTAGGAAACAAGGAGGGATTTGGATTGGTTGTAGAAATTGATCACAATTTTGGTTATCAGACAATATATGCACATTTATCACGAGCAATTGTTCATGAAGGTCAAAAAGTAAAACGTGGAGAGGAGATTGCCTTATCAGGGAACTCGGGATTATCAACTGGTCCCCATTTGCACTACGAAGTACATCAAAATGGAGTCGCATTAAATCCCGACGAATTCTTTTTTGGAGATTTAGGCTTCTTCGAGTTAACAATTAAGAACTAATTTATCAGTGGAGAATGAATAATATGATATGGACAGTTGAGCTTGCTTCATATTTGGATGATGCACCATGGCCAGCTACAAAAGAAGAGCTAATAGATTACGCCGAAAGAATTGGGGCACCGTATGAAGTAGTAGAAAATTTAATTGAACTCGAAGATTCGGAAGAACCATACGAATCAATCGAAGATATTTGGCCTGATTACCCATCAGATGAAGACTTCTTCTATAATGAGGATGATTATTAATTTATTAGGCGCCTTGAGCGCCTTTTTTATTGTATGAATGATTTTTGGACTGACATTTACGGACAAGAGACAATTAAAGAAATTTTAACTCAACTAATTGTTTCTTCCAAAATACCACACGCACTTTTATTTACTGGAATTGAAGGTATAGGTAAAGATTTTACTGCTCTTAAATTTGCTCAAACTATAAACACTAAACTTCTAGATAATGTTAAATCTTCCGAAATTAATAAGCAGCTATCCAATTACTCAGAACCTTATATAAAATATATTTTTCCTTTACCGAGAGGGAAAAATGAAACGGACAGCAGCGGTCCTACAGAAAAGTTATCTTTAGAAGAAGTTCAGTCTATTCAAGAAGAAATTAAAAAAAAATCAGTTAACCCTTATTATAAAATTTCTATCCCTAAAGCTTCAAATATCAAAATTAGCAGCATTCGAGATATTAAAAAATTTCTATCGTTTGAATTCTCAGATGTCTTATATAGAATAATTTTAATTTCGGATGCACATTTAATGAATGATACTTCACAAAATGCGTTATTAAAATCTCTAGAAGAACCGCCTCCTGGTATAATATTTATTTTAACTACACCATATCCTGCTTTGCTTAGAGGAACTATCCGTTCAAGATGTTGGGAAATTAATTTTAAACCTCTAAGTAATAATGATGTAAAGAATATCTTAGTAAAATATTTTGGAATAGATTTAACTTCAGCGGAAAAGATTGCTGTGTTTTCTGGTGGATCAATTTTTAATTCTATGAATTTGATCGAACATAATTTTGAAGAATTACTTGAAAAAACAATTCATATACTCAGATATTCATTTGGCAGAAAATATAACTCGGCTTTAGATCAATTCAATCCATATCTAAAAGAAAATAGTACAGATGCAATTAAGCTTATAATCAATATGATAAATATCTGGCTAAGCGACCTTCAAAGATTTAGATTTGAGTTAAACGATTATTACTATTCGGAATATAAAGAAACACTTGAAAAATTTAATGCAAGGTTTCCCTATATTCAATTGAAAGAAATCGTTTCGAAATTTGAAAACCTATCTACTTTAATAAATAATAATGTTAATATAAACCTGATAATATTAAACATTATTTATGAACTATCTGCATTAACTACTCCTCATAATTAGAAATTTAATTCAACTTTTTTTCTATGAGAATCATAATAAATGTAATTTTATATTACTTAATTTATTAAATTTGAATATTGATGGATTAAATAATTTTTAATTATCCAAAAAAGTTTGGGAGATAGATATGAAAAAAGTAGTAATAACTGCCGCTAAAAGAACTCCTATTGGCTCACTCAGTGGTACATTATCGTCTTTAAGTGCAGCTAAATTGGGAAGCATCGCAATAAAAAGTGTTATCGATTCTTCTAAAATTGACGTTAATCTTATTGATGAAGTCATAATGGGAAATGTACTAACTGCCGGACAAGGACAAGCACCTGCTCGTCAAGCTGCTATCTTTGCTGGGTTGCCAAATAAAACAGAATGTTTAACAATTAATAAAATGTGCGGAAGTGGGTTAAAAGCTGTTATGTTAGCTCAGCAGGCAATTCAGTGTGGCGATGCAAATATAATTATTGCCGGTGGACAGGAAAGTATGTCGAATGCACCGTACTTGCTAACAAATGCTCGCAACGGTTATAAACTAGGAAACGGTGAATTAGTAGATTCATTGATAAGAGATGGCTTGTGGGACGTATACAATAATATTCATATGGGAAGCTGCGCCGAATCTTGCGCGAAGGATTTTAAATTTACTCGTGAACAGTTGGATGAATTTTCTGTAAATTCTTACCGCAAAGCAATTGAAGCTCAAAATAACGGAAAATTTATAGATGAAATAGTTCAAGTACCAATAAAAACAAAGGCTGGAGAAAATTTTATTGATAAAGATGAGGAACCAACAAAAGTGAATTTTGATAAAATCCCAAAACTGAAACCTGTGTTCGAAAAAGATGGTGTAGTAACAGCAGCTAACGCGTCAAGTATTAACGATGGAGCGGCTGCGCTTATAATTACCAGTGAGGAAACTGCCAAGGAATTAGGAATTATTCCTCTAGTAGAAATCGTAGCGCAAAGTTCAGCTGCAAAAGCGCCAATTGAATTCACTACTGCGCCTGCGGATGCAATTACAAAAGTTTTGAAAAAGGCAGAACTAACAAAAAATGATATTGATCTTTTTGAAATTAATGAAGCTTTTGCGGTTGTTTCACTTGCTGTTAATAAATTGTTAGATCTTAATCCTTCGAAAGTAAATGTTAACGGCGGCGCGATTGCATTAGGACATCCAATAGGCGCTAGTGGAGCAAGAATTCTAACCACTTTAATTTATGAAATGAAAAGACGTAATTCAGTTTATGGATTAGCTTCGCTCTGTATTGGCGGCGGGGAAGCATCGGCTTTAATTATTAAAAATTATAAAAACTAAAAGGGAAGTTATATGGAAATAAAATTAATATCCGTTATTGGTGCAGGAACAATGGGGAATGGAATTGCTCATGTTTTTGCAATGAGAAAATTCAAAGTAAATTTAGTAGAAACTAATAATGAATTGCTGAATAAAGGAATAACAACCATAACAAAAAATCTAGATAGACAAATCAAAAAAGGAAGCATAACCGAAAAAGAAAAAACTGAAACTCTGTCTAACATTAATCCAGTTATTGGTATAGAAAATGTTCCAAGCGAATCTGATTTAATTATCGAAGCTGTTTATGAGAATAAAGAAACTAAAGTTAATATTTTCAATACACTTCAGAAAATAATTAAACCTGAATCTATATTTGCCTCAAATACTTCTTCAATTTCAATAACTGAATTATCTGTATCAAATAGGCCAGATAAATTTATCGGAATGCATTTTATGAATCCTGTTCCAGTAATGCAATTAGTTGAAATAATAAGAGGATATTCAACAAGCGATGAAACTTTTCAAACAATAAAAAAGATAGCAATTAAATTGGATAAAGTTCCAGTTGAAGTATTCGATTATCCGGGATTTATTTCAAATAGAATTCTAATGCCGATGATAAATGAAGCAATTTTTGCATTACTGGAAGGAGTAGCTTCAAAAGAAGATATCGATACAGTAATGAAATTAGGAATGAACCATCCAATGGGGCCTCTAACATTGGCAGATTTTATTGGATTGGATGTTTGCTTAGCAATTATGGAAGTTTTATATAATGGATTTAATGACCCTAAATATAGACCATGTCCTTTGCTAAAAAAAATGGTGGCAGCTAAAAAACTTGGTAGGAAAACTGGAGAAGGTTTTTTTAAATATGAATAAAATTTTGCTATGTCCGATAATGTATATTATGTAAACCTTTACTTCTCTATATTTTAGTTTTCGAATATAGCTGAGACAAAAAGTTCTGGATCAAATGTTTGCAAATCATCTATACCTTCCCCAACGCCAATATATTTTACTGGAATCTTTAATCTGTTACAAATTTGAAATACAATACCGCCTTTAGCTGTTCCATCTAATTTAGTAATTATGAGTCCAGTTATATCAGTTACTTTTGAAAATTCATCTACTTGAACAATTGCATTTTGACCCGTATTTCCATCAATAACTAAAAGTGTTTCATTTGGAGCATACAGTAATAACTTTTTAATGACTCTTTTTATTTTGTTTAGTTCTTCCATTAAATGAGTTTTATTATGAAGACGACCAGCAGTATCAATTAAAACTACATCAAAATTATTTTTTATAGCGGTAGTTATAGTTTCAAATACGACTGATGAAGGATCGGTGCTTTTTTTGTTATTGACAATTTCCACACCAGCTCGATTAGCCCAAATTTCTAATTGTTCGTTAGCGGCTGCTCGAAATGTATCTGCAGCCCCGACTATCACTTTTAATCCCGACTTTTTGTAATTATGAGCCAGTTTCCCAATAGTAGTTGTTTTCCCTGCTCCATTTATACCAACGATAAGTATTATATAAGGTTTAACTTTTTCAATATCACTTTGTGTTATGCTTTCATCTGGTAAAATGGATGTTAGCTCAAATTTTATTGTTTCAATTATATTTTGAGATGTGCGATCTTTATCGTTTTTTAAAAGTTCTTTAGCTTTATCTATAATTCTTTCTGAAGTTTCAAAGCCAATATCAGATGAAATTAATATCTCTTCAATTTTTTCAATTGTCATTTCGTCTAATACTGCTTTACCGCTTATAGTCTCACTAATAGCATTAAAAATTTTATTTCTAGTTTTCGTTAAACCCGATTTTAATTTTTCAAAATTTAAATTATTAAATAGTCCCATAATCTTTCTTTTTTATAAATTCAAATGATCTATATGTATAAACAATTATTGAAATAATTATAAGCGTAATGCTTAAGTAGTAAAATAAAATAAAAATGATATTTGTTAAGTCTATATTAAAAAGAATCAACAATATCACAATGCTAATATTAATAACTGTAATTTTCCCCAATATATTAGATGGCAATACTTTGCCAATTTTTTTTGTAACAATTACCCCACCTAAAAAAATCAATAAATCTCTTCCAACAATCAATAAAAAATAAAAAGTATCTACTTTACCAATTAAAAACAATTTTATAATTATAGAACCAATTACAAATTTATCTGCAAGAGGATCAATTATTTTTCCAAACTCGGTTATTTCATTGTATTTTCTAGCAAGATATCCATCAAGAATATCAGTAATGGCTGCAAAGATGCAAAGAGCAATTGTAATATATCTTGTTTGAATTGATTGAATATTATCCAACAAAAACCAAAATGGTATCGCCGAAAACAACCTGATTAGACTGAGTAAATTGGATTTAGTCTTTATTTCACTATAATTAATTTTCATCTTATAACAGCAAATTTACCTATTTTCTGTTCAACTTCATTGTTAGAGTTATCATATCGAACTATTCTGAATAAATATATTCCGCTGTTTAACAATCTCCCGTAAATATCCATAAGATTATAATCTAATCCCCCGTTATCACTTGTTCTATCAATTTCATTTATTTTTTTTCCGTTTAAATTAAAAATAGTAATTTTAACTCTTTGAGGTAAGTTAGCAAAAGTTATTTTTTCGTTTCCAAATAATATTCTCACTGGACTCGGATAAACATAAACATCGGATAAGTTATCTGAAATTTTTGTGAGCACAATGTAACTTCCGGAACTTGAATTAATTTTAATATTTCCAGACTGATCTGAAGAAATTAAATTCGTAATTCTTAGTTTATATTGAATTCCAATTGAACCCACTGGTTTCTGTCCATTCAGATTTAGAAATATACTTTTAGGATCGTTATTATCGACTTGGACATTAGTTACTTTATTTTCCGGAGTAAAAATATAGTTATTAATATTGACAGCTGAAACAGAATCAACATCCATGTTGAATGATAATTTAATTTTGTATGGATTTAATATTTCATAAGATTGGACATAAAAACTAATTTGGGATGAAACGCTATCTACAATAAATTTTACAGTATCATTTTTTAAAGGAGAACCGTAGAAATCATTTACATTTTTTATCGATAAATAATTCTCTCCAGTATTAAGCGGATCAGTAAAAGTTATTAAATATGAATATTGACTTTCCGTAGAAACAGATGAAGGAAAGTTTGATGGTAATATTTCGAATGAGTTAAAATCATCAATTGAATTATTTATCTTATTCGAAAAAGTAATTAATACGGAATTAGACGATTTGGAAATAGCACTAATTATTTGTGCCGGGTTATGACAATATATTTTAATTATTTGGCTCAAGTTAGAAGTAGGATATTGTTTTGTTTCATCAACT
Source organism: Bacteroidota bacterium (assembly GCA_023475265.1). Lineage (GTDB taxonomy): Bacteria > Bacteroidota > Ignavibacteria > Ignavibacteriales > Ignavibacteriaceae > FEN-1297. Next base: position 18,170 of record JAMCWE010000116.1, read on the forward strand.
GATTTAATCGCATAATAATATGAAAAATTATTTTTGCATGATGTATCTTTATAGTTATTCGAAGTTGTTGAATCTAATAAAATTAAATCACTTTGTTGATCACCTCTGTAAACATAATATTTATTGGAGTATCCAATCCAGCCCAAATGAATATTAGATGAATCAATGCTATAGCCTGTTAAATCAGTCGGCGTACTTGGATAATTTGAAACTGCAAATTCATAAAACCTAATTCCAGAATTTGTCGGAAAGGCAACTTCAGGTACTCCATTTTTATTTAGATCACCGACAAAGATTGAATTTGAATTAATATTTTTTTCATAAGATATAATTGAACTTTGTCCATTTTCATATTTTAAAATATAAGAATAAGGATATATAAATAATATTAGCTCGTCTCTGCCATCATTATCTATATCTGCAAATCTTATACTATTATCAACTTGTTGAAACTGAGTATTAAATTCTGTTGTGGGATCAATGAATGCATTATCATAGATAATATTAAGTGAATCTGCAATAAAATTAAAAATTACTAATCTATAATATGGTGCGATGTCAATATTCGGAATTGAATGAAGCAAGACCGCCATTTCAGTTGTTCCGTTACCCAAATATTTCCCAGCAGTTAAATATGATGAGGAACTTTCAAATCCAGTTGAAATAACTTTACCTTTTTGATAATTATCAGACCCAATAATATTATAACTGAAAATATCGCCACCTTTATCAACCATCCAAATTTCTTTTTTACCATCACCATTTAAATCAGTGATTACAGCATTGGGTGAATCTAATACTTTGTTCTCAGTTACATTTTGAGCAAAGTTAGTTAGTCTAACTGAATCAGATAAACTAAGATTGCTTTGAACTTTCCAAACTACAAAAGAAGTGTCACTATCTATCGCAAGAATTTCAGTCTTTCCATCTCCGTCAATATCTTGAGCTAGGATTGGCCAAAATATTTTAGTTGTATCTGCAAATTTTTGAACAAAGTTTGGTGAAAAAGGATTCAATTGTTCATAAATAAATCCATCGTAAACAAAATAAGTTAGTAAATCTTTTTTACCATTATTGTTGAAATCGCCATAGTCTTTTAAAATCATACCTTGAAGCGAATCAAATTTAATGAAATTACTTCCCGACAATTTATAAAAATATGAATTTTGCGGATTGCTGGATTTCCGAATTGCAACTTCATTTGAATCAGTAGAAGTGATGTTCAATGGATACTGATATATTTCTCCCGGCGGTAATGCATATGGCAACTCGGTTGAATATACGGGATATAAAGGAAAGTTGGTTGAGATATTAAAATCAGAACCGTTATTATTTATTATTGTTGTTAATCCAACTTGATTAATAGCTTCAAAATATATTTCATAAGAAGTGTTTTGATTAACAATATCTAAAGGTATAAAACCGTAATGAAGATTATTAACTGATAAAGTATTGGATGAAAATCCATCAAGAGAAATTGTACTGAAATCCTTTTCTCCTGATTTTTTATAATACATTTTAATTACACTTAATTGATCGGTGTGTATCGATGCTAGTATAGTTGCCTTATCTCCATAATAAGCTGGTCCAATAAAAATCAAATTAGCTGAAGGAGGTTTTCTAATAATATTAAAATTTACTCTTTCTTCAGTTGTCTTCCCATTATTTAATTGGACAACTAATCTTAAACAATAAGTTGAATCTGCATAAGATGATAAATTTAAATTGTATATATTTTTATTTTCAAATTGGTATTGACCATCTTGAATTAAGTTAATCCAAGTAGGTGGGTTTTGTCCAGTTCCAATATATAAACTGTAATTACTAAAATATGCCGATAAAACTGTCGCATAGATTTTAAGTGTATCTGATAATGTAGAATAATCTTGAGTGGGCGAATCAAATTTGATTATTGAAGGAGCGAGTGAACTTAATGCTTTATACATATTAAGCCGCCCTGCCCCGCTTCTAATATCCCAACCTGGTTGTTCAATATCATCCGCAGTCGATTTCAAAATTTGTTTCACATCTTCATTAGAAAAATTTCCTAAAGATAAAATCAGTCCAGTTGTTGCAGAAACAAATGGAGCTGATGCCGAAGTTCCACTAACTTCAGTATAACCACCTCCCTTTTCAGTTGTCAAAATATTAGTGCCAGGAGCTACTAAATCAAGTGTGGAGCCGTAGTTTGAACTGGAAGCTACATAATCATCTTCTGTTGAATTTCCGACACAAATTACTTCTGAATAACCGGATGGATAATGAGGTTCCTCAGAACCATCATTACCAGCGCTTGCAACAAGTACAACACCTTTACTGTATGCATACTTAATAACATCTCTCAATACGTTAGAATATTGCGTGTCGCCAAAACTCATATTGATTACTTTTGCACCCATTTTTACTGCATACAAAATAGCTGATGCAACATCATCTTCTTCTCCGTAACCGGAAGGATCAAATGCTCTAATGTTTAGTATTCTTATTTTTGGTGCAGCGCCTGCTATTCCAATTTGATTATTAGTTTCTGCTGCTAATATACCGGCAATATAAGTTCCATGTCCATTCTCATCCATTGGATCATTATCCCATCCAAGGTAATCTCCGCTTGTTGAATCAAATGGAAAACCTTTTCTATCTGTAAAATCCCAGCCCATATAATCATCAATAAAACCATTTCCGTCATCGTCTATGCCATTATTTTTTTTATTATTCCCTTTTTGATCAATGCCGACTTCTCCCTTATTTATATAAATTTTATTTTTTAGATCCGGATGCAAGTAATCAATGCCGGTATCAATAAGTCCAATTATTATTGTATCGGAGCCTTGAGTAATATTCCATGCATCAAATGCTTTGATCTTTTGAAGTGCCCATTGCTGGCTTACAAGACTGTCATTTGGGATTGAATCTATCTTATATAAATTTGAAGATTGTACGTATTCAACAGATGGATCATTTTTAATTTGGCTTATAAAAGTTTGTTCTGAATTATAATCCGGGAAAGTGAGTTTTACTATTCGAGATAAATTTGGATCGTCTTTTCCTAAATTTCTAGCGAAGAAGCTAGCAGAGATATTTAAATTTCCAATTGATTGAATTGATTTGGAAGATATGAATTGTTTTGATTTAATTTTTTCTGCTATGGCAGAAAGATCGACGGAATTTTTATATTTTATGAAACAAGTTGTTTGAGAATATGAAATGAAAGAAAAAAATAGAGAGATCAAAAAAGCAATTACTGCTTTACAATTCATACATTTCTTTCTTAAAAGCAACATCAACTTCGGTTGGATAATTACCAGAGAAACAAGCTGTACAGAAATTATTAATTCCTGCTTCAGATACAGCTTCTAACATTTCATCAATGGTTAAATATTCCAGGCTGTCAACACCGAGATATTTTTCAATTCCTTTTATATCCCCATTCATTTGACATGCGATTAATTCATCTTTGCTTGGAAAATCCATACCATAAAAACACGGATGCATTATTGGTGCTGAAGAAATTCTTAAATGTATGGCTTTGGGCTTAGCTTCTTTAATCAAATTTACCAATTGTCTGGAAGTTGTACCACGGACAATTGAGTCATCAACAATAACAACTGTCCGCCCTTCTAAAACTCCTTTTACAATATTGAATTTTATTCTAACACCAATTTTTCTTTTTTCTTGTTCCGGCTGAATAAAGGTTCGTCCAATATAATGGCTTCTTATCAAACCTATTTCCAGTTTAGAATTAATTCCTTCTTTTTCAAGCTCTGTTTGATAACCAAGTGCAGTAGTATTAGAACTATCCGGAACACTTATAACAATTACCTTCTCATTATCCTTATCTCTTACCGGATATTTTCTAGCTAAGATTTTCCCCAAACGTCTTCTCATTTTATCAACGTTATGACCAAATATAAAACTGTCTGGACGTGAGAAATATATATATTCAAAGATGCAATGCTTCTTTGGAAAAATCGAATTTTCCTTAATTCGAATGGAATTTATTTCAAATTCATTTTTAACCGAGTCATCAATTACAACTATTTCACCGGGTTGAACTTCTCTAACAAATTCTGCAGTGATAATATCAAAAGCGCACGTCTCAGAGGCAATGACAAATGAACCATTAACTCTTCCAATTGAAAGAGGTCTGAAACCATATTGATCCCTGGCAGCAATTAATTTATCATCAGTTAAAATAACTAATGAGAAGGCACCTTCAAGTTTTTCTAATGCCTCTTTAATTTGTTCTATCTGATTGTCTAATTTACTTCTGGCAATTAAGTGTAAAATAACTTCGGTATCGCTTGTAGTTTGAAATATTGCGCCTTCATTTACTAGCTCTTCACGCAGCTGTTTAGCATTTGTTAAGTTTCCGTTATGAGCTACAGCCAAATTGCCTAACCTATAATGAACAACAAATGGCTGAATATTGTTTTGTGAATCTGAAGATCCGGTGGTTGAATATCTGTTGTGCCCAATTGCTGAAAGGCCTGTTAAAATTTCTTTAAATATTTTTTGATCAGAATATACTTCAGAAACAAGTCCTTCGCCTTTATGCAGATTAAATACTGAATTCCCTTTTTTATTTAGATTCTTAGTGACTATTCCACTGGCTTCCTGCCCTCTATGTTGCAACGCAAGTAATCCGTAATAAGTATTTACACCGGCAGTTTCATTATTGAAAATGCCAAAAATTCCGCAATGGCATTTAGGTTTATCAGATAAGATTTCCATCAATTCACATCGTAATTAAAATTCAGTGCAAAAATAAAAATAAAAACTGTATTAAAAAACTTGTGAAAGAATAATTGAAAAAAGAGTGCGTTTATCGCACAATATTATTTTCTTTCAAGCTGAATTGGATAGAAAACAATTTTTATCAATGTGATTTTGAAAGCTCTTCATATTTCTTTACCCAGTTTTTTTCTTCAGTTCTTCCTTCAGTTAAAAGTTGATAGGATTTATTCATAATATCTTTATTATGTTTTTCCAAACCATCTCTCATCATCTTAAAACCGTTTAGTTGTTTTTGTGCAGCTTGAATATAAATATTGTTTAACTCTTGAATTTCTTTCGTCTGTGGTTTAATTCCATTTAGTTTTTCTAAAAATTGACTATAATTATCAATTATATATGTGTCTAAAGCTTGATACATATATCCATCATTTACAAAATTATCTCCGGAAACTGAATTCCATCTTTTCAAAGCATCTTCTTCTTGTGCGCTAATTTGTTTGATCTGATTTGAATAATTTTTTAGATCGATTTTGACTGGATCAGAACACCCGTAGACAAATAAAAGAATAAAAAATAATTCTAATGAAATTTTCATGAAGCCACCTCTCCTGACTTGTATTTTTTAGTGCGGCAGCAAGTTTAGCTTCTCCATTATTATTGCAGCCTCCTCCGATAGAAGAACTCTCTTAACAATAACTTTATTATTGTTCTTGTTTAACAATTTAGCGTCTGTAATTTTTTTACATTCTGACAGAAACACTCGTATTGACATATTAGTTTTTAATTCAATGTACTTTGAAACAGCTAAAGCCATAAAACAAATTAGAACGTGAAATCTAATCGGGTCTTCCTTAAAATGAAAAATGGGACGGGTCTTCAAATCATGTTTTGATATTCTAAATGCTTGTTCTATTTTATAAAGTTGATGATACCGCTCTATAACCAGTTCGTTACTTATCGCTTTTTCATCAAGATTAGTATAATAACCTTTAATGCCAAGTAAGGTGTTTGTTTTGTTAATAAGTTCAGTGTTCAATTCATTTTTTGATTCTGTAGTTTTTATAAATTTTACCTTCTTTGATTTTCCGGGA